>JBOGZC010000046.1:0-28422 GCA_050697075.1 Solirubrobacterales bacterium | reverse complement strand
ATCATGTCCGCGGGCTTGTACTCCTCGCGGGCCTTGGCCTCGAATACCGCTTGCTCGGCGGCCCGGACGTCCTCCGGGATCTCGTCGGCCGAGACGTAGCTCGGGGGTGGGTGGGCTCCGGCGATGTGGATTGCGACCTCGCGGGCGAATTCCTGAAACTCGTCGCTGCGGGCCACGAAGTCCGTTTCGCACTGGACCTCGACCAGGACGCCGACCTTGCCGGTCGCATGGATGTAGGAGGCCACGACCCCCTCGCTCGTCGCCCGACCGCTCCGCTTCGCGGCCGAGGCCTGTCCCTTGATCCGCAGGATCTCGATTGCCTTGTCGAGGTCACCGCCCGACTCGGCGAGGGCCGCCTTGCAGTCCATGATCCCCGCCCCGGTGCGCTCGCGGAGGGCCTTGACGTCGCCCGCGGAGACCTCGGTGCTCATCCGCCCGCGTCCGCGCCGCCGGCGCCCGCCGCCGGCGCCTCGGCGCCCTCCGCGGCCTGGCGGGCGGCCGCCTCCTGTGCCTCCTGGCGCGCTCGCTCCTGGGCCTCGCGCCGCTCACGCTCCTCGGCCTCGCGCCTACGTCGCTCCTCCTCCTCGGCGTGGCGCTTGGCCTCCGCATCGCGCCACGACGTCGCCGCCTCGTAAACCGCCTCGCCGATGGTCTGGATCACCAGCTTGCAGGAGCGGATCGAATCGTCGTTGCCCGGGACCGGGAAGTCGATCGGCACGGGATCGACGTTGGAGTCCACGAGCCCGATGATCGGGATCCGCAGGCGCTCGGCCTCCCGCACCGCGATCGCCTCGGTCTTCAGGTCGATGATCAGCGCCGCCTGCGGCAGCCGCTTCATCCCGCGCACGCCGCCGAGGTTGTACTCGAGCTTCGCCAGCTCCGACTCGCGCGCCATCCGCTCCTTGGTCGGCAACAGCGCGAGCTGTCCCTCATCGCGGAGGGCGGTCAGCTCATGCAGCCGGTCGATTCGGGCGGACATCGTGTTGAAGTTGGTCAGCAGCCCGCCGAGCCAGCGCTGGTTCACGTATGGCATCCCGCAGCGGTCCGCCCACTCCTTGATCGAGTCGCGGGCCTGCTTCTTGGTCCCCACGAACACGATGCTTCCGCCCTTGCTCGCCACCTCGGCGGCGAACCTCGTCGCCTCTGCCAGGAGGTGCTCGGTCTGCAGCAGGTCGATGATGTGGATCCCGTCGCGCTCCCCGAAGATGTACGGGCGCATGCGGGGATCCCAGCGGCGCGTCTGGTGGCCGAAATGCAGGCCGGCTTCCAGCAGCTCCTTGATTCCAGGCTCGGACATCGGGCTCCCTTTTCTCGGTTGGCGTGCTCTCCCGACGGCACCAAGGGGACCCAGCTTCTTGGGCTGGGCAGGGCCCCTCCGTCCCCGCCGGGGTTGGTTACGGGTCGTCCGGATTCTAGGGCCTCAGCCCTTAGCGCCTCCGCACGGGACGAACCCGAAGGTCTGGATGTAGAACGTGGCGAACCGGGTGAACGCCTGCTGTGGCCCTCTCGGGCTGTTCTGCGCGGCCTTCGTCTGACCCTCCACGTCGGTGAGCGAATCGCCCAGCTTGTTGCGAAAGCCCTTGGCCGCCACCTCGAGCTTCTTCTGCAGGCTGGGCGCCTGATCCGGAATCGAATCGTCGATCGTCTGGAGATCCGCTCCGATCGCGTCGAGGTTGCCCTTGACGTCGTCGGATGTGACCTTGCTGCGTGTGTAGCTCTGCAGCTGGTTTATCTGCGCCTGAATGTCCGTCATCGCATTGCAGGCGCTGGCGTGAGCCGACTCGGGGCTCGTGGAGGAGGAGCCCCCGCAGGAAGCGATCGCGAGGGCCAGCGGCAACAGCACCGCGGTCGTGATCATGAGCCGTCGCACCGAGCGGGCCAGTCTATCCGGCCTCACCCGCCCTCTCCAGGGCCCGCCGGAGATCCGAGGGCAGCCCGGACTCGAATTCGAGGTCCTCACCGGTCAGTGGATGCCGGAACCCGAGCCGGGCGCTGTGCAGGAACTGGCGGGACAGGCCGTGGCGACCCGCATGACCGTAGCGCGGGTCGCCCGCCAGCGGGTGTCCGATGGCCGCGAAGTGGGCACGGATCTGGTGCGTGCGGCCCGTCTCCAGACGCGCCTCCACCAGCGAGTCCTCTCTAAGGAGCTCGAGCACGGTGAAGCGCGTGCGTGCCTCCCGGGCGGCTCGGCCCCCGACGGCCCTGCGCTCCGGCGCCCGATAGTCCCGGCCCAGGGGTGCGTCTATCACCCCGGTGCGCGAACGAGGATGCCCCTCGATCAGAGCCAGGTACGTCCTTCGGACCTCGCGCCCCTTGATCTGGGCGGCGAGCAGACGATGGGCCTCGTCGGTGCGGGCGACGATCATCAGCCCCGAGGTGTCCTTGTCCAGCCGGTGGACGATCCCGGGACGGACCGGGTCCGTCCCGCCCGCGAGCAGGTCGCCGAGCACGTCGACCAGGGTCCGGCCGGCATGCCCGGGCGCCGCATGGACGATGAGCCCGGCCGGCTTGTCGATCACGGCGAGCCACTCGTCGGCGTGAACGAGGCGCGGCTCGGCCATCACGGGTCTTGATCTCGCCCTGCTTGCTCTCCAGGCTCCCCGCCGATGGACACCAGGACGAGCGCAACGGCCCCGAGCGTGATCGCAACGTCGGCGAGGTTGAACGTCGGCCACAGCGGCGGATCGATGAAGTCGGTCACGGCATCGGCGCGGACCCTGTCGGCCAGGTTGCCCAGCGCGCCGCCGGCGAGGAGGCCGACCGCAAGCCACAACCCGGGCCGCACCGGGTCGAGGGCGAACCAGACGAGGACCAGAGCGAGCGCGGCGACCGTCACCGCCAGCACGAGGCCGTGACCGCTGCCGATCCCGAACGCGAGGCCGGGGTTCGGGGTGTTCGCGAGCTTGAAGCCGAGCACCAACGTCTCGCTTTGGCCGACGGCGAGCGACGAGACCACGATCGCCTTTGACGCCTGGTCGACGAGGACCACCGCACCGCACACGATGAGCGCCCGGCGCCAAGCGTCGAGGGATGCACCCAGGCGGGGCCAGCTCACCCGCGGATCACGCCGACCACGATCGACCCGACGACGTACAGGAGGATTATCGCCAGCATCGGGCTGAGGTCGAGCGCGAACCCGCCCCGGCCTAGGGGCGGGATCACCCGCCGGAACACGTTCAGGTAGGGGTCCGTCACCTCCTCGATGAATCCCACTACCGCCCGCAGGGTGCGGTTGTACGGGATGCGGGGCACCCAGGTGAGCAGGATCCGAATGAAGATCAGGATGAAGTAGACGATGAACACGGCCTCGACGTAGTCGGCGATGGTGCCGCGGCCGATCGCGCCCACAGGCATCATCGGGAGCGCTCCAGGGATGCGTTGACGGCGTTCACGAAGGCATCTTCCACGACTCCCTCGAGCTGGGCGAGCCCGGCCTCCGTGGCGCCACCCGGCGATGCAACGGCGCTGCGGATCGTCGCTGGATCGCGCTTCCCCAAGAGCTCCGCGGTACCGGCCAGTGCTCCGGCGACCAGCTCCCCGGCGAGCTTCGGGTCCAGCCCCTCCCGCTCCCCGCCGCGGGCCAGAGCCTCCGCCACGAGCGCGATGTACGCGGGCGAGCTCGACATGATCGCCATCGCGGGATCCATTAGGTGCTCCTCCAGCGGGATCAGCTCTCCAAGCGGCTCGAGCAGCTCGAGCAGATTCGCGAGGACCCCCTCCGGCATTCCCTCTGCGGCCACGTAGCACAGCACCCCCCGGCGAACCTCGACGGGCTGGTTGGGCATCAACCGGAGCGCCGGCACCCCTGGAAACGCCTCAGCGATCCTCGTGGTGGACGTCGCGGCGAGGATCGAGATCAGCGCCGGTGCCTGCCCGTCCAGCTCCTCGGCCACATCCGAGAGCGCGCCGGGCTTGACGGCGAGCACCACGACGTCGGAGCCCCTCGCCAGCTCCGGAAGCGTCGCACGGGTCTCCCCTCCCACCTCGTCAGCGGCCGCCGTCGCGCGATCAGCATCGAGATCGCAGAACAGCATCGCCTCCGGCCCGCCCTCGCCGGCGGCCCAGCCGCGAGCCATCGCGGCGGCCATGTTGCCGGAACCGGCAAACCCAACCTTCATGAGCACGCGCCCCTCATGGCTGGGTAAGGGTATGGGCTAGCGATGAAGTCGCGGCTGTGCGAGTACGACCTGCCGCCCGGTAACGCGCCCTAACCCGCCGGCAGCGGACGCGAAAGCGGAGCATGCCGGCGGAGTTATTCAGGAAGCGGAGGATGCCGGCGGCGTTATTCCTCAGCTCTGGTTGAAAAAGCCCTTCTCGACGAGGCGCGCCTTCTCCTCCGCCGACACCTCGACGTTGCGCGGCGTGAGCAGGAACGTCTTGTCGGCGATCTTCTGCATTCCACCGCCAAGGGCGTACGTGAGGCCGGAGGTGAAGTCGATCAGGCGTTTCGCGAGCTCGGAGTCGGTCGTCTGCAGGTTGAGGATGACCGGGACCTCCTGCTTGAACTTGTCGGCGACCTCCTGCGCGTCGTTGAAGCTGAAGGGGGTGACCAGGTGGACGCGCACGTCGGCGCCCCCGTTGCCGCCCACGGGACGCAGGCTGCGGGTGCGCGAGTCGGCCACCGGCTCGTCGTCGGCGAAGATGTCGTCGATCTCGTCTCGCGCGCGCCCGCGCCGGCGGATCGGGCTTACCGTGGCGGACCGGGCCGCCGGCGCGTCATAGAGGTCGCCCTGCGTCCCCGTATCGGGCTCGTACAGATCCGGCTCGGGATACTCGGGGTCCTCGGCGAGCCCGAAGTAGACGAGGGCACGGTGCCATGTGTCGCGAAAGGCCATCGCTCAGCGTACGTTCGCTTCTCCAATCCCTATTCCTGTACGGATTATTGCGGTTCCCGCGGTAGGAGCGCTCACCTGTAGAGGTCGGTCCCCAGCCTGACGATCGTCGCCCCCTCCTCGAGGGCCACCTCCCAGTCCTGGCTGGTGCCCATCGAGAGGCGCTCCAGGCGATGCTCGGCGGCGAGCTCAGTCAGGCGAGCGAAGAGGGGGCGCGAGGCCTCGGGGTCGGTGGTGAACGGCGGCATGGTCATCAATCCGACCACGCGAACCGGGCAGCGGGCGATGAACTCGCCGAGCTCCTCCGGCGCCACGCCTCCCTTGCCGGCGTCGCCCGCGACGTTGACCTCGACGAGGACCTCGGTATCGGGTGCCGCGTGGCGTTCCAGCTGCGACAGCGCGGAATCGGTCGCCACCGAGTGGATCAAGCGCACGAGCGGCACGATCCCCTTGACCTTTCGGCTCTGGAGGTTGCCGATGAAGTCCCACGTGAAGGCGTCGGCCCACCGCTCGCGCTTGGCCTCGAGGTCCTGCAGACGGTTCTCGCCGACGAGGGTCACGCCGGCCTCCGCGAGCGCCCCCATCTCGTCGGGCGGGACGTACTTGGTCGCAGCCAGGATCTCGACCGATGGGCCGGCGCGTTCCCGCGCCCGCTCGAGGTTGCGCCGGATGCGCTCGGGCTCGAGGCCGTGAATCAGCCCGGGCATCAAATAACTCCCCCGTCGCTAGCCCAGACGAGGCCGGCCTGTCTTCCAGTGCGGCCGTGGTCGCGCCGGTGCGAGAAGAACAGGTCCGGGTTGCAGCTCGTGCAGAGCTCGCAGACCTCGATTTCCTCGACCCCGGCGCGCTCGAGCAGACGACGCGCGACCATCCGCAGGTCGAGCATCCTCTTCTCCGCCACCGCCGGCCCGAGCTCCTCGAAGGCTGCGAGCACCGGCTCGTCGACCTCGTAGCAGCATGGGCCGATGCCGGGCCCTACGGCAGCCGCCCGCGCGGCGGCCGCCTCCACCCCCCGCTGGACGATTCCGGCCGCCAGCCCGCGCCAGCCGCAGTGGATCATCGCCACTGCTTCATCTCCGGCGAGGGCCACCGGCAGGCAGTCGGCGACGAGGACCAGGGGCACGAGTCCGTCACGCGCGGCAACTTGCCCGTCCGCCTCCGACAGCCCGGGGGCGGACTCGGCGAAAGCGCCGGCGCGCATCGGTCCTTGATGCCGGATCACCTCGCCGCCGTGGACCTGGCGCCCGATCAGGACCAGCTCGGGGTCCACCCCGACCGCGGCGGCCAGCCGCCGCCTGTTCTCAGGGACCCCTGGGTCTCCGGTGAGCCGGCCGAGGTTCAGGCTCTCGAATGGTGGATCACTGACGCCCCCAAGGCGAGCGCTGAATGCCGCGCGTGCACCCGGCAGCTCGGCCTCGAGCCACTTGACGCCGTCTCGCTCCCGCCAGCGCAAGGCTATGCGGCCCCAGCTGCCCGGAGCTTGCTGATGAAGCCCTGCAGCCCGTCGTCGAGCTGGATCTCGATCCGGTTGAGGACGTACGGGTTAGCCGCGCTCGCCATCCCGGGCACCTCCGACTCGGCGCCCACGTAGCCGGCCGCGCGAACCGCGGAGATCACGGTGTCGTCGTAGGAGCCCGCCGGGTAACAGAAGTTGTCCACGGGGACTCCGAAGCGCTGCTTGAGGATCTGGCGCGACCCCGCCACCTCCCGCTTGAGCTGAGCCGCGTCGAGCGTGGTCAGGTCGGGGTGGGTAATCGTGTGCGAGCCGAGCTCCCAACCCGCGTCGAGCATCCTCTTCACGTCCTCATCGGGAAGGTCTGACCCCTGGGCAACCAGGTTGATGACTCCCTTCCAGCCGAGATGCTGCAGCTCCGGGTAGGCGGCGACGTACTGGCTCAGATAGCCGTCGTCGAAGCTGGCGACGATCGGCTTCGGGGGAAGCTCACCTTGCTGGTACCAGGCCGCCTCGACCTGGTCGAGAGTCACCGCCTCGTACCCGTTGTCCTTGAGCCACTGCATCTGGTGCTGGAAGTCGGCCTGTGGGACGAACAGCTGCGGAAACGCCGCGCCGGCCACAGGCGGCTGGATCGCGTGGTACTCGAGGATCGGAACGGGTCCCGGGTGCGGCTTCCAGTCGGCCGGGTAGGTGGGCGTCGTCGCCTGGGGTTGGGCGGTCGAGGGCTGCTTCCTCTCCCCGCCGCCTCCGCCCCCGCCGCCACCGATGCTCGTGACGACGAGCGCCGCCACCGCGCCAACCACCGCCAGCAGCCCGAGGATCGCGAGGCGGCGCCGCCACCGCCGCCGCGCCGCCGCCTCCCGCCGCCTGTCCCTGAGCTCCTCCGGCAGCTCGGTCAGATAGCTGTAGTCGTCGCGGAACGGGTCGGTCACGATGGCGAAAGTAGCGAATGCAGCTACCCGCTCGTAAGCCCTAGGGTCCGAGGCTCTCGCGCGCCGCCCGGAGCGCCACCCGAAGCTCCTTCTCCGGACCGCTCGCCTCGCCATCCAGCTTCGCCCTCAACGCCTCGGCGAGGCCGCTGCCGATCGCCGGCCCCTCCGGAATTCCCTCGGCGAGCAGATCGTCACCGTCGATCTCCAATCGGACCTGGCGCCAGTCGGAGACGTAGCGGTCCAGCCATTCCGCGCCGAGGGCGCGGGCGAGCGCCAACTCGGCGCCCGAGCGCCCGCGGGCGAGCGCCACCCCCTCGGACGGACGGGCGGGCATCGCGTCTGCGAGCCGGCCCGCTTCCTCGTTCCCACGCCCGAGTGCCGCCCGCAGGACCGCTTCCTCGCGCTCGGCGATCGCGGCCCACGGAGGTGCGCCGACGACCTGTGAAACCGCGTCGATGAGCCCTGGGACATCCGGCCCGATCGCCAGCAGCCCCCAGTCGGACAGGAGCGCGAACGCCTTCGCGGCCTCGGGCTCCGCGGCCAGCTTGCGAAGCTCGGCCTCGCGTCGATCCCGCGACACCGCCTTCAGGTCCGCCTCGCGCAGACGCTCGGCGGTCGCGGGCTCGAGCGTGAACCCGTACCGGGCCGCGTACCGCGCGGCACGAAGCGCGCGCGTCGGGTCGTCCACGAACGATCCGTCGTGGAGGATGCGCAGCTCGCCCCGCTCGAGATCCCCGAGCCCGCCGTGAGGATCGACAAGCTCGGACGGGCTCGACAGCGGAACGGCCATGGCGTTCACGGTGAAGTCGCGACGGGCGAGGTCCTCCAGGAGCGGCGCCGGGCTGATCTCCGGGAGGGCGCCCGGCCGAGCATAGGTTTCGGCGCGGGTCGCGGCGAGGTCGATCTCCAGGCCGTCCGCGCGCACGGTCGCCGTGGCGAACCGCTCGTGGGTTCGCGCGTCTCCTCCTAGCCGCCGCGCCAGCTCATCTACCGCGTCGCCCTCCACGGCGACGTCGATGTCCGCGCGCTCGCGTCCGAGCAGCAGATCCCGCACCGACCCCCCGACCAGATAGGCGCGAAGCCCGGCGGCAGCCTCCCGCACGGGGTCGAGACCAGGCAGCGCGCTCAGCCGCTCTCCGAGCAGCGACGGGTCGATCTTCGGCCGTGGGGCAGTCATCTTGGCGCGTTTACCGAGCCTTCGGAGGCGTTCCCTACCATGACGGGCTTCGCGGATGGCTCGTGCACTCAAGATCTGGCGCTCCTGGAGCGCCCGGCGTCGGCTTGCCGTCGCGGGGGGCGCCGGCCTGGTGGTGGTCGCGGCGATCGCCATCGTCGTCCATTTCGCGCTCAAGCGCCCCGGCGACGTCTCCAATCCCAATGCCGCCTTCGACCAGCAGAAGCAGGTGGTGAAGACCGTCGACTGGCCGCTGTACGGACACGATCAGGAGCGCACCCGCTATCTGCCGGCAAAGCACCTCGATCCTCCCTTCGGCTCGTCCCTCTGGAGCTTCCAGGCCGGCAAGCTGCTCGAGTTCCAGCCCATCGTCGTCAAGGGCAGGATCTATTTCATGGACAAGGACGGACTGTTCTACGCACTCAACTCCGGCTCGGGCCACGTCGAGTGGAAGCGCAAGGTCGGCACCCTGAACGCATCGTCGCCCGCCTACTGGCGCGGTCGCCTGTTCGCCGTCAACCTCGAGCCCCAGCAAGCGGTGGCGCTGCGGCCGCACCCGCACGGGAGCAAGGTGCTCTGGCGCCATCCGCTCCCGGGACGCAGCGAGTCATCGCCGCTCATCCACGGCGGGAAGGTGATCTTCGGCAGCGAGTCCGGCGACATCTTCGCCCTCGACGCCAAGACGGGCAAGGCAGACTGGACGGTCCACACCGGGGGGGCGGTGAAGGGAGCGCTGGCGTACGACAAGGGCACCGTCTTCGCCGACAACTACGCCGGTGAGGTGTGGGCGGTGGATGCGGGGAACGGGAAGGTGAAGTGGACGGCACACACCCAGGGCGGCGGCTTCCTCCGCGGTGGCGGCGCCTATTCGACCCCCGCGGTCGCCTGGGGCCGCGTCTACCTCGGCGGGCTCGACGGCCGCGTGTACAGCTACGTGGAGAAGACGGGGGAGCTTGCCTGGAGCCACTCGACGGGGGCGGAGGTCTATTCGTCCCCGGCGGTGGCGAAGACACCGAACTCGCCGCCGACCGTCTACATCGGCTCGGAGGACAAGCACTTCTACGCGCTCGACGCTCGCACGGGAGCGGTGCGCTGGGACCGGTCCGTCGGGGGGATCGTGCTCGGCTCGTCGAGCGTTGTCGACGAGACCGCCTACGTCTCGGTGATCGGGCCAAACATCGGCACCTTCGGCTACAACGTGAACACGGGCAAGAAGGTCTTCTACAACGACCAGGGCGAGTACAACCCGGTGATCTCCGACGGCAAGAAGATCTATCTGACCGGCACGTCCACCGTCCGCGCGTTCAAGCCCGAGCCGCGGCATGGCGGCAAGCACCATCGCGGCAGGGGGAAGCGCCACGGGACGGCGGGGTCCAAATCGGGCTCCCGCTCATCGAAGGGCAACTGAAGCCGTTCCGGCGGCTCAGGGGTCGCTCAGCCAAGGCCGTCGACGAGCGCCGACGATCGCTCCTGCAGGATGCGATGGGCGGAGACCTGGTCCACCTGAACGCGCTGCGGGTGAGCGGCGCGAAATCGCCGCAGCACGAAGAGCGGGGCAAGGCCCTCCTGATGGACGAGCCGGAAGCCGCGTCCGGGCTGGGTGATCTCGAAGCGCGTGCTGAGGACGTCGATCTCCCGCACGCGCAGGCCACGCGGGAAGTGAGAAGCCTTGAGCTTCCGGGCGTCCAGGTAGTACGCGAGCGGATCGTCGCCGTTATGAGGCACGACCAGGATGCGCGGCCCTGAGGCCGGGCCGATCGCCCGGGCTGCCCCTCGCCAATCCGGTCGCTGCATCTGAGCGCTCGCGTAGACGGCGGCCAGCACGCCGGAAAAGAGGACGCATCCGGCGAGCGCCCCTGCGATTCCCGTCCGGCCGGCGCGCTCGGCGCCGAAGCCCAGCGCGGCCACGACCAACAAGGGAACGACCGAACCTATGAGGTTTCGCGGGTTCAGGAAGTCGATGCCGCCGACGGCAAGGAGAAGCGGCACGACGATCGCGGCTCCCCCCGCCACTCCGACGGCCCGGGCCCCGCGCTTTTCCTCCCGCGAGCCACGGCTTGCCACGAGACCGACGGCGAGAATCAGCAGCAGCGCCCCGCCGGCTCCCGCGCCGACCTGCACCAGGTCCACTGAGCGACTGCCGGAGAACGGGGCCGGCTCCTCGCTGGCGACGTAGTTCAGCAGGGTCTCCCCCGCTCGCCCGGCCACCGAAAGCTCCGTGAACCCGTTTCGACGACCGCTGCCTTCCTGCGTGACAGCGAACGGGATCAGCGCCAGGCCGAGCGCCGCAATCGCGGCCACGGCGGCGATCGTCCGGCGTCGCCGCCGATCGGCCAGCAACAGGAGAACCGCCTGCGGGGCGATCAGGAACGCGGCGAAGTAATGGGTGAGCAGGGCCAGCGCGGAGGCGACCACCCACAGCGTCAGCGAGGTCCTGGAGGGGGCCCGCACCGAGCGCGCGAAGTACAGGAGGGCCACCGCGGAGAACAGGACGAAGAGGGCGTAGGAGCGAGCCTCCTGCGAGTACCAGACGAGGTACGGATTGAGAGCCACGAACGCGGCCGCGATGAGCCCGGCGCGCGGCCTGGCGAACTCGACGGCGGCGCGATACGCGAGCGGAACCGCCAGCGTGCCGAACAGCGCCGAGAGGGAGCGGAGTCCCACCGCCCCGGTGCCGAAGACCTTCGACCAGCCCCAGGCCAAGAGGTAGTACAGCGGCGGGCTTCGCTCCCCATGGCGGACCGCGTCCCACGTGCCAGCGAGGCTCGGCTGGAGCACCCGAGCGGCGGTGACCGCCTCGTCGTGGTCGTAGCTCTGATGCCCCAGCGTGAGCCAGCGGATCAAGGCGGCGACCAAGATGATGAACGCGAGGGCCCACGCCGAGCGCGGCGTCATGGCGCTCGCATCACCGGGGCCAAAGGTCACGATCCGCGATCTCGAGCAGGTTGTTCGCGGGGTCGCGGAAGTAGACCGAGCGCGCGCCACCCGGCCAGGTGGCTTCGTGGTCGATCTTTACCTCGTGATCGGCCAGGCGACGCTTCCAGTCCTCGTACTCTCCGGCCGCCGCGGTCAGGCAGACGTGGCCGGCGCCCGTCGCGCCGTGACGGGAGTGAGGCTCGGTTCGCTGGCCGAGCCTCTCCGTGTCGAACAGCAGCAGGACCCCGGCGCCAACCCGGTAGGCCGTCCCGTCGTCCCATTGGGCGACGGTCCGCAGGGCGAGGATCTCGGAGTAGAAGCGCTCCATCCGCGACCGCTGTGACGGCTCGTAGTAGAGCACCGTCTCCAACACGCCGCCGAAGCCCGGCGCGGCTTCGCTCATCGGTCGAACCTGACCGGGACGCCCGCCCCGTGGAGCTGCCGCTTGGCCTCTTGGATCGTGTGCGTGCCGTAGTGAAAGATCGAGGCGCACAGGACGGCGTCGGCGCCGCCTTCGAGGATGCCCTCCTCCAGATGCCGAAGCTCCCCGGCTCCGCCGGAGGCGATCACCGGCACCGCAACCGCGTCGGCCACGGCACGGGTCAGCTCGAGGTCGTAGCCGTCGCTCGTGCCGTCACGGTCCATGCTCGTCAGGAGCACCTCCCCGGCCCCTCGCGCGGCGGCCTCGCGCGCCCAGCCGACGGCATCGCGCCCCTCGACCATCCGCCGCCCTCCGTTGACGTAAACGCCCCAACCCCCGTCCTGTCGCTTCGCGTCGATCGCGATCACAACGCATTGGGAACCGAAGACCTCGGCGAGCTCCGCGAGCAGCTCCGGGCGAGCCAGGGCGGCGGAGTTGACCGACACCTTGTCGGCGCCGGCGTCGAGCACCGCCTGGGCGTCCTCGACCGAGCGAATGCCGCCGCCGATCGTGAACGGGATGAACACGTTGTCGGCCGTCCGCCTCGCCAGCTCGACGATCGTCTCGCGCCGCTCGTGTGAGGCGGTGATGTCGAGGAACACCAGCTCGTCGGCCCCCTCATCGTCGTAGCGGGCCGCGAGCTCCACCGGGTCGCCGGCGTCACGCAGGCCGACGAAGTTCGTTCCCTTGACCACCCGCCCGTCGTCCACGTCCAGGCAGGGAATGACTCGCTTCAGCGCCATCCAGCGAGGGTAACGCCCGCCACTCGGGAGATCAGCCCTTGTGGGCGGCCCGAAACGCCTTCAGCCCGAGGCCGCGGAGGCGCTCGAACTCGGCGCCCGTGAGGTTTCCCCGGCGCCCCTTGGACTTCCTCAGCAGCCGGCCCAACTCGGCCCGCTCGCCGTCGCTGAGCCCACCGTGGACCGCTCGCCCCTTCCGATACGCCCACTCGCTCAGGAAGTAGATCCGGGCCCAGGGCAGCGCCCTGCCGCGGGCGAAAAGCTTCGCGATCGCCTCGGAGGCCGGCATCAGGGCGCGCCGTCGAGGGCGGCCTGGGCCTCGGCCACGGTGAAGCGCCCCGTATACAACGCCTGGCCGACGATCACGCCGTCGAGGGCGTCGAGGTCGAGCGCCGCCAGGCGGCGGAGATCGTCGAGCGAGCCGACGCCCCCCGAGTAGATCCACCGGGCCCGCGCGTCGGTGGCCGCGGCGGCGAGTGCCGACAATCCGTCGAGCGCGGGGCCCCCCAGCGTCCCGTCCACCTCGATCGGCGTGTGGAGGAACCGGCGAACTCCACGCGCGGCCATCGCGGAAAGGAGCTCGGCGGGCGCCGCGTCCGATTGCTCCAGCCAGCCGCCGACCGCCACCCGCCCGCCTCTACTGTCGAGCGACACCACCACGCGATCCCCGTGCGCGTCCACCAGGCTCGCCACCAGGTCGGGGTCGCGAACCGCCGCCGTCCCCACCACTACGCGGGCGGCCCCGGCCTGAAGGGCGGCGTCAACGGCGGACTCGTCGCGAAGGCCCCCGCCGACCTGGACCGGCACCCCCAGCTCCGCGATCTCGCGAACCTTGTCCAGGTTCTCGGGATGACCCGACCGCGCGCCGTCGAGGTCCACCACGTGCAGGACACACGCCGCCTGCGCTTTCCACCGGCGTGCCGCGTCGATCGGATCCGGGTCATGAGCGACCTCCCGCTCGTAGTCGCCCTGGGTCAGCCGAACCACGTGGCCCTTGCGAATGTCGATCGCCGGATAGAGGATCACGCGGGAACCGCGGCGCAGATCCGGGCGAAGTTGGCGAGCAGGCGCAGGCCCGCCGCGCTCGACTTCTCGGGGTGGAACTGGACCCCGTAGAGCGGCGGCCGGGCAATCGCGCAGACGAAGCGCTCGCCCCACTCGGCGCTTCCGAGCGTGTGGGCGGGATCCGCGGGCCGAACGCCAAACGAGTGGACGAAGTAGAAGGGCGTGCCGGTCGCAAGGCCGCCGGTGAGCTCAGAGGACCGCTCCCAACGCACCGGCTCCCAGCCCATGTGCGGGACCTTCAACCCGCGAGCCTCGAGAGCGGAGACCTCGCCGGGAACGAGGCCGAGGCCTTCTGCTCCCCCGCGCTCCGTCGATCGCTCGAACAGCAGCTGGAGGCCGAGGCAGATGCCGAGCACCGGCGTGCCGGAGCCCAGGCGCTCCGCCACCAGGACGTCGAGCTCGAGCTCGCGGACCCGCCGCATAGCCGCCGGAAACGCTCCCACGCCGGGCAGGACGAGGCCGTCCGCCGCGCGGGCGGCCTCCGGATCGCTGGTCACCTCGGCCCGGGCGCCCACCCGCTCGAGCGCCTTCTCGACCGAGCGCAGGTTGCCCATGCCGTAGTTCAGGATCGCGATCGAAGCCATGCGCTCAGTATGCAGTCCCCGCGACACGGCGCGCCGCTGCCTCGGGCTCGCGGCTAGGCGAGGGTCCCCTTGGTGGAGGGAACACCCGACTCGCCCGGATCGATCTCGACGGCCTGGCGCAGGGCTCTCGCGAACGCCTTGAAGCAGGCCTCGATCATGTGGTGCGCGTTGGAGCCGTAGCGCGTCCCGAGGTGCAGCGTGAGCTTCGCGTTGGTCGCGACCGCGCGAAAGAACTCCTCCGCGAGCTCAGCGTCGAATCCCGCGATCGAGACCGGGGGCAGGTCGGCCTCGAACAGGCACAGCGGGCGGCCGGATATGTCGATCGCGCAGACGGCAAGGGCCTCGTCCATCGGGACCGCCATGTAGCCGTAGCGGCGGATCCGGGCCCGGTCGCCGAGCGCGCTGTCCAGCGCCTGCCCGAAGGCGATGCCGACATCCTCGACGGTGTGGTGCGCGCCGGTCTCGAGGTCTCCGCTGGCCTCGACCCCCAGGCCGAGCCGACCGTGTCGTCCGAGGAGCTCGAGCATGTGGTCGAGGAACCCCACCCCCGTCGATGTCGACACCGCCCCGCCGTCCAAGTCGACGGCGACGGTGACCTCCGTCTCCCGGGTCTTGCGCTGGATCTCGGCTGTGCGACTCATTGGCGTCGTGAAATTGCCTGCAAACCGTGCATCTTCGCGGATCAGGAGCCGGCTCGCGCCTCAGCCGACTCGCCGTGCACGGGAAAGCCCTCCGCGCCGGCGAGCGCGGCGACGTACGGCGCCAGAGCCGTGGCCGCGGGGGGCGGGATGGTCACGACCGAGGTGCGACGCCGGAAGGTACCGGGGCCGAGCGGGCCGCCGAAGCGGGCAGCGCCACCGGTTGGAAGCACGTGATTGGAGCCGGCGGCATAGTCTCCGAACGCCGTCGCGCCGCCTGCGCCGACGAAGACGCAGCCGGCCACTCGCCCGCGCGCGGCGATCGCGTCGGCCCCCTCGAAGGCGAGCTCCAAGTGCTCCGGGGCCACCGCGTCCGCAAGCGACAGCGCGGCTTCGACGCCCGTGGTGGCGACCAGGGCGAGGGGGGCCTGGGCGACGCTCGGGCGCTCCACCACCATCGCTTCGATCAGCTCGGCGACCCGCTCGAGGAGAGCCTGATCCGGAGAGGCCACGATCAGGGGGCTGTCCTCCCCGTGCTCCCCCTGGGCGCAGAGATCGAGCGCGATCCACTCGGGGTTGGCGGTTCCGTCGGCCACCACCATCAACTCGCTCGGGCCCGCGATCCCGTCGATCCCTACCGCGGAGGACACCAGCCGCTTGGCCTCCTGCACGTAGCGATTCCCGGGCCCGGCGACGAGGTCCACCCGGTCGATTGACTCGGTGCCGAACGCCAGTGCCGCGATCGCCTGGGCGCCACCGACGGCGTACACCTCGCGCACCCCCGCGATCGAGCAGGCCGCGAGCACGGTGGCGCTCGGACGACCCGCGGCCCCGGGCGGGCTCGCGACCGCCACCCTGGCCGCGCCCGCCACGCGCGCCGGGATCGCGCACATCAAGACGGATGACGGGTAGGCGGCCCGGCCACCCGGCGCGTAGACGCCCGCCGCCGCAATCGGCTCCTCCCGGACCTCGACGGTCTGGCCCTGGGGGAGCTCGAGGGCGGCGGGGCGCGCCCGCGCCTCGAGCTCCGCTCGGGCCACGGCCTGGATGTTCTCCGCGGCGAGCCGAAGCGCCTCGCGCACCTCGGGCTCGAGCAGCCCAGGGGCGGCCTCGATGGCCTCGGGATCGACCGCAAGCGAGGTGGGCGGCTCCTCGCCGAAGCCGGCCGAGATCTCGCGAAGCGCGGCGTCGCCGCCCTGCTGAACGCGCTCGACGATCCGCTCGACGTCGGCGGTGACCTCGCTCAGCGGCGGCGTCAGCGACCGCAGTCGGGCGGCCAGCTCAGGCGCGTCGCGCCCGTCCCACTGCACCCACTCGGCCCTCACGAGCGAGACGCTCCCTTGATCCGCTCGGCCAGAGCATCGAGCTCCGCGGCCCGCAGCTTGTGGGCGACCCGGTTCGCCACCAGCCGCGCGGTGCATCGGGCAATCTCCTCGCGGATCTCCAGCGCGTTCTCCTCCAGGGTCCTGCCGGTGTCGACCAGGTCCACGATGCCGTCCGCCAGACCCACCAGCGGCGCTAGCTCGACGGAGCCCTTCACCCCCACCACTTCGGCCTGGCGCCCGGTCGACTCGAAGTATCGAGTGGCGATGCGCGGGTACTTGGTCGCGATCCGGATCGAGCCCAGGCGGCGCTCCGCCTCGCCCAGGCTCTCGTCGCCCTTGCGCCCGGCCAGGACCATCCGGCAGGCGCCGTAATGAAGGTCCAGGAGCTCGTAGACGGCGCGATCGCTCTGCTCCAACAGCACGTCCTTGCCGGTGATCCCGAGGTCCGCTGCCCCCGCCTCGACGTAAGTGGGGACGTCGGAGGGACGCATGGTGACCAGGATCAGCCCGCCCGCGGCGAAGACGAGGGAACGCGACTCGCCGCGAACCTCGGCCGTCTCCACCCCGATCCGGTCGAGAAGGTCGAGCGTGCCCTCGAGCAACGCCCCGCGGGGAACCGCCAGCTTCAGGGCTCCCTGCTCCCTGGCGCGAGACCCGGAGACCTCGGTGAGCCTCATGGCGTTCCCTCCGGGCCCGCGTCCCCTTGCTCTCTGCCCAATCGCTCCTCCTCGGCCTGCGCGATGTGGATCCGCTCGAGGTAGAGCGCGAAGCCCACGGCGGGAAGGCGCCATCCGAACCTTCCCATCAACTCGTCGTAGCGCCCCCCGCCGCCGAGGACGTGACCGAGCGCCGGGTCGTAGACCTCGACGATCGCCCCCGTGTAGTAGCCCAGATCCCGGAGCAGCCCCAGGTCGAGTTGGACTCGCTCCGCCACCTCGGGCGGGAGTGCGTCGTAGGTGGTCGTCAGCCGCTGGATCGCCCGATCCACCGCGGCGCCGCCCAGCTCGCGAGCGCGATCCAGCACCTCGGGACCGCCTCGCAGGGTTGGCAGGCGGAGCAGCGTCTGGCGCTCGCCCGCCCCGATCTCGAGCTGGTCGACCTCGGCTTCGAGGCCCACCAGGTCGTGCCTCGCGAGCACCCGCAGGATCGACTCGCGAAGCTCGCCCGAGACACCGTGCTCGGCGAGGAGCTGGCCGTACAGGTCGGCGTCGCCCAGCCCGATCACGGCCCGGGTCAAGCCGACCGCGTTCAACGCGGCGGCGAGGACCTCGATCACCTCCGCGGTTCCCTCGGGGGCCTCGACGCCGATCAGCTCCACCCCCGCCTGCAGGAACTGCCGCATCTGTCCACGCTGGGGACGGATGGCGCGGTATGCGTTGCCGATGTAAGAGAGCCGGAAGGGCGGCTCCTGCTCGCGGAGCCGCGTGGCGACCAGGCGGGCGATCGGCACGGTCATGTCGGTGCGCATCGCCAGGAGCGCACCGGCCTCGTCGAAGAACCGATAGGCGGCCGGGGCGCCGCGCTCGTCGCCGCGAGCGAGCACCTCGTGATACTCGATCGTGGGCGTCGCAACCTCGCCATACCCGAACCGCTCGAAAGCATCCGCGAGCGCGCCCTGGAGCAGTCGCAGCTCCCGCATCTCCTCGGGCAGCACGTCTCGCGTGCCTGGGGGTATTCGATGGACGGTCATATTCGAAGCACCGTACGGCGGCGCTCGTGGCCGATGCTAAGCGGGAACAGGTTCCACGGCGACCCGCTCGATCCTGGCGCCGAGCTCGCGTAGCCGCAGGTCGATGCGCTCGTATCCGCGGTCGATCTGCTCGACCCGGCCGATCTCCGAGACGCCCTCCGCGGCGAGCGCAGCGATGAGCATCGCCATCCCCGCCCGGATGTCAGGGCTGTCGACTCGCTCGCCGTGAAGACGGCTCGGACCGTTGACGATTGCCCGGTGGGGATCGCACAACGTGATCCGAGCGCCCATCGCGACCAGCTTGTCGACGAAGAACAGACGGTTCTCGAACATCTTCTCGAAGATTAGGATCTCCCCGCGCGCCTGGGTCGCGAGCGCGAGCGCGATCGACGTCAGGTCGGCCGGGAACGCCGGCCACGGCCCGTCGTCGATCTTGGGCGTCATCTCGCCGACGTCGACCTTGATCTCGAGCGGCTGCTCTGGCGGCACCAGCACGTCCCGGCCCTCGATCATCGACTGCAGGCCCAGCCGGCGGAACTGGCGGCGGATCATCATCAGGTCATCGGGCTCCGTGTCGCGGATGCGCAGCTCCCCGCCGGTCGCCGCCGCAAGCGCCATGAAGCTCGCCACCTCGATGTGGTCGGGGCAGATCGTGTGCTCGGCGCCGCCCAGCTTGTCGCGCCCGTGGACCGTCATCACGTTCGAGCCGATGCCGTCGATCTGCGCGCCCATCTGGACCAGCAACCGCGCCAGGTCCTGGACGTGGGGCTCGGAGGCCGCGTTCGAGATCGTGGTCGGCCCCTCCGTCAGCGAGGCGGCCATCAGCGCGTTCTCGGTCGCCATCACCGAGGGCTCGTCCATGAAGATCCTGCAGGGCGCGAGGCCATCCTTTGGCGCCGCGATCTGCATCCAGCGGGAGCCCCGGATCAAGGCGCCCATGTCACGGAAGGCGTCGAGGTGCGCGTCCAGGCGCCGCCGCCCGATGAAGTCGCCCCCCGGCGGAGGCATCCGGGCCTCTCCGAAGCGAGCCAGGAGGGGGCCGGCCAAAAGGAACGACGCGCGGATCGCCGACGCCAGGTCCTCGTCGACCTCCGTGCCGATCACCGCATCGGCCTGGAGCCGGAGGTCGTTGTCACCCGTCCAGGCCGCTTTTGCTCCGAGCCGCTCCAGCAGGGCCACCTGCGCCTCGGTGTCGCGGATGCGCGGCACGTTCGAGAGCACGAGCTCTTCGTCGGTGAGCAGGCAGGCGGCCATGATCGGAAGCGCCGCGTTCTTGTTGCCCGCGGCGGCGATCTCGCCGGCAAGGGGGGCGCCCCCCTGGATCACGAATTTCTCCATCATGTGCGGCGCTCGGTGGTCATCGGTTTCGGGCGGCTAGGGTAACAACGGGTCATGGACGGGCCGACGCGTGACGATGCCTGGGCTCTCGTTTGCGAGTGGATCGCCTCCGATTCGCTTCGAAAGCACGTGCTCGGGGTCGAGGCGGCCATGCGGGCCTACGCCGCGCGGGACGGCGAGGACGAGGAGCTGTGGGGGATCACCGGGCTCGTCCACGACCTCGATTACGAGCGATACCCCGATCCGGCAACCGGACACCCGCGAATGGCGCTCGACGAGCTGCGCCAGCGCGACTACCCCGAGGAGCTGCTCGACGCTGTGGCCGGGCACGCCGAGTACCTGAACGTGACGCGGACGACGCCGCTTGCCAGGACGCTCTTCGCGGTCGACGAGCTGTCCGGCTTCGTGGCGGCTTGCGCGCTCGTTCGCCCAACGGGCATCGAGGGGCTGAAGCCGAAGTCCGTGCGCAAGAAGCTGAAGCAGCCCTCCTTCGCCGCCAAGGTCGACCGGGACCAGATCCGGCGCGGCGTCGAGGAGCTCGGCGTGGACGAAGGCGAGCACATCCAGCTCGTCATCGACGCGATGGCCGCGCACGCCGACGCGCTCGGCCTCGAGCCCGCGTCCGACTCGCAGCTGTAAGGCGAGGCGTCAAGCCGGCGAGGATCAGCCGTACGGCCTATCCCCAGCGACCCCCGGCCTTCGCCCATTCGAGCAGGTGGTCGACCGAGCAGAAGTCGTCCGGGATACGGGCCTCGCCGCGTCGCCGCACGAGCAGCACGTGGACCTCGCCGAGCTCCCGGCCGCAGTGCGCGCAGGTGATCGGGTCGCGGTCGATCGAGGGCGGCTCGGCGACCTCGCCCGGCTCCCAGTGCGCGCCCTGGATAACCCAGGGGACCACGTGCTCCAGGCGACAGAAGGCCGCCCTTCTCGAGCCCGTCGGCTCATACAGCCGAAAGCCATCGTCCTCGTCGACGGCGGCCCCGCACCAAGTGCATGTATCGGTGATCGGCGGAATATGTTCCATCCGATGGCAGTGATCAGCATAGTCGCGCTCGAGGGCGACCAGACCGGGCAGGAGCTTCTCGAGCAGGCGCTCCGGCTGCTGGATCCCGAGGTCCTCGGGCTCGGCGTCGAGCTCCTCCGCTTCGACCTCTCGCTGGAGAGCCGCCGCCGCACGAACAACGCGGTCTGCCGGGAAGCCGCCGAGGCAATGCGGGCCACGGGCCTCGGCCTGAAGGCCGCCACCATCACGCCGGAGTCGGTCGACGACGTCGGAAGCCCCAATCGCATCCTCCGCGAGGCCATCGACGGCACCGTGATCGTGCGCACCGGGCGCAGGATCGCCGGGGTGACGCCGGTCGGGGGCGTGCACCATCCCATCTCGGTCTGCCGCTTGGCCGTCGGCGACGCCTACGGCGCCGAAGAGTGGCGCGAGGACTCCAACGCGGGCGAGCTGGCGCATCGCACGGAGACCATCCGCCGCTCCGGCTGCCGGGCCGTCGCGGAGTACGCCTTTCGGACCGCGGAGCGGGTGGAGGGTCGCGTCTACGGCGGGCCGAAGTGGACGGTGAGCCCCGTCTACGAGGGGATGCTCAAGGAGGAGATGGATGCGGCCTCGGAACGCCATCCGGGGGTGGCGTACGAGCCGGTGCTGATCGACGCCACCCTCGCCGGGCTGATCGGCGGGGCCGCGTCGGAGCCGCTTGCCATTCCCTGTCTCAACCGGGACGGCGACCTGCTCTCCGACCTGGTCCTGCCCCTGTTCGGCTCGATCGCCGGAGCGGAGTCGATCGTCCTGTCGCTGGACGACGAGCTGCGGGTCACGGTCGCGATGGCGGAGGCGCCGCACGGCACCGCGCCCGCCCTGCAGGGCAAGGACGTGGCCAACCCGATGGGGATGATCCTGGCCGTCGCCGCGCTTCTGCACCAGGCCGCGGAGGCCGGCGCCGACGGCGCCGAGCGGCGGTCGCGGGCCGTGTATGAGTCGGTCTTCGGGGCGACCGCGGCCGGGGTCCGGACCCCGGACCTGGGTGGCCACGCCGGGACCACCGAGTTCACTGACGAGGTGATCTCGCGGGTGCGGGCGAAGCTCTCCTGAGCTTCACGCCGACTGGCTGGGCGCCGGCTGGCCGCCTGCTCCGGCGCCGACCCGGCGCCACTGGGCGATCTTGCCGTCGCGGATCACGAACGAGGTCTTCGCGGTCTCCCCGGCGCCCGCCCCGCAGGCACCCGGCCCCGGGCGCTCGGTGAGATGAAAGGTCGCGGTCGTGAACTCGCCCGCGCTCTCCGCGCGGACCAGGCGCGCGCCGCAGGGAAGCGACTGGTTGAAGCGGCGCGCGTCCCGGAGGCTTTTGATGTGGAGCAGGACGGGGCCGTTCTCGGCGACGCTCGGAATCGCGAAGTAGTCGGCGGCAGCGGCGACCTCGCCGTGGCGAAGCGCCGTCGCCCAGCCGTCGATCACCCGGACATCCGCCGGATGGGCGTCGCCGGCGATCCCCTCGGCGGAGCCGCCGGAGCTCGAGCCGCCACCGCCGCACCCGACCAGAGCGATCGCCACTCCGATACCTGCCAACAACGCGCGTAGTGTCACCAATCAAGTATGGCCACCTCAACCCGCCCTCCCCCACCGAACTGAGATGACGGCGAACTGCGTCCCCTGGTGTCCGTCCTCCGGACACGCCGGGACACAGTTCGGCCCGTCACCCCTACTCAGCCGAAAACGGCCCGCGATCCCGAGATGCCTTGACATCCTGCCGACCTGATACGAACATGTGTTCGTATGTCCCGAGAGAGCGGCCGCCCCGTGATCGCATGCGCCCTGATCCCCCGCTTCGCCCTACTGGCGACCCTGGAGGGGCGGCGGGAGCTTCTCTTCCGGCCGCTGGCGCTGGCGGCCGAGCCGGGAGGCCCGCAGGTGATCGGAGAGGCGTCGGGGCCCGCCGAGGCGTTCGGCATCCGCGCGGGGATGCGCCTGGGCGAGGCGCTCGCGCGCTACCCCGCGCTGACCCTGGTGCCGCCCGACCCGGAGCGCGCCGAGTCGGCCTGGGAGAGGGCGCTGCGGCAACTGGAGGGGATCGGCGCGGAGGTCGAGCCGGCGCGACCTGGCGAGGCCTTCTTCGAGGCGGCCGGCCTCGTGGGGCTGTGGGGAAGCCTGGAGCGGGTGCTGCAGCGCGCGGGAGAGGCGGTCGGATCCGGCGCGCGGCTCGGGGCTGGTCAGACCCGCCTCTGCGCCTATGCGGCCGCGCGCAGGGCGCGACGGCGACGGGCGCCGAGGATCGTCCTCCCGGCGATGACGCGCTCCTTCCTCGCCGGCCTGTCGGTGGACCTGCTCCGAGACCGGCTGCCCGGTGACCGCGGCGGCGGAGCCGGGGAGGCGGCGCGCACCGGCTCCGCGGATCTACCCGAGAAGCTGGAGCGGCTCGGCGTCCGCACGCTGGGCCAGCTCGCGGCGCTCCCCGACGCCGCGATCGCCGACCGCTTCGGCGTGATCGGCCTGCGGGCGCTGCGGATGGCCCGCGGCGAGGACGAACCCCTGCGGCCCCGACGCCCCCATGAGGCCCTGGTCGAGCGGATCGACCTGCCGGAGGCGATCTCCGGCCCACCGCTCGAGCGGGCGCTGGCGCTGCTCGTCGACCGGCTCCTCGCCAACCCCGTGCGACGTGAACGAAGCTTGCGACGCCTGAAGCTCTCCGTAAGGCTGGCGGGAGGCGGAAGCTGGCGGACCGTGGTGGCGCTTCGCCGGTCCAGCGCCGATCACGAGCGTCTGCGACTGGCGCTGCTCGGAAAGCTCTCCGAGCTCCCGGGGGCCGCCACGTCGCTGAGCCTGCTGGCGCTGGAGATGGGGCCGCCCGCCGGCGATCAGGAGCCACTCGGGGGGTTGACGAGAAGCGAGCGTCGCAAGCGACTCGCGGAGGCGGCTCGCCAGGCGCGGGCGGTCGCCGGCAGGGACGCGGTGATGAGAGTGCTCGACGTCGACCTGGAGTCGCGGGTGCCCGAGCGGCGATTGCTCCTGACCCCGTTCGAGGAGGAGCGTTGAACCTCTACCGGCCTCGGCCCATCGAGGTGCGGACAGGGTCGGACGGAGTGCCGAGCGCGGTCGAATCGGTGCCGGTGGACGCGGTGCGGGAGGAGTGGCTGATCGAGGACCGTTGGTGGACGCCGAAGCCGCTTCGCCGCCGCTACTTCGAACTCGTGCTCGCCGACGGTCGTAACGCGGTGGTCTTCCGCGAGCCCGCTGACGCGGGTCGCTGGTTCCTCCAGAGAGCATGAGCGAACAACTGCCCGCCACATGCTCGGCTTCGCCTCCGCTGGGCCGGGGTTCGCGTCTTCCCCCATACGTGGAATTGCACTGCCACTCCGCCTACTCCTTCGGTGACGGGGCGTCGGCGCCGGAGGAGCTGGCGCAGACGGCGGCCGCGCTGGGACACGAGGCCCTCGCGCTGACCGACCACGATGGGGTCTGGGGGGCGATGGAGTTCGCCCAGGCCTGCAAGTCCTTCGGGGTTCGCCCGATCGTGGGCGCCGAGATGACCATCCAGGGTTCGCCTGACCATCGGTTCCATCTGACCTTGCTCGTCGAGAGCCGCGAGGGGTGGCGGAACCTCTGCCGGCTGATCACCGAGGCCCACCACGGAACGCGTCCGGCACCCGGGCGTGAGCTCCTGCCCCCCGCCCTGCCGCTGAGCTCGCTCGAGGAGCGGGCCGGGGGGCTCGTCTGCCTCTCCGGGTGCGCTCGCGACGGGGCGCTCGCGGGGCGCTTCGAGCGGGCAGGGGGAAGGCCCCGCGCCGCCGATGCAGCGGCCGCGGATGCGCTCGGGCGGCGGCTGGCCGGCGCGTTCGGCCGCGACCGTTTCAGGATCGAGCTGCAGCGGCCGTTCTGGCGCTTCGACCAGGCGCGCAACCGCTGGCTTGTCGACCTCGCGGAGCGCCTCGGCGTCGACTGCGTGGCGACGGGCGACGTCCACATGCACCACCCCTCGCGGACGCCGCTCCAGGATGCGCTGGTGGCGGCCCGCCTTGGGGGGACGCTGGAGGAGACCGAGCCCGAACGGCGCGGGAACAGCTCGGCCCATCTCCTCACGCCGGCGGAGGCCGCCGCCCGATTCGCGGACCACCCGGAGGCGGTCGCCGAGAGCCGCCGGATCGCCGAACGGCTCGAGTTCGACCTCACCCGCGACCTCGGCTACCGCTACCCGGGCTCGGAGGATCCCGGCACCGATCGAGCGCTCGCCGAGATCACGAGGGCGCGCCTCGAGCACCGCTACGCCGGCGAGCGTGAGTACCGGGAGGCGCAAAGTCGCCTCGAGGATGAGCTGCGGCTGATTCGCTCGCTGCAGCTGTCGGGGTTCCTGCTGCTCCACTACGACATCCTCGAGCTGGCTCGCGAGGTGGCGGCGGAGGTCCGGGGGCCGGATTCGGCGCGCGGCCTCCTCCCCCCCGGCCGGGGCCGCGGTTCGAGCGTCAGCTCGATCGTCTGCTACCTCACCGGCCTCTCCCACGTCGACCCCGTGCGCAGCGGGCTGTTCCTGGGGCGATTCCTGAACGAGGAGATCACCGAGGCGCCCGACATCGACCTCGACTTCCCGCGCGACATCCGGGAGAAGCTGATCCCTCGCGTGCACGAGCGCTACGGGGAAGACCGGTCGGCCCTGGTGGCGGCCTTCGCCTGCTACCGGTCGCGCGGGGCGACTCGCGACTTCGGCAAGGCGCTCGGCCTGCCGCCGGGAGAGGTCGAGCGGGTGGCTCGAACCGTGGAGATGTTCGATCGTCCGGACTCGGTCCAGAGCGAGCTCGGCGCGGCGATCGGCGAGCGGAGGGCCGCGTCGGTGCGCTGGCAGGCGCTGTCCCGCCTTGCCCGCGAGGCATGGGGGCTCCCACGCCATCCTTCCCAACATCCCGGCGGGATGGTGATCTCGACTCAACCGCTGATCGACATCTGCCCCGTGCAACCGGCGGCGATGGAGGGACGTCAACTCGTCCAGTGGGACAAGGACTCGTGCGCGGACGCCGGCTTCCTCAAGATCGACCTGCTCGGGCTCGGGATGCTGTCCGCGGTGGAGCGCTGCGTGGAGGAGATCGCTCGCGTGCGTGGCGAGCGGATCGACCTCTCCCGCATCCCGATGGACGACGCTCCCACCTTCCGGGCGATCAGGGCGGCCGACACCACCGGGGCGTTCCAGATCGAGAGCCGGGCGCAGATGCAAATGCTCCCCCGCAGCCTGCCCGAGACCATCGACGACCTCACGGTTCAGGTGGCGTTGGTGCGCCCGGGGCCGATCCAGGGCGGCGCGGTGCATCCCTACCTCGAGCGCCGCGAGCGACTGCGCAAGGATCCCTCGTTTCGCGTCCCCTACGAGCACCCCTCCTTGGAGCCGATCCTGCGGGACACGCTGGGGACGATCGTCTTCCAGGAACAGGTGATCCAGGTCGCGATGGGGCTCGCCGGGTTCAGCGCTGGGGAGGCCGAGGGGTTGCGCCGGGCGATGAGCCGCAAGCGCTCCGAGGAGGCGATCCTCGCCTATCGCGAGCAGTTCATCGCCGGGGCAAGAGAGCGCGGCGCGACGATGGAGGTTGCGGAGCGCGTATTCGAGCAGATCCGGGGCTTCTCGGGGTTCGGGTTCCCGAAGGCCCACGCGGTGGCCTTCGGCCTGCTCGCCTACCAGTCGACCTGGCTCCGGGTTCGCTACGGCCCCGAGTTCCTCTGCGCGCTCCTCAACGAGCAGCCGATGGGGTTCTATCCGCCCGACGCGCTGGTGCACGAGGCGCAGCGCAAGGGCATGGAGGTGCTGCCGCCCAACGTGAACCGCAGCGGGGTAGAATGCGCGGTCGAGTCGATGGCGGTCCGCATCGGCCTTGGCTACATAACCGGCCTCAAGGAGGAGGACGCCCGGGCTCTGGTGGCAGAGCGCGAGCGCCGCGGGCGCTACGCCGACCTCGCCGACCTCGCCTCGCGCTCCGGCGCGAGCGACGCGGCCCTCGAGCTCCTCGCCTGGGCCGGGGCGTGCGAGGGGATCGGCGGTCGAGACGACCTGCGGCGACGTGAGGACCTGTGGCGGCTCGGCGTCGCTCGCGGGGGGCGGCGGCTCGGCGAGCCCATCCAGCTCTCCCTTCCCCTCCCCATCCCCGCGGCGCCATCCCTGCGCGAGCTCGACTCGTGGGAGCGACTGGTCGCCGACTACGCGTCCACGGGGATGGCGATCGCCGAGCACCCGATGTCGATTCTCCGTCCCGGCCTCGCGGAGCGGGTCCGCACGAGCACGGACCTCGATCGGGCCCCGGATCGGGGGCGGTTGGAGGTCGCCGGGATGGTTGTCGCACGCCAGCGGCCGGCGACGGCGCGCGGCGTCGTCTTCATGCTGCTCGAGGACGAGCTGGGCACGGTCAACGTGGTCGTGCCGCCGCCGGTGTACGCGCGGGATCGCCTGGCCGTGAGGACGGCATCCTTCGCCGTCGTGAGCGGCCGCCTCGAGCGCCGCGAGCGGGTGATGAACGTCGTTGCCTCCGCCGTTCGCCCGTTGCTGGTGCCCGACGGGCTTGGGGCCGAGGTCAGGCACATCGAGCCGCCCGCCGAGCGCGAGACGGGCCGCCGCGCCGATGGCGCCCGGGACCCGGGGCAGGACGCCGCCGATCTCGCCGCCGTGATGCCGGCCGCCCACAGCTTCGGCAGGCGCGGGCGATGAGGAGGATGCAAGTTGCCTTGCAGAACGTATGTTCCGTCTGGCCGCCCCCGTAGCTTCCCGGCCATGTCGCACGGGCGAAACGACCTCGGCCAGCAGGTGATCAGCGGCGTCGACCTCATGATCGACTTCGCGACGCTGGGCGAGTACGGCCTCGAGCCACGATCCGCGGCCGGGTCGTGCCGCGAGCGGCCCGACCGGCGGCCAAGACCAACCCGCCGGCCCGGATGGGAGGCGCTCGCGACGGCCCGCCGCGGCGCCTGTGCGACCCCGCCTCACCGCGAGGCGACCTTCGACTGGCGCTTCCCCGGCGCCACCCGCCGCGCCGATTTCCGCTCAGCGGTCGAGCGGTACACGGCTTAGGTCCCGAAGCAGGAAAGCCGCCTCCTGGGCGGCTTTCCGATCGCTACGGGCTCCCCCGACAGCTACTGCTTGTGTGCCGTCCAATCCCGCGGGCTGGGCAGGCTGCAGTTGGTGTGGGTCTTGGAGAGGTCGAGGCCCTCAATATCGACGTCTCCAGTTGCCTTGTTGCCCTTCCGGTTGAACTTGCCGTGGAGGACGGCCTTCTCCGTCGGATCCCCGAAATTGAACCTGTAGTGGAACCTGCGGTGCGATACGTCGACGATGTTCCCGGTGCCGATCGCGGCCCTGGTATTGCCCTGATCGCACTTCACCGGGATGTTGTGGAACTCGAAATGACCCGCCTGCTTTGGCTTTCCGTGCTGGAACAACGCGTCGAAGTCGATCGTTCCGCCGCGGTCCACCGGCCCGTGGAAGTCCCTGACACCGGCGTACGCCGCTGCCGCCAGGAGCCCCGCAGCCACGGCTACAACGGCTGCAATTGCGAAGATCCGCTTCATGTCCGGCCTCTCCCTTCGAGACAACCTACGACTACCCGAGGACAGGCGAAGCCGCCGCTCGAGCGACCCGATCCTACGTCCATCGGAGCCCCGCGGTCAAGGCCCCTGGACGCCTTGCCGACCTCAGCGGCCTCACGCGCCCCTGCACGAGGAAAGCCGCCCGAAGGCGGCTTTCCTCGTGATCAGAAGACCGGCGGCGACCTACTCTCCCAGGCGGTTGCCCACCAAGTACCATCGGCGCTGAGGGGCTTAACGGCTCTGTTCGGAATGGGAAGAGGTGTTTCCCCCTCGCTATTGCCACCGAAATCGGTCGGGACCTACCGCCCCCAGCGAGGCTTGAAAACTGCACGCAGGCCAAAAAAAGGAAAACCGTCAAGCCCTCGACCCATTAGTACCGGTCTGCTGAGCACGTTGCCGTGCTTACACAGCCGGCCTATCAACCTGGTGGTCTACCAGGGGTCTTACTCCCTCAAGGGGATGGGAGAGCTCATCTCGAGGTTGGCTTCCCGCTTAGATGCCTTCAGCGGTTATCCAGTCCGCACGTAGCTAACCTGCAATGCCCTTGGCAGGACAACAGATACACCAGAGGTGCGTTCATCCCGGTCCTCTCGTACTAAGGATGACTCCTCTCAACTCTCCAACGCCCGTGGCAGATAGGGACCGAACTGTCTCACGACGTTCTGAACCCAGCTCGCGTACCGCTTTAATGGGCGAACAGCCCAACCCTTGGGACCTACTCCAGCCCCAGGATGCGACGAGCCGACATCGAGGTGCC
>JBOGZC010000045.1:0-29552 GCA_050697075.1 Solirubrobacterales bacterium | reverse complement strand
CGCCTAATCAGTCTGCCGGCTGGCCCCGCCGGCCCGGGCGATCCTCTTCCCGCAATTTGCGGCCGGCTCCGCCGGTTAGCTGCTCCCTGCCTCACGCCGCCCCTTGACAGGGCGGGGAAGAACTAGAACTGGCCGACCAGCTACTGGACAGACCTCGCGACCTCGTCGATGAATTCAACGCCAGCGTGGCCGAGGCTGACGGCTTCTTCGCCACGAATGATCGCCACCGAACTGAGCGCTTCTGGGACAAGCGGCACGAGCTGCGATCCAGCATCGAGCCGGGACTTGACAGCACGCCCTCTCTCTGCCGTTGGTTTGAGAAGCACCCGGACCGCCGCTGGGACGTTCTAGGCGACGACAGCCTCAGCTTCTACTACCTCGACCGGGAGCTCGTGAGCACCCGCGCGCCCGGCGAGCGACTCGAAGGCGGGAGAAGCACGCGGCTCGGCCCGCGGCTAGACCTCCTGCTGGCAAACGCTCGCGACGGGACCCCGATCGTCGGCGAGCTCAAGGTGACGGCAAAACGCAAGCCACGCCCCGGCGATCCCCCCGGCTACGAACAGCGCCGCGCCGGTCCAGACAAAGATCCGTTCTATGGCTTGATCCAGGGTCTCGCTAGCGCCGCATACCTGCTCCCTCGAAACCAGCTCAGCCGCCTTCGCCGCCACGATCCCGGCAAGCGGCTTGAACTGCGGAGGCGGCGAGTCGACGTGTACATCCTGGTCGGCGAAGAACCGGAGGCGTCCCGCCCGTGGTTTGAATTACGTGATCGGGCACAGCGTCTGAGCGAGGCCATCCTGCCAGGCATCGCCGGCCACGTACGCACCATCGCCTGCCTCGACCTCAGGTGGTACCCGTGGCGTCCGCTCCGTAGCCGACTACGGATCACCAAGCGCTTTGCCTTCACGGCCCGCGGCTGACGATTCTCCGGCATCCGCGCTGGCCGCTCTCCGCCTCCATCAACCGCGCCGCGAAGTGCAGCTTCGCGGGCGAGGGCTCCCCTGTGGGTTGCCTCTCTGGGAGCCGCCCGAGCCCGTGCCGCCGACATCGCCCGTTGTGGTCGCGGCGATCAGATTGAGGTACAAACCCGTGACTGTCAAGCGCCTCGGCGAAGTCAAGCTGTGCCCCACCGATCACGCACTGGCGTAAACCCCGGGCCAATGCCGGTGGGGTTGACTCGCTCAGCGGTACGATCCGCAACGGTTCAGTGATGCGGCAAGTCCTCACGAAAGTTGCCATAGAGTTGCCATTTGGCACTCCACCGCTTCGAAGCGGAACGGCACAAACCGCATCACCAAGCCACGAGCCCCGATAGCTCAGCTGGATAGAGCGACTCCCTCCTAAGGAGTAGGCCGCAGGTTCGAATCCTGCTCGGGGCGCTCAGCGCCTCGCGGCCACAGCGGCCCGGTCAGCCAGAGCGTCTGAACCCGGCCAGCCTTCGCGAGATACTGCGCGGGCCATGGGCGACCGCGATGAAGCGACCATCGACGCGCTCCGACGCGCGTACGAGGCGTTCAACCGGGGCGACTACGACGGCGCGCTGGAGATTGCCAGCCCTGACGTCGGATACACCCGCCCCGGCGTCGAAGCCCCGCTGAAGGGAGCGGGGGAGGTCCGAGCCTGGATGGAGCCGGATGCCTTCGACAGCCAGAGAATCGAGCCACTCGAGTTCCAGGTCAACGGAAACAGAGTCCTGGTGCGCCAACGCTTCCATGCACGGGGGGCCGAGAGTGGCATCGAGCTGGATGTCCACTCCTGGGCGGTGTTCACCCTCGACGAGGACGGGCTGGTCGCGCGCGCGGAGATGTATCTCCAGCACGAGGAAGCCGAAGCCCGCAGAGCCGCCGGGCTGTCATCCGCCACTCCGCCGGTTACTTGACGCACGCGAATTAGCGGTTAGGGTCGTGCTGCGTCTGACGCCGCAACTGACCGCCGGGCGGGAGCACCGTGCCGGCGGCGCCTCCTCAGCGGCGAGGACGAGCGGGAGCGAATGCCTCCATCGATGGGGGTTCGCTTCCGTGGGTCGAGGTCGCGCGATACTGCCCGGACGATGTCGCGGGAGAACGTGGAGATCGTCAAGAGGGTGCAGGCAAGCGGCGTTGACTTGGCGGAGCTGTTCCAGGCCTCCGCCCTTCCCGACCCCGCGGCGACAGGAATCGACCTCACCGCATTCGACAGCCATTTCCAGACCGAGTTCATTGCCCGCCGGGCTGCTGGAGGCTCCATACCACCCAGAGTCGCCCGCGGCCTGCTGGGATTCGCCGAGAGTTGGCGTGACTGGCTCGAACCGTGGGAGAGCTATTACATCGAGGTCGAGGAATTCATCGACGCTGGCGATGAGGTGGTCAGCCTTACGCGAGTGCGAGCCGAGACGACCCGTGACGCCGTCGCCGTGGAGCATCGTCCCGGTGCGGTGTGGTCGTTGCGAGACGGCAGGATCGTCCGTGTGCGGTTCTACCTCGACTGAGAGGAGGCCCTCGAAGCTGCCGGGCTGCGCCAGTAGGGGTCAGGACCCGAACCAGCGCTCCCGCCGGGTGGCGCCGAAGGCAGCCTTCTCGGCCGCCAGCTCGCGGCTGGGGCCGACGAGCTGTGCCGTGGGCTCGGGTCCGCCGAGGAAGTTCGCCTCAACCTTCCCCACCATCCCACCCCCGAACTCGATGAAGCAGTTGCCGGCGCCCTCATACGGTTGCTCCAGCTCGGTGCCGTGCAGGGTGGCGGCGATGTCGTCCGCGACGACCCTGGCGGCGGCCTCCGCGAACACCCCCGCCTTCGCCATTGGCAGGCCCGCGAGGTCACCGATCGCGTACACGCCGGGAAACCGAGTCGTCAGGTTGGCGGGGTCGACCGGCACCCACCCATCGACGGCCAGCCCGGAGCGCTCGACCACCTCGGGCACACGATGGACTGGGATGCCGATGAACATGTCGTAGGGGACGGTGTCGCCACCGGCGAGCTGGGCTTGGTTCGCCTGGGGATCCAGGCTCGTCACGAGTCGCTTGGGCACGTACTCGATCCCTCGCTCGCCCAGGACATCGAGGAAAGCCTGCGAAACCTGCTTCGTCACCGGCACCGGAGCCGCCATCGGCCCGAACACCCGGATCTCGGCGGAGTCCCTGACCCCGCGCTGGGTCAGCAGGTCGTGCAGCAGCAACGCCCCCTCGAACGGAGCCGGCGGGCACTTGAAGGGCTGGCCCAGGATTCCGATCACGATCCGGCCCGACTCGAAATCAGGGAGTGCGTCGCGCAAGCGCTCGGCCCCCGCCACCGAGTAGTACTCGAAGCCGCCCTCCCGGAGGCCGGGGGTTGCCGCGAAGTCGTAGTCGGCCCCGAGCGCGACGGCCACGATGTCCGCCTCGTAGGCGTCTGCGTCCGTGCTCACCCGGCGGCCCTCCGGGTCGATCGAGGTCACCCGTTCCTGACGGAACTCGACCCCTTCCTTGGAGATCTCGCTGTAGCGCAGCCGAATGTCGGCGGGCGCTCGCCGTCCGAGCATGACATCCAGCTTCGAGAACCCGAAGCTGAACGAGTCGTTCTGGTCGATCAGGGTGACGCGAACCTCGTCGGCGAGCGACTCCGACAGCCGCGAGGCGAGCTCCAAGCCCGCAAAGCCAGCTCCGAGGATCAGGACGTGCCTCTTCAAAGTCCGCGGACCATAGCTGGGACCCTGCGAAGGGCGCGCGAAAAACCCTGTTCAAGACGGGCATAGGATGGGCACATGGGAGTGGGGCGCATCCGTGTGTCGGCTGGGGCCGCAATGGGGGCGCTGATCGTGGCGGTGGCGCTCGCCCCCGGCGGGGGAGCCGCAGCGGCGAGCTCGCCTGCCCGGATCGCTTTCAGCTCCGGCGGGCGCATCTTCACGATCGCGGCCGATGGGGCGGGCCGGCACCGAGTCGCCGGCCCTGCGCGGCCACTCTCGGAATATGAAGGCAATCTTCTCCCCGATCTCTCCCCGGATGGCGCCAGGGTGGCGTTCACCCACCTGTCAACAGGGGGGCCCGTGGTCCTGGGCGCCCGCATCTACGTCGTCAGCCTGAGCGGCGGCGGGCAACACGCGCTCACCCACGGCCGCCATGCGCTCGACTACGGGCCGCAGTGGTCGCCCGATGGTGACTCGCTGACGTTCGCCCGGATCGTTGAGACGCGCTCCAGATTGGCGACCAAGATCCTCGTCTCGGACAGCGCCGGCACCCACGTCCACACGGTCGCCAAGGAGAGGCTGGATCCCGATTCGGGGAGCCTTGCCTACGTGTATGAGCCCACGTGGGATCCCGACGGCACCCACCTCGCGTACACGTTGGTGGCGCTGCGAAACGACGGGTTTATCCGCTCTTCGCTGTACCGGGTTGCAGTGGACGGCGGGGGACGGAAACTGCTGCGGCGCGACGCATCGGCGGCGACCTATTCGCCGAGCGGCTCGCAAATCTCCTTCTCGGGCACCAAGCATCCAGGGTCCCATGCGTGCAACGCGGAGGACTGCGTCCTGCCGAGCGATATCTACGTCATGAGGGCCGACGGGACCCATCTGAAACGGCTCACTCGAAACCGGGGGGAGGACACCGATCCCGATTGGTCGGGGGACGGCCAGCGAATCGTCTTCCAGAGCGACCGCAACCAGCCGGAGGCGTACTACGAGTCCGCCGAGCTCTACTCCATCCGCCCGGACGGGACCTGCATGACGTGGCTCACAAACGGCACTCCCCCGAGCGAGTCGCCCGACTGGCAGGAGGATCCGTCCGCAGTGACCGACCCAGGCGCGTGCGGCGCCACGAATCGGCGCCCGCGGGTGGAGACCGACGTACGGCCCGCGCGGCAAAGCGATCTCGCGGCATATTGGCTCGGGAAGCGCTTTCGAAGCCACCTGCTCACGGACGTCAGGGCTCGGGCTCATAGCCGCAAGATCGGGTTGGGCTATGACGACTGCGGCTTCTACTCGGCGCAGCTGTGCGAGCCGCCACTCCGCCTGTCGGAGCGCTCCGGGTGCGAGGTCGACGGTCGCCTAGCCGCGCTCGCTGTGCATCGGCGTATCCGGGAGCGCCACGGCGCCCTCGTCGCGCTCGGCGGGGGAGGGGTGATCGCGCTCACCGGTAGCTCCGTGGTCGACATCAGGCTAGAGGCCTCCCACCCCGGCGCCAAGCTGGCGGGCGAGCTCCAGGCCCTGCGCGGCCTCCGGCGGCTCGGCCAGGCGCACCCCAGGGCCACCCTGCCCCGAACGCGGCTACGGGTCGCGCTCCTTCGGCAGCTGAGGAAGGCCGAGGCGGTGCAGCGGCGCTCCGGCGGCCTTGCCGCCGTCGCGAAGGCCCTCAAGGTCTCCCGCGCCGAGGCCCGCGCCGTCCTTCGGCTCGCCAGAGCCGTCGACCGCTACGGCCATGTCGACAAGCTCCGCTGCGCCGCCCGCCGCCCACCACCGAGCTTCGCGTCGCCATCCGTCCCGCGGCGAAGCCGAGCCGCCAAATCAGCACTTCCCGCGGTGCCGTCGATCCCAACGCCGGCGGCGGCTCTTGCGCGCTTCGCACGCCACGAGCTCAGTGCCCGTTAAGGCTCGCGGTCTGGGCGCTCCGGGTAGAGCTCGTCGATCGTGACCAGCGCTCGGAACGGTGCGCGGGCGGCCTCGGCGATCGCCTCGGCGCCGCCGGCGAGGCGATCGACCACGCACAGGGCGCCGACGATCTCGAGCCCCTCGGCCCGGATGCGCTCGATGGCGGCGACGGTCGAGCCCCCGGTGGTGACGGTGTCCTCGACCACGAGGCATCGGGCGCCTGCCTCGACCGGTCCCTCAACCCACCGCTGAAGCCCGTGCTCCTTGCGCTCCTTGCGGACGAAGAAGCCCGCGAGCCCGTCGCCCGCGGGCACGGCGATCGCCGCGCAGGCGAGCGGGATCGCGGCCATCACGGGGCCGCCGACGGCCTCAGCGCCGGCCTCGGTGGCCGTGGCCGCGATGAGCTCGCCAGCGGCCAGGAACCCCGCGGGACGCAGAAGCGCTCGCCGCGCGTCGACGTAGTAGGAGGCCCGCTGCCCGCTCGACAGGGTCACCTCGCCGATCACCAGCGCGTGCTCCCGGAGCTCGGCAATCAGGGTGGATCGTGCCGCGTCGAGCGGGGCCAAATATTCAGCCGTACGTGTAGATCGACATCCCGAGGCTCACCCAGTTGTAGATGAACTTCGACTCGGGGATCGGGTTGCGGACGCAGCCGTGACTTGCCGGGTAGGGCGGCACCGAGTGGTAGCCGTGGATCGCGTAGCCGCCATGCCAGTACACCGAGTAGTACATGCCCTCCGAGTTGAATCCCGCCTGGCGCATGTAGAAGTGGTAGTGGCCGCGGATGGTCGGAGTGGCGGCGGCGCCGGTCGAGACGTGGAACGTGTACTGGGGCTTGCCGTGATTGGCCAGCACCATCACCTGCTTCGAGATGTCCACCTCGACGTGCTTGCCCTTGCCCGGATAGTGGAGGTGGAAGCTCCCCTTGCCGGCGGCCAGCTTCCTGAAGATCCCCGGCGAGGCGTTGAAGGTGCGCTTCATGCCGTTCACCTTGCGGAACGCCATCACCGCGAACCCGGTCTTGGAGCCGTACCGCTTGCCGTGCGTGGTGTAGTAGCCCTGCCGCAGCAGCAGGTGGTTGAAGATCTTCACCGAGCTGTTCTTGGCGCCCCGGCCCAGGTTGGGATACTTCAGGTGGAACTTGGACGAGCGCACTACCGCCCTGGCCTGAACGCTCGTTCCCGCGTGCCTGGCCACGATCCGGTAGGTCCCCGGCTTGATCAGCTTCGTCGAGCGCAGGTCGAAGCGGCCCTTGTCCGTGCCGTGGACGCGGGTGACCACCGGGTTGCGCTTGACGACCACATGGCCGCTGTGCACCAGGGCAACCTGGACCCGCTGACCTGGAACGAAGGGGCGCAGGTAGCCCACCGCGCGGGATCGGTGCCCGACCCTGAGCTTTCGATCGCGGATGCCCTTGGCCTGAACGCTCAGATGGGCCTGGGCCGGGCTCGCCTTCGCGGTGGCGGCTGAGGCCGACTGAGCCGACGAAGCACCTGCGGCCCCGCCAACCGTCGTCGTGGCCAGACCGTCCTGCGCGATCGCGACCGCGGGCAATGCCAAGACCGCGACGGCCAGTAGCCCCGCCCAGACGAGACCGATCCGCTGCCGGCCATGCACGGCGAGCATTCTCTCATGCGGAGTGGCGAAAAAACCAGCGTCAGGGAACCAGCTTGGCGCGCAGCGCCCGCACTGGGATCACGAACAGCGCCGCCGTCACCGCGAGCAGCCAGGCGGTGTGGAGGAAGATTTGAAGCGCCTCCGGGTCGTTGGCCATCCCCCGAGTGATCTCGACGAGGTGGTAGAGGGGCAGGAACCAGGCCACCACCCCGACCCAGCCCGGAAGCTGGCTGAACGGGAAGAAGATCCCCGAGAACAGGAACATCGGCGTGATCCCCAGCGTGAAGAAGTAGCTGTAGAGGTCGATCTTGGGGATCAGCGATGTGAAGGTGTAGGCGATCATCGAGAAGCACAGGCCGCCGATGAACACGAAGGGCGGGATCAGGATCGCCCAGGGCGAGGAGATCAGACCGAAGATCGCGACGATGACGAGGAAGACCGTCCCGTACACGGTCGCGCGGCTCGCCGACCATGTGAGGTCCCCCGCGACGATGTCCTGGACCTCCACCGGCGTCGCCAACACGGCGTCGTAGAGCTTGGTCTCGTTCATCCGCAGGTAGACGTTGTAGGTGCACTCGAACGAAGCCGACCACATCGCCGCCGAGGCGATCAGCCCTGGGGCGACGAAGTCCCGGTAGGAGATCCCGTTCCCGATGGCCACGTAGGTGCCGAGCCCGAACCCGAGCGCGACGAGGTAGAACAGTGGGTCGAGGAATTGGGGCAGCAGGGCCCCTTTCCACAGCTTCGAGAAGACGCGCGCGTTCCGCAGCCAGATGCTGGCGGCAAGCTTCGGCGACGGCACCAGGTCGCCGCGTCCGATGGGCGCGCCCAGCCCGGCGTAGCGTTGCTCTCCGAAGGCCATGACTACTCGTCCAGGCTCCTGCCCGTAAGCCGCAGGAAGACGTCCTCGAGCGTCGCGTTCCGAACGAGCGCCGAGTCGGTCGGGAAGCGCTCGTGGTCCACCACGCGGAGCGCCTCCTCGGCGTCGTCGGCGTAAAGCATCAGCGCGTCCTCGGTCAGCTCGTGGCCGTCGAGGCGCCCGTTGAGCGAGCTGATCAGGGCATCCGCATTACACCCCTCGCCCAGCTTCAACTCGAGCACCTCACGCCCGACATGCTCGCGCACCAGCGCCCCGGGCTCGCCCTCGGTGACGATCCGCCCGTGATCCATGATCAGCAGCCGATCGCACAGGCGCGCCGCCTCCTCCATGTAGTGCGTGGTGAGGAGCAGGGTTACGCCCCCCGCCCGCAGGCGCTCGAGCGCGCGCCACACCGCCAGGCGCGCCTGGGGGTCGAGCCCGGTGGTCGGCTCGTCCAGGACGACCAGGTGGGGCTCGTTGACGAGCGCCCTGGCGACCAGCAGCCGGCGCTTCATACCGCCCGACAGCGCCCAGATGCTCTCGCCGGCGCGATCGCGCAGCAGGGTGAAGTCCAGGAGCTCCTCCACCCGGTTCGCCACGGCGTCGGGCGGAAGGCCGAAGTAGCTCGCGTGCACCACGAGGTTCTCGCGCACGGTGAGCTCACCGTCCAGGTTCGTCTCCTGAGGCACGACGCCTATACGCGCCTTGATCCGGCGCCGATCGCGGGCAGCGTCGAGGCCCAGCACCCGCAGCTCGCCCCCTCCGATCCCGGCGAGGCCGTAGATCATCTTCATGGTGGTGGTCTTGCCGGCCCCGTTCGGCCCCAGGAATCCGAAGCAGATCCCCGCCGGGACGTCGAAGTCGATCCGGTCGACCGCCCGCCGCTCGCCGTAGCTCTTCTCGAGCCCGCGGGCCACCACGGCAGCCTGCTGCTGTCCGTCGTCGGTCACGACGTCAGGAAGATGAAGGCGATCAGGTTGTTCACCGCGTGGATCGCCATCGTCGGGTAGATCGAGCCGGTCTCCTCATAGACCCAGCACAGCACGAGGCCGAGGAAGGCGAGCTGAGGGACCACACTGATGCTGCCGGCGCCCGTGTAGTGGAAGAGCCCGAAGATCGCCGCCGAGATCACGGCCGCGACCGGAAACGAGAGCCGGCTTCGCAGGCCGCCGAAGATGAAGCCGCGGAAGAAGATCTCCTCCGAAGCGGGCGCCGCGAGCACGATCAGCACTCCGGCCGCCAGCGTCCCGAGCCCGCCATGGCCGAACCCGAGGTCCCGGGTGATGTCCTTCTGGTGAGGGTGGAGCAGTCCCGAGTAGACGATCGCGAAAACGATGTAGCCCAGGTACGCGGCCGCGGCGATTCCGAATGGCGACCGTAGTGGCCTGCGAAGGCCCATGGCGCTCGGGGGCGCGATGCCGGTGTTCGAGTCCGCGGTGACGGCGAACGCGACCCCCACCAGGGTCACCGCGAGCAGTGCCTGGGTCACCAGCCGCGCGGCGAGCGACTCCAGGTTCGGGTCGAACGCCGAGACGAGGCCGACCTCGAACACGGTCGTCAACAGCAGCGCCAGGATCCCGACCGCCACCCGGCCGGGGCCCCAGCTTGCGCCGGGCTCGCCGGACGCGGGATCGGTCCAGCCCCCAGCCGGCTCAGCCGGGCCTGCCGACGTCGAAGACAGAGCCGAAGTGGCCGGTGGCGGGGCCGAGCCGGCCGCGCCACGCGGCGCCGGCTCGATTGCCGCGGACGGCGGCTTCTTCGGTGGAAGGCCTGGACTGGTCACTGGTTGAGATGGTGCCGGACGGCATCGAGGGAGTCGATGTCCGCGCCCCCATCGCGGTCGATCAACAGCGTACGGATGCCCGCCGCCCGGCCGCCCTCGAGGTCCTCCTCGGGCGTGTCGCCCACGTAGAGGGCCTCGTCCGGGGAGCAGTCGGCGAGTCGCAGGGCGGGCAGGAAGATCGCGGGGTCGGGCTTTCGGGCTCCCACCTGCGCGGAGGTGACGATTCCGTCCATCGCTCCGTCGAGCCCACACCGGCCGAGCACGTCGGGCAGCGAGACGTCCCAATTGGAGACGCAGACGAGCTTCAGACCGGCGGCCCGAAGCTGGGCCAGCGCTGGCGCCGCGTCGTCGAAGGCCCGGAAGCGGATCGCGGCCATCATCGTCTCCACCGGCACCTCGCGGCCGAGCTCGCGCGAGAGGACCGCCGAGCACCGAGCGCGAAGCGCCGCCAGGGAGTCGGTGTCCCGACCCTCGTGGCTGTGCTCCTTGTAGTAGCCCATCTCCGCCCGCACGGCACGCACGACGCGGTCGTCGGGCTCGATGTCCAGCGCGGCCGCCAGATGCACCCACGGCGGCTCGAGCTCAACGAGCGTGCCGAGCGCGTCCAGCAGCACGGCGCGGGTGGGCAGGGGACGGGTCATGCGAGCATTCTCGCGGAGGAACCCGCCTGCGGATGCTCGAAGAGGTCACCGGTGGACGAGAGCTTCTGGCAACAACACGGCGATCTGATCTCCGCCCTGATCACGATGGCGGTCGCGATCGTGGTCGCCTTCGTGGTCGACCGCCTGGTGATTTCCCGTGGCGGGGGGGTGGCCGGCAAGGTCACGGAGGTGAGGGTCTCGCGCGCCGCGCAGACCAGGTTGCGCCTGGTTCGCCGCCTGGTATTCGTGGCGATCCTCCTGATCGGCGCCGCCCTGGCGCTCAGCAACTTCGCCAAGATCCAGCGGCTCGCGACCGGGATCCTCGCGTCGAGCGCCGTGCTCGGCCTGGTGATCGGGTTCGCGGCCCGCCAGACGATCGCCAACATGGTCGCGGGCATCCTGATCGCCATCACGCAGCCGATCCGGATCGGCGACACGGTGACGATCGAGGGCGAGACCGGCCGGGTCGACGACCTCACCCTCTCCTACACGTTCCTCGACCCGGGCGATGGGCGTCTCGTCGTGGTCCCCAACGAGAAGGTGACGTCCGGCGTCCTGTTCAACCACTCAACCGGCGACCGCGCCGCGCCGGCCACCGTCTCTGTATGGGTGCCGCCCGGCGCCGACCTCGACGAGGCCCGCCGGGTGCTGAAGTCGGCGGGCGCCGCCGAGGTGAGCATCGTGGAGATGACCTCCGACGGCGTGCGGATCGAGCTCAAGGGCTCGCGCGACCACGAGCGCACCCAGGTTGGCGACGAGGAGGCGGCCCTGCGGGAGAGCGCCCACGAGGCGCTGCGCGCGGCGGGGCTCCTGGAGGGTGGGTTCGGCCGGTAGCCGATCCGGGCCAGCTACCCTTCCCGGGCATCTCGAAATGACTCAGCGAGCACGTAAACGGAATCGCCGCTCGCGCGGGTCCCTACGTCGGAAGATCCTGATCGGTCTCGGCGTCGTGCTCGGCGCGGCCGCGGTCGTGGTCGGCGGCGTGGCGGCCTACGCGGTGAGCGTCTGGGACAAGACCCCCGCCCTCGGCTCCCTGAAGCCGATCAAGGAGGGCTCCACGTCGGTGGTCCTCGCGGCGGACGGAAGCCGCCTGGGCTACATCCAGTCGGACACGATCCGCCACCCGGTGGACAGCACGACGATCCCGAACCTCCTCAAGTTCGCCACTGTGGCGATCGAGGACCGGAACTTCTATGAGCACGGCGGCGTCGACTACACCTCCGTCGTGCGGGCGGCGTGGGCCGACCTCAAGGCCGGCTCTCCGGTCCAGGGCGGCTCGACGATCACCCAGCAGCTCGTCCGCAACCTCTACATCGCCCATCCGCAGGAGGACCTCGAGCGCAAGATCGAGGAGGCGAAGCTGGCGACTGAGTACGAGGACAAGTATTCGAAGGACCAGATCCTCACCAAGTACCTCAACACGGCCTCGTACGGGACCACCAACGGGCGCACCGCGGTTGGGGTGCAGGCGGCGGCCGAGACCTATTTCAACCGGGGGGTCAGCAACCTATCCCTGCCGCAGGCGGCGATGATCGCCGGCCTCCCGCAGGCTCCCTCCCAGTACAACCCGTTCGTCAACCCGAAGGCGGCCCTCGAGCGTCGCAACGAGGTCCTGCTGGCGATGGAACAGCAGGGCTACATCTCCCAGGGCGACTACGAGGAGGCGTCGCAGGCGGACCTCGGCCTGGATCCTGGGCACAAGTACGAGACGATCCACGAGCCGTACTTCTTCGACTACGTCCAGCAGCAGCTGATCGACAAGTACGGGGTCAACACCGTCCGCAACGGCGGGCTCAAGGTCTATACGACCATCAACCCGCAGCTGCAGGTGGACGCCCAGCGCGCCGTCGACGCGTGCGCTGTTTGCTATACGGGAGGAGGGCCGGCCGCGGCGCTCGCCTCGGTCGACGTGACCAACGGCCACATCCTGGCGATGGCCTCCTCGCAGCCGTACTCGCCCACCTCCCAGTTCAACTTCGCGGCCGATGCCCATCGCCAGCCGGGGTCGTCCTTCAAGCCGTACGTGCTGGCCGCGGCGTTGAAGCAGGGGATGAACCCCGACAGCACCTACTACTCGGGGGCGAGCCCCATGACCCTGACGCTCCCCGACGGGACGACGTGGACGGTGAACAACGCGGAGAAGGCCGGGGCCGGAACGTTGAGCGTCCGCCAGGCGACTGTCGAGTCCGTCAACGTCGTGTTCGCGCAGCTCGACCTCGACGTCGGGCCGGAGAACGTCCGAAAGGCCGCCTACGCGGCGGGGATCACAACCCACCTCGACGCCTTCCCGGCCGAGGGCATCGGTGGCTTGCGGATCGGGGTCACCCCGCTCGAGCAGGCGGACGCGTACGCCACCTTCGCCGACGGGGGGATGCACCACTCCGCAACCGCGATCGGCAAGGTCGTGTTCCCCAACGGCGACACCGACACGCCGGGCGAGAGCAGCAGCTCGAGGGCGTTCTCCGACGGGGTCGCGTACGAGATGACCGACATCCTCAAGGGAGTGATCACCTCTGGCACCGGCACCCCGGCGAACATCGGCTGCCCGGCCGCGGGCAAGACCGGCACCACCGAGGGCGAGTCCGACGCGTGGTTCGTCGGCTACACGCCGAAGATCTCAACCGCGGTGTGGGTCGGGCACCCCGAATCCCGCGCCACCACCGGCTTCGGCGGGCCAACCGCCGGCCCGATCTGGCAGTCCTACATGTCGGCCGCCCGCGGCAGTTACTGCGGCGACTTCGCGCAACCGCAGAACCCGATGCAGTTCTCGAGCTCCTGGAGCGGCTCCCATGCGGTCTCCTCCCCGGGCTCGCCGGGAACGTCGACCGGCAGCTCGGCGGCGCCCACCACCCCCGCGTCGCCGTCAACGGGCACGGGGGGCTCGACCGCCGGGGGCGGCAGCGGCAACTACCCGCCCCAGCTCTACGCCCCGGGCGCAGGGCAAGGGCCGACGCCCACGCCGCCGAGCAACGGGAATGGCGGCGGGACGGGCGGGAGTCCGTAGGCTCCGGACGCTACGTCCCCTGCTCGAACCCCGGCTCCGCCCGCAGGTGCCCCTCGGGGCGATCCGCTCGCAGCTCGCGATAGCGCAGCGCGAGCAGGGTGAGGAGGGAGGCCGCCACGCCGGCGGCCACCAGGACGAGCGCGGCAGTGCCGTCGCTGAGGGGGGTGATCGGATCGCCCGCGATCGTTGGGCCGACGATCGCCACCAGGCTCCACGCGACCACGGCGTACATCGCGGGCGCAACGCCGCCGAGCCGCACGGTGGGCGTCGCGAGCGCGGCGAAGACGACCGCGGACGCGAGCGCGGCGAGCACCGGCAGGATCGCGAGCCACGCGTTGGTCACCCCGAATGCGGTGAGCAGCGTGTGCTCGATGCTCCCCTGGGCCAGCCAGCTGATCCAGGTGGCGGTCCCGGTGTCCCCCAGGAGCGGATAGGTGAGCGCCGCGGCGAGCATCGCCAGCGCCGATGGGACCGCAAGCCCCAGCGTGATCGCCGGAAACCGGCGATAAGCGGGCGCGAGTCCCAGCGCCAGGAACGGCAGCATCGGGATCAGGAAGCGCGGCCCGGGCGTGCCGCCGCCGAGGGGCTGCCAGTAGCCCGAGTTGTAGAGGAAGTAGAGCGCGGTGACCGCCCCGATCAGGGCCGCCTCGGCCCGGTACCCGCGCTTTCGCATCGCGATCACTCCCACCACGCCCATCACCAGCACCGGGGTCAGCGTGAGCAGGCCTCGTCCCGAGAGGAGCAGGTCGATCGCGGCGCCCGGGCGCGGGACGGTGATCCCGAAGAAGCCGCTCGAGTTCAGGCCAAGCTCCTCGTGACCGCTGCGGCCGGGAACCGAGACCGCATAGGAGTAGGCGAAGCGAAGCGGCGATCCGAGCGACCACAGGTTGTAGAGGAGCGTCGGCGCCGCGCCCACCGCGGCGGCCGCCGCGAAGGCGCCCGCACGGCGAACGCGCTGGGGTCGAGCGAGCGCGTAGAAGAAGAGGATGGCGGCGAGGAGCGCGAGCGGGTACTCGAAGCAGACCGCCAGGCCGGCGAGCAGGCCGGCGATCGCGACAATGCCGATCCGCCCCGGACCCTCCCGTTCTCGCATCAGCAACGCGAACGCCCCGAACCCGAGCGCCGCCGACGCGATGTGGGAGAAGTACTCGCCGCCGAAGGTCATGACGATCGTCCCCAGCCCGAGAGTGACCGCGGCGGCTGTGCCGAACCCGGGCTCGACCCGCTCCGCCGCCCACCGGACGAGCAGGAGCAGCGCGATGCCCGGCAGCACGGCGCCGAACAGCGTCAGCATCCAGACCATGGCCGTGTCCTGTGCCACCACTCGCTGGACCCGGCGTCCGCGGTCGGCGTTGAAGCCGAAGTACTTGGGCGGGGCGTGGGAGTGCCAGTGGTCGTGAGCCGTAGCGTGGGCGTTCTTGGCCGCCGCCCTGGACACGGACTGGGCGTTCAGCGCGTTCAGAACGAGGTAGGGAGGCAGCGTGAAGGCGGCCAGGCCCGGCGCCTTCACAGAGTAGAAGTGGCCGTTCACCCAGGCCTCGTCCTTCGCCTGCCACTTCAGGGAGTCGATCTCGGAGTGCCCAGCGGCGAGGGACCGGACCTGGGCGTAGTAGGACGTCTGAGCCCATCCCATCGCGTGCATGAACAGGCCCCAGGCGATGCCGATCGAAACGATGGCGCAGACTCCGGGGCGAGCGAGGGCCGCTTGTCGCAGCGCGCGTAGTCGTCTCACCGGGCGCGGATATTAGAGGCGCCAGCCACCGGGTTCGCTCATACGGCTTGAATATGGGGGTGGCCGGTATCGGAGAGTTCGAGCTGATCGCGCGCCTGGTGGAGAGCGTCGAGGCCGCCCGCCGCGAGCGATCCGTGTCGTGGGGCCCCCAGGTGCACCTCGGGAGCGGAGACGACGCCGCGATCACCGTCCCGTCCGGCGCCACGGCGACATCGGTCGACGCGATGGTGGAGGGGGTCCACTTCCGGCGCGACACCGCGCCACTCGCATCGATCGGGCGAAAGGCCCTTGCGACCGCGCTCTCCGACCTGGCGGCGATGGGGGCGGCCCCGGGTGAGGCGTACGTCCAGCTCGGCGTCCCGGACGATCTCGACGAGGCGGGTTGCGCCGAGCTCGCTGCAGGGCTCGCGGCGGTCGCCGCGGAACACTCCGTGGCCGTGCTCGGCGGCGACGTCACCCGGGCTCCGTCGCTCACGCTGGCGCTCACCGTGGTCGGCCACGCCGCCTCGCCAGGGGAGCTGGTGACGCGGTCCGGCGCCCATCCGGGCGACGTGCTGGCGGTGACCGGGGAGCTCGGAGGGGCGGCGGCGGGACTGCTGCTCCTGCAGCGCCCGGAGCTGGGGGACGGCGTTGATGAGGGCGTCGCCGAGAGGCTTCGCGCCCGCCAGCTTGAGCCGGAGCCCCGCCTGGAAGCCGGTCGTGCGCTGGCGAGTTGCGGCGCCACGGCGATGACCGACGTCAGCGACGGGCTCGGCGGTGACGCCCTCCACCTGGCCGAGGCCAGCGGCGTCGAGCTCGCCGTCGAGCTGGAGCGGGTGCCGCTTCAGGAGGGGGTGGCAGCCGTCGCCGAGGCCGCGGGAGTAGATCCCCATGAGCTGGCGGTGGGCCGCGGTGAGGACTACGAGCTCCTCGTCACGCTGCCCCAGGAGCGGGTCGACGGGGCACTTCACGCGGTCCGGGCCACGGGCTGTGCGCTGACCAGGATCGGCGCCGCCCGCGAGGGAACGGATGTGCTCCTCATGGAGCCGGATGGCTCCAGGCGGAAGCCGTCCGGGTTCGACCAGCTACGCGGCTAGCGTCGCTACTCGGAACCCGGGGGAACCTGCTGGCCGCCGTTCGCTGGGTCGGCGAGCAGCGACCGGCGCCCGGCGCTGATCATTCTCAGCTTGAACAGGATCTCCCGGGCCACCGCCTCGGCGTCAACCCGATATCGGCGTCGAGCGATTTGGTCTTTGAGTCGAGTCATGTCCTGGTCCACGAGGCTGGCAAACGGTTCGGACGCCCGCTCGTCTTTCGGCCTCATCGTCCCTCTCCCAGATCGTCAGCCGCTCCGTGGGGCGCGATAGGAGATGCGTCCAGATCGTGGCTGGGAGGGGGCAACCGCCGCGCTGCCATCGCGCCCGGTTCAGCTGAACGGCCAGCATGGGGACGGCCGGCGCCGCCTCTCCGAGCCGCCACGGCGACGACTCCGATGAGGCAGCCCACGAGCATGCACAGAGCCAGCATCGTGCCGAACCCAATCTGGCCGTCGCCGACCATGAGCAGGAGCTGCCACGGCGCGCTCGAGCCGAGCTCGAGCCGACTCACCACGTTGCCGGTGACCGCCGCCAGCGGGAGCAGCGAGATCAGCGCGCCGACTGCGACCGCCGGCCAGAGGAGGCCGCGCTGACGCCGGGCGTCTAGCAGCCAGACGTGCGCGATCGGCACCAGCAGCAGGGCCATGAACGGATTGGCTAGCCAGGCGAGGAGCAGGGCCGCGACGGAGATCAGCCCCAACGCCGACGCGGCCGCGTCGGCCGCCAGCCCCGACGGCACCCGCCACCCCCTGATCGCGTAGTAGCCGCCGGTGACGATGAGCCCGAGCAGCGTCATCACGACGATCTGGCCGGCGCCGATCCCGAAGCGGCTGGGGTCGAACGGGAACGTTGGGCTCGCCACGATCCCCAGCCCGGTGAGCACGTAGAAGAACACCAGCGCCGCCAGCGGGGGCAGCCCCCGGGAGGCGGACCACCAAAGCGCCCAGCCGATCCGGCTCTGGCGCCGCAGGGCGCGGCCCAGCCCGTCGATCGAGGCGACCGCCGCCGGCAGCACGAGGGTCAGCGCCAGCAGGGCGAGCGCCCAGCCGGGCACGAGGCTTCCGGAAAGCGTCACGTAGGCGGTGGGGCCGTGGTCCGGCGGGCCCGGCGCGGCGTCGAGCGTTGCCGCCAACAACAGGGCCGTTCGCCCGAAGTCCCCGAGCGTGGAGGTCGAGAGGTTCGCCGGTTGGTCCTCCGAGGCCGGCAGCGGCCGCTCACCCGCGGACGACAACCCGATCGCGTCGATTCCGCCACCGATCAGCACCGCCTGATCCCCGAGGCCGCTGGGTAGCGCAAGCCCCGCCAACTCCCCCATGAGCCCCTGCTCCTGCGGCTTCGTTCCGGTCTGATCCGTGAGCGCCCTCGCGGCGGTTCGGGCCCATCCCGAGGAGGCGCTGCGGGGCCCATCCGACGTCTCGAGCAGTGAGGGCTGGCGGGGGGCCGCTGAGCCGGGCTGCCACAGAACGATCGCGCCGTCGATCAGGTCGCGCTGCGGGAACTGCGATGCGAACTGCGTCGCGCCAAGCGAGCCGTCGCTGCCGCCGTCGGTCGAGACGAAGGTCAGCGTCTTTCTGTGCGTGGAGCTCGCCAGCTCCTTCACCAGTTCCAGCAGGTTGGCGGTGGCCGCCGCGCTCGACGCGGCACCCGGGCCGTTGGCCGAATCGCGGGAAGCCATCACGACGATGCTCTGCGGTGACGCTCCGGGCAGGGTCAGGATCACATTGCGGAGCTGCACGTCCTTGCCGTCGAAGCTGCCGGTGAAGCGCTGCTCGGCCACCTGCCCGTCGCGCATGGCCCTGAACCGTTTCTCGACCAGGTCGCCGATCGCCGCGTCGCCCTCGCTCCCGGGCGTTCGGATGGGCGCCTCGTCGACGATCTGCCGCGCGATCTTGGTCGCCGCGCTCTCGTCGAACTCGGCCGGCGCCACGACCGGTGCGAGCGGTGCGGGCGGCACCTGCAGCGCGAACAGCAGGATCACGATGGCGACGAGCGCGGGGAGAAACGCCGCGCGGTAGACGCGGAAATCGATCACGGCCGGGAGGGCAAACTACCCTTTGGCTCTCTCGACCGTGCCCAGCGCGGCAAACACAGGCTCAACTCGCATCCTGCTCGTCGACGACGAGCAGTCGGTGCAGACCCTGCTCACGTATCCGCTCCTGAAGGAGGGCTACGAGGTGGTATCCGCGCACGACGGGCGCGAGGCTCTCGATCGATTCGCGGAGCAGCGGTTCGATCTCGTGGTGCTGGACATCATGCTTCCGCATGTCGACGGGATCGAGGTGTGCAGGCGTATCCGGAGCCGGAGCCAGGTGCCGATCATCATGCTGACCGCCAAGGACGACGAGATCGACAAGGTGCTCGGCCTCGAGATGGGCGCCGACGACTACATCACCAAGCCGTTCTCGGTGCGCGAGTTTCGAAGCCGCGTCCGAGCCGCCCTACGCCGCACGGAGATGCTGCGCGGCCGGCCCGGCGGCGAGGAGCCGATCGCCATCGGCGACCTGAAGATCGACTTCGAGCGCCGGACGGTGAGCATGGGGGACGAGGGGCTGCGGCTCACCTACGTGGAGTTCGAGGTCCTGGCCGCGCTCGCGCGGTCGCCCGGCCGGGTCCACACGCGAGAGATGCTGCTCGAGCAGGTCTGGGGCGATTCCGCATACCGCGATTCCCGCACGATCGACGTTCACATCCGCCACCTGCGGGAGAAGCTCGAGCGCGACCCGAGTTCGCCCGAGTATCTGTTCACGGTCCGCGGGGTCGGGTATCGCTTCCGCGACAAAGAGGAATAGCGCTTGATCCTGGGCAGCGTCCGCAACCGGCTAGCGCTGGCGTTCTTCGTGATCACGGCGGCAGCGATCGGGTTCGTCTACCTCTACGTCGTCCCTCAGCTTCGCTCGAACCTCACGGAGGAGAAGCTGCGGCGGCTCGAGCGCGCCGGGACCGTCCAGAGCAAGCCGATCGGGGCAGCGCTGAGGCTCGGGGCCACGATCCCCGAGGTTCGGCGACTCGTCCTCCGAGTGGCCCAGCGCACGGACGCCCGCCTGACCCTGATCGTGGTGCGCTATGGGCCAGACGGCCCGCAACCCCAGCTGGTGGTCGGCGACTCCGAGCTCGGTCCGACGGACGCCACCGCCAGCTTCTCGGCGGCCACCGCCGCGGCGTCGAGTGGCCAGACCGCGTCGGCCGTCGAGCAGATCGCCGGAGAGCGCACCGGCGAGGCCGCGGTGCCGCTGTCGGCTGGGAGGCGGATCCGTTGGGTGGCGGTCCTGTCGACCCCGCTCGCTGACGTTGACGACAACGTGGCGCTGATTCGGCGCCAGATCCTGATCGCGGGCGGGATCGCGCTCCTGGTCGCGCTGGCCGCAGGCTGGATCGCAGCCGGGGCGCACGCGAAGCGCCTGGCGCGGCTCGAGGCCGCAGCGGAACGGGTCGCGGACGGCGATTTCTCCACGCCGGTCCCTGATGAGGGGAGCGACGAGGTGGGCCAGTTGGCCGCTGCCCTGGACGAGATGCAGAGGCGGCTCGGGCAGCTCGACAGTGCACGCAGGGACTTCATTGCCAACGCGTCGCATGAGCTGCGCACCCCGATCTTCTCGCTCGGGGGTTTCGTGGAGCTCCTTGACGAGGAGGAGCCGGACCCCGCCGCCCGGAAGGAGTTCGTCCGCACGATGCGGGAGCAGGTCGTGCGGCTCACCAAGCTGACCGCTGATCTTCTCGACCTGTCGAAGCTCGACGCCGATGCGTTGGAGTTCAAGTCCGAGCCGGTCGACCTCCTGGGGATCGCGCGTCGGGTGGCCAGCGAGTTCGGGCTCACGGCGGAGCGGCACAAGTCCGCGATCGAGCTCCATGGCAGCGGCGCCACCCAGGCCGTCGCCGACGCCGATCGGGTCGCTCAGATCATGCGTATCCTGCTCGACAACGCGCTTACGCATACGCCGGAGGGCACCTCGATCTCGATCACATCGCAGCTTCAGGACGGGACCGCGAACCTCCTCGTGGAGGATGACGGCCCCGGCGTCGACCCTCACGAGAGCGCCCGGGTCTTCGATCGCTTCTATACGGGCGATCGGGTCAGCGGCTCGGGCCTCGGGTTGGCGATCGCGCGTGAGTTCACGCTGCACATGGGGGGCGACCTGGGGCTGTCGTCTCGGCGCGGGCAGACGGTGTTCACGCTCCGGCTGCCGGCGCCGGAGGGAGCGCCGGCTTGAACGGATGGCGGGCGCCCCTCGGCGCGCTGCTGGCGGTCGTGGCGCTGGGGTTCGGGGGGTGCGGCGGCTCCGGGGACTCCGGGTCCGTGACCACGGTCGCGGCCTCGAATGCCCCGCAGCAGAAGTCCGTAGTCGTGTCCTCGCACGGCGCCTCGTTCGACCCGGAGGCCGTCTACCACGAGGCAGCCCCCGGGGTGGTCACGATCCGGTCGATCTTCTCCGGCGGCGGGCTGTCGAGTGTCCTGGGGGGAAGCGGCTCGGCCGCCCAGGGGTCGGGCTTCGTGATCTCCGACGGCGGCGAGATCGCGACCAATGCCCACGTGGTCACGGATGCCGAGGGTGGTGGCGGCCCCATCCACGAGGCAAAGGAGGTCTACGTGCAGTTCGCGGACCGAAACCAGGTGGCCGCGGACATCGTCGGCTTCGATCCCAACGCCGACGTCGCCTTGCTGAAGGTTGACCCGTCCGGGTTGGACCTGCATCCGCTCCAGCTGGCGACCAACGAGCAGGTCCAGGTCGGGCAGCCGGTGGCGGCGATCGGAAGCCCCTTCGGAGAGGACAGGTCACTGTCGGTGGGCGTCGTCTCGGCGACGGATCGCTCCATCCAGTCCCTCACCAAGTTCCAGATCGAGGGGGCGATCCAGACGGATGCCTCGATCAATCCGGGCAACTCCGGGGGCCCGTTGCTCGACGCGGACGCCAACATCGTCGGGATCAACCAGCAGATCAACACCACGTCGGGCGGCAACGAGGGAGTCGGCTTCGCGGTGCCGATCAGCCTCGTGGCCCACTCGCTGGACGAGCTCCGCAGCCAGGGGTCCGTCAAGTACGCCTACATCGGGGTGTCCACCCAGTCGCTCTACCCCCAGCTCGCCGACCGCCTCGGCATCCCCTCGGACACAGGCGCCCTGGTCGCCAAGGTGATCCCCGGGGGTCCCGCCGACGACGCCGGGCTGAAGGGCTCGGACCAGAAGATCCGGTTCCAGGGTCAGGAGATCAGCGCCGGGGGCGATGTGATCGTCGCGGTCGACGGCCATGAGATCGTCACCGAGGCCGATCTCCCAAGGCTGATCTCACACTTCAGCCCGGGTGACACGGTGACCATCGAGATCATCCGCGACGGGCAGCGGCAGAACATCGAGGTGAAGCTGGGCGAGCGGCCAGGGACCGGCGGCTAGCCGCTCGATGGGTCCCCCGGAATCGCCGCGCGCGCTTGCGCTGGAGCTGGCCGGCGCGCTTCGCGCGGAAGTTGCCCCGCACCTCGGCGGGGACGCGGGCCGCGCTCATGCGGGGGAGGCCGTGGGGGGCGACGTCACGTTCCAGATCGACGAGCGCGCCGAGGCGTTCCTGGAGCGGTTCCTGGCGGAGCGGGCGCCGGACGTGGCGTTCTACTCCGAGGATCGTGGGCTGGTGTCGCCAAGCGGCGGGGCCGAGTGGGTCCTGGTCGTCGATCCGATCGACGGCACCCGGCCGGCGATCGCGGGGTTCGAGGCCGCGTGCGTGTCCGTGGCAGCCGCCCCGCTCGACCCCGGGCCCGCCCCCGCGGGCCCGAGAATGGGGGACGTGCGGATCGGCTGCGTCGTTGAGATCAAGTCCGGGCAGACGTTCGTCGGGGAGCGCAACGCAGGACTCGACCCGGCCCCGACGCTGTCCGCGAACGTGGACCTCTCCCGGATGTTCTGGGCCTACGGGCTGCGCGGCCGCCCGATGCGGGCGATCGCGGAGGTGGTCGGCGACCTGATCGACGCGTCGTCGGTCGGCGGGGGGACCTTCGATCTCGGCTCGGCGACGTTCGACATGACGCGGATCGTCACCGGCCAGCTCGATGCGTACGTCGAGCCGGGGCCCAGGATCGTGGCCGACGTCCCCGGGATGCGCGCCGCGTTCGAGCGGGTGGGCGGAGGCGCCGTGCTCAACAACTCGCCGTACGACCTGGCCGCGGCCGCGCTCATCGTGGAGGAGGCCGGGGGCGTGGTCACCGATGCCTACGGGGAGCCCCTCGGCGGGCGCCCGATCCTCGGCTCGGGCGCCGATTATCAGCTCTCCTGCGTCGCCGCGGCGAACCCCGAGCTCCACGGGGCGATCCTGCGGGAGCTGGACGCCGGAGTACAACGGCTGCGCCAAAAAGTAGGCTGACGCGCATGCTTCAGGACGTTGCCCTGGGCGCCAAGTCGCTTTCGGACTACACGCACCTCGTCGGGCGGGGGCTCGTCGAGGAGATTCGCGAGCGCGCCGAGCCGTTGGCGGGCAAGCGGATTCTCCATGTGAGCGCGACCGCGTTCGGCGGAGGAGTCTCGGAGATCCTGTACGCGCTGGTGCCGCTGATGCGCGACGTGGGGCTCGACGTCCACTGGCGGGTGATCCTCGGCAGGGAGGAGTTCTTCAACGTCACCAAGTTGATGCACAACTCGCTCCAGGGCGACCCCCAGTCGATCTCCGACCAGCAGTGGGAGGTGTTCGAGGCCTACAACGCGATGAACGCACAGGGGCTCGACGACGAGTGGGACGCCGTCATCGTGCACGACCCGCAGCCCGCGGGGCTGCGGGCCAATGCCGTCGACCGCGCGCGACTGTGGATCTGGCGCTGCCACATCGACCTCTCCACCCCCAACGAGGAGACCCTGGCGCGCCTCCTGCCGCTCCTGCGGGACTACGACGAGTCGATCTACCACATGCAGAAGTACGTTCCCGAGGGCCTGGACGGGCGCGTTCGGATCATCCCGCCCGCGATCGATCCGCTCTCCCCGAAGAACATGGCGCTCTCCCCGGAGGACGCCTCCTTCGTCTGCCAGCAGTTCGGGATCGACGTCGAGCGGCCGCTCATGTGCCAGGTCTCGCGATTCGATCCCTGGAAGGACCCGATGGGCGTCATCGACAGCTTCCGGCTCGTCCGCGAGCAGATGTCCGACGTCCAGCTGGCGCTGGTGGGCTCGATGGCCACCGACGACCCCGAGGGCTGGGAGTTCTTCCACCGCACCTTCAGCTACGCGGACGGCGATCCCGACATCAAGATCCTCAACAACCTCAACAACGTGGGCGCCATCGAGGTGAACGCCTTCCAGTCCCAGGCCGACGTAGCCGTGCAGAAGTCGCTGCGGGAGGGATTTGGCCTGACCGTCACCGAGGCGATGTGGAAGGTGCGCCCCGTGGTCGCCGGGAACGTGGGCGGCATCCCGCTGCAGATCGAGGACGGGGAGACGGGCTTCCTGGTCTCCTCGCCGGAGGAGGCCGCCGAGCGCGCGCTCAGCGTGCTCCGCGACCCCGAGCTGGCCAAGCGCCTCGGGCGGGCCGGCAAGGAGCGGGCCCGGGCGATGTTCCTGACGCCGCGCCTGCTGCGCGACTGGCTGGCCTTGTTCGGGGAGCTCGAGTTGTGACCGCGGAGGGGAAATCGGCATGAGCCCGGACCGCCGCCTGGTGATCGTCTCCAACCGCGGCCCGGCGGAGTTTCATCGCACCGAGGGCGGCGAACGCACGGTGCGACGCGGCGGCGGGGGGCTGGTGACGGCGCTGAGCGGGCTGGTGGCCCATCGCGGGGCGCTGTGGATCGCCTCGGCGATGACCGAGGAGGACATCGCGGTCAGCCGTGAGGCCCAGGGCCGGCCGGTGACGCAGGAGATCGGCGAGGTCACGTACGACGTCCTGCTGGTTGAGAGCGACCCGGTGGCCTACGACCGGTTCTACAACGTGATCGCCAACCCGATCCTCTGGTTCATTCAGCACTACCTGTGGGATCTGTCCAACGCCCCCGACATCCGCCAGGAGGAGGCCGACGCCTGGGAATACGGCTACGAGGCGGTGAACGGCGACATCGCAGCCGCGGTCCTGAAGGCGGTGGAGGACGACTCCGAGCCGTTGGTCATGCTCCACGACTACCACCTCTACAGCTGTCCCGGCCTCATCCGTGAGGCGCGGCCGGACGCGTTCCTCCACCACTTCGTGCACATCCCCTGGTCCCAGCCGGACAGCTGGCGGATCCTCCCCGGGCGAATGCGGGAGCAGATCTATCGCGGCCTGCTGGCCAACGACATCATCGGGTTCCACACCACGGCCTACTGCCGGAACTTCCTCCACTGCTGCCGCGAGCTCATGGAGCTCGAGGTCGACTACGAAGCCGGTGCGGTGCTTCACTCCGGGCGCCAGACCTGGGTAAGGGCATACCCGCTCGCAATCGACGCGGGGCGGCTCGAGCGGGCCGCCGCTTCCGAGGAGGTCGCCGAATACGAGGCGGAGCTGCTGCGGCGCCGGCGGGACCACATGATCCTGCGTGTCGACCGCGCCGACCTGTCTAAGAACGTGCTGCGCGGGTTCACGGCCTTCGACACCTTCCTCCAGCAGCATCCCGAGTTCCGCGAGCGGGTGACCTTCATCGCCCACCTGCAGCCGTCGAGGACGGACGTGCCCGAATACGCCGAGTACCTGGAGCGGATCGAGGCCCTGGTGGCGGTGGTGAACCATCGGCACGGGACCACGGACTGGATGCCGATCGACCTGCGGATCTACGAGAACTTCCCGGAGGCGGTGGCCCGCTACAAGCACTTCGACCTGCTGATCGTCAACTCGCTCTTCGACGGGATGAACCTGGTGGCCAAGGAGGCGCCGGCGGTCAACACCCGCGACGGCGTCGTGATGCTGTCTGAGAACACGGGCGCCCACGAGGAGCTCGGCGACTGCACGCTCTCGGTCAACCCGTTCGACACCCAGGAGCAGGCGGACACGATCTACCGGGCGCTGACCATGGACGCGGAGGAACGCGCGCTTCGCGCCAGCCGCCTGCGGGAGATCGTCCACGAGCGCGATCCTGGCGTCTGGATCGACGAGCAGCTCGCCGACATCCGGGCCAAGCGCGAGATGCACGCCGCGGCTTAGCTCGTGCCTGCGTGCGCGGGGCCTCAGCCGAGGACGGTTGCGCGCCGGACCCTGGACGTCCCGGCCTCGTACGGGTAGCCGCGCTGCTTCGGGACCACGGCTCGAAAGCGATATCGGCGCCGCCCCGTGGTGGCACGGAAGCGATATCCCGCCCGGTAGATGCCGCGGGCGCCCGCGAGGCCGCTGCGAACGTCGACCCAGCGATGCCCGGCTCGAGCCTGGATCTTCACCCGGCGTCCCTGGTTCTCCGGCCCCGGCAGCCAGACCGTGAACCGCACGCGGCTCCCGTTGGCGATCGGATGGCGCGGGCGCAGGCGCAGGCGTGGCCGGGCGGGGACCTCGAGGCGCAGGTACCGCTCGATGGCTCGCCCGGAGCTGGGCCAGCAGGCGACCCGAACCTCGCGGCTCGGCCCGGGCGGAAGCGTGGCGCTGAACCGTCCGTCTTCGCCCGTCACCGGAGCGGCGACGACCTGCTCGGCCAGCCCGCGTAGCCGCACGCGGGTCGCCAGGCAGATGCGGGCCCCGCGGACGCCCAGCCCGTTGCCGTCCAGGACTTGGCCGACGACCGTGGCCCGCCGCCCCCGTCGCCGCAGCCGGGCGTCCAGTGTGGCGGCGCCGCCCACGCCGGAGAGTGGGCAGAGGTTGTCCACTCTGACGCGGCGCCTGACGCACGACCGGTTGGCGGCCGTCGTCACGCCGTAGTCGGCCGCGCAGACGCGCACCAGGTTCGGCCCCTGGCGAAAAGGGGAAGAGGCCGTGGCGGCCGAGAACCGGGCGCTGGCTCGGCCGGGGCAGGGCTGGAGGCGCAGCGCGATCCTCGCGACGAGCCGACAGCCGACGGTATGTGCGGTGACCGGCTCACCGTTCACCTGGAAGAGGATCCGCCGGACACCGCCCCCGACGTCCCCGGCCACCGGAGCGACGGTCTGAACGCCGCGGCGGCTCCCGGGCCCGAACAGGGATCCATCCGGCTTCAGCGTCGGATCGACGCCGTCCTCGAGGACGAGCGCCACTCGCTTGATGCGAATGTCGCCGCCGCGACCCCGGGGGCAGCCCGAGGGACGCCGGCAGCGGAGCCGGGCGGCAAGGCTCCGCGAAGGCGCGCCCGCCCACCTGAATCGCCGGAGCTCGGTGGTCGGCCTGGCGAAGGGCCTTGGTCGGGCCGCTGGGTCGAGCACCAGCTCAGGGATCTGGCCACGCCGGGCTCGGCCCGCCGCCTTCACACTGAGCCCGGAGATCACGGTGCCCCGCGGGGCGTGGATCACCCAGGCTCCCCAGGTGCCCACGCCGGTCGCGCCCTCGCCCCGCCCCACGTAGAGGCCGTCGCCGCCGATTCCGCACGAAGCACTGGACCGGTAACGGCGCGAGCTTCGCTCGAAGGCCGCATCCGCGTGATACGCGGGGAGGTCGGGGTTGCAGAGCGCCCCCCGATAGGTGCCGGCGCGCGCCGCGGCCGGCCACCCGAGCGCGAGGGCCACGAGCGCGGCGACCGTGACCAGCGCCCGGCGACCGATCCAGGATGCGGCCGGCGCCGGCGAGCGCGCGTTTTGACCCTGGCCGCTCAACGCTCGAATCCGAACTCGGACGGGTGCGGCGGCGGCTCCGGCGGATCGGGTTCCGACGGCGCTGGAGGCGGTGGCGGAGCGGAAGGCTTGGGCGGGGCGACCGGCACCGGGGAGGTCGTCGGCGCGGGAGCCACATCGACGGTTAAGGCGTTCCGGGCCGGCGTGGGCGGCGGCGACGGGCTCGGGGAGTCGGTCCGTTTGCGCTTACCCGCCTTCGACAACGGGTGACGACGCTGGGGCTCGTGGGGGGAGTCTCGGCGGTTCCGCTTGTCGTGCCCGGCGTCGCGCGGCCCGTGGCTTCGATGCTGCGCGTGATCATCGTGCGCGGGCGCCGGCCCGCTCGTCGCGGACGCGAACCCCACGTCTGGCTCCAGGGGAGGCGGCTCAGGCCGCCGGAGCAGGCCGGGCAGTGCGGCAACCAGGGCGACGCATGCGGCCCCGCCGGCGCCGAGCTTGGCGACGTTCTCCCAACGGATCCGCGGGCGGCTTGCCATCGACCCCAACAACCCCGCGGGACGACCGAGCGCCCCGGGCAAGGGCTGGTGAGGAAATCACCAACTGCGTCCGATCGCGTCCGTCCTCCGGACATCCCGGGACGCAGTTGGCGCCAGGGCGCTGGGGCGAGTACGACCTGCCGCCCGGTAACGCGCCCGAACCCGGCGACACCGGACGAATCCGAGCAAGCTCGGATCACCGGTCGCCTTCGGCTCCCTCGGAGGATGTCGCCGGAGTTGTTCGAGGCGGCGGAGTTAGGTTGGCTATAGTCGTCCGCCGCTCTTGGAGGCAACCACGAACAGGGAATACGAGCTCGTTCTGATGCTCGATCCGGAGATTCCGGAGGAGCGTCGCGAGCAGATCACCTCGGAGGCGCGAACGCGCATCGAGTCCGGCGGCCAGCTCAAGCACGACAGCTCGTGGGGCATGCGCAAGCTCGCCTACGAGATCCGCCAGCGCACCGAGGCCGACTACCGCTTCTTCCGGTTCGAGACCCACGGAGAGCTCCTCGACGAGCTCGACCACAACCTTCGGATCGCGGACGGCGTGTTGCGCTTCCGGATCTTCAAGGTCGATCCGCGCTCGCCGTCGGTCGTTCCGCCGGCGCCGGTGGCGAGCACCACATCGGCTCCGGCTCGCGGTTCGCGCCGCTCACAGGAAGCTCCCACGCGCGAGGAGCCCGATGCTCCAGCGCGCGAGAAGCCCGAAGCCCCCGCGCGCGAGGAGCCCGGATCCGGCGCCGAGGAGACGTCCGAGCCTGCGGCCGCACCCGAGCCTCAGACCGAGGCGGCCACCTCACCCGAGTCGGGCCCAACCCCCACCGCAGCGCCCGAGGCAGAGGCGGAGCCGGCCCCGGCATCGCCGGAAGACCAGGGCTCGGAGCCACCCGAGACCACCTAAAGCCGCTCGTTGCGCCTTTCCCCTCCTCCGCGGGGGGCGAGAACGCGCCGCCTCCGTCCTTAGACTGGGGAGCCGATCAAACGAGTCGAGGAAGGTGCTGAGCGAATGGCCGCCACCAATCTGAACGTCGTAGTCGTCACGGGAAACCTGACCCGGGATCCGGAGCTCCGCAGCCTGCCGAGCGGGACCTCGGTCTGCAAGCTGCGCATAGCCGTCAACAGCCGCCGCAAGGACCAGAGCGGCGAGTGGGTGGACAAGCCGAACTACTTCGACGTCACGGTGTGGGGCGCGCAGGGGGAGAACTGCGCCACCTATCTGTCCAAGGGCCGCCCGGTCGCCGTCGATGGCCGCCTCGACTGGCGCGAGTGGGAGGCACAGGACGGGTCGAAGCGCCAGAGCGTCGAGATCATCGCCAACTCGGTGCAGTTCCTCGGCTCGCGAGACGAGGGGGCCGGCGGCGGCAACGGCATCGCCCCGCGCTCCGACGTCCCCGCGGACACCTCGGACTTCGAGGACTCCGAGCCCGCCGGCGTCAGCTCGTCGGGCGACGACATCCCGTTCTAGCCCACTATCATGCGCTCTCTTGCGCCGCCCAGACCAGGCGGCGCCTGTGCGAGAGCGTGGGAAACGCGAGCGACAAGCGGGGGTGGGCCTGATGGCCCGCCGACAGCGCGGCCCGGTGGGCGCCCAGGGTGGCCCCGGTGGCGGGCGCAGGCGTCCGCGTGGCGCCGATCGCTTTCGGCCCCGCAAGTACACGCGAATCAACGTCGAGCAGATCGACTACAAGGACCTGGCGACGCTGCGGCGCTTCATCTCCGACCGCGGCAAGGTTCGCTCGCGCCGGGTGACCGGCCTCTCGCGTCGCCACCAGAAGCAGCTCGCGGTTGCCGTCAAGCGCGCCCGCGAGATCGCGCTGCTGCCCTACGTCGGCGAACGGTAGGCCGGCGAGAGATGGCGCAGGCGATCCTCCTCAAGGACGTTGACAGCCTGGGCAAGGCGGGCGAGGCGATCGACGTGTCGCCCGGCTATCTGCGGAACTACCTGCTCCCCCGCAAGCTCGCCCAGCCGGCGACCGACCGGTCGCTGGAGGAGGCCCGCCGCCGCCAGGAGGCCGCCGAGCGCGCGGCTCGCGAGGCGTCCGAGCGCGCCGAGGAGACCACCGCGCTGCTCTCGAAGACCGTGTTGACGATCCAGCATCGGGCCGGCGAGGACGGGAAGCTCTACGGCTCGGTGACCTCCAAGGAGATCGCCGAGGCGATCGCCTTGGAGG
>JBOGZC010000044.1:0-29616 GCA_050697075.1 Solirubrobacterales bacterium | reverse complement strand
GCCTAATCAGTCTGCCGGCTGGCCCCGCCGGCCCGGGCGATCCTCTTCCCGCAATTTGCGGCCGGCTCCGCCGGTTAGCTGCTCCCTGCCTCACGCCGCCCCTTGACAGGGCGGGGAAGAACTAGCCAGGACGATGTGCCTGGCCCGATGGGCAGCGGGGGCGGCCCTGGCCCTCCTCTGCCTGGGAGCCGCCTGCCGACTGCCGGGCAATGTCGCCCTTGCCGCATCCACTCACCAAAAGGGGTTCTTCTCCCCCACCAGCTACCTGAATGCCCCTCTGACCAGGCACACGCCGATCGACCCGCATTCCCGGCGCATGGTCGGCGGCCTGATTCACGAGGTCAGGGCAGAGCTCGCTCGCAACTACGGCCCGTGGATCAATACGAGCCAGTACAGCACCCCGATCTACACGGCTCGAAAGGATCAGCCCAGGGTCCACGTGACCCTGGACCGAACCCTCCCCAGCATGCAAGAGGCGATCGACGCGGTCCCGATTCCCCGTCGCGCGCGGCCGGCCGCCGGGACCGACAAGCACATGGCCATCTGGCAGCCCTCCACGGACACCATGTGGGAGTTCTGGCGAATGAGACGCATCCATGGCCAATGGCACGCGGACGCTGCTGGCGCAATGCGCCACGTGTCGACCAATCCCGGCTATTACACGCCCGGCTCCTGGCCTGGCGCGCAGCCCTGGTGGGGAGCGACGGCTACCGGCCTCCCTCTGATCGCCGGCCTGATGACGATTCAAGAGCTCCAGAGCGGGCACATCGACCACGCCCTTGCGATGGGAGTCCCAGACCCTCGGGCGGGAGTGTGGTCAGCCCCGGCGACGCACGGAGACGGCTCCAGCAGGAGCCGGCGCACCCTACCCGAGGGTGCACGCCTGCGACTCGATCCCCGGCTCGATCTCGACAAGCTCAACCTTCCGCCGATGACCCGGATGATGGCCGAGGCCGCTCAGCGCTACGGGATGTTCGTGCGGGACGGCGCAGGCGTTACTGCGTTCTATGGGGAGGATCCCAGCCCGATGCGGCACAATCCATACCCGAGCATCTATGGCGGCCAGTACCCGGACCACCTTCTGGCCAGGTTCCCATGGCAGCATTTGCAGGTGCTGAGGCTGCATCTGCGAGGCCCCGACCGTCCCTGAGGGTGAGAGGGAGCCGGCTAAGCTGGATCGCTTGAGACTCGGATTGCGACGTCGCATGGTCGACGGTTTCGCAAAAAGCCTGACAATCGCCGTTGCCGCGGTTTCCGGCGTGACTCTCAATGCATGCGGAGATCAGCAGAAGTCCGTTCAGCCCGCTCCGCAGCCAACCCCTTCCCAAGCCCGCCTATTCTCGCCTCGGAGCTTCTGGAATGCTCCGCTAACTGCCGATGCGGCGATCGATCCGCGCTCCGCTCAAATGGTCGGCGGACTGGTCGGCGAGGTGCAGTCGGAGCTCACACACCATTTCGGTCCCTGGATCAATACTCGCCAGTACAGCACTCCGGTTTACACGGTCGGTGCCCACCAGCCGACGGTGCGCGTAAGGCTGGATCGCGATCTACCGGATCTGCAGGAGGCGATCAGCTCCGTTCCCATTCCTCCCGGCGCCAAGCCGGCGGCTGGCACTGATCGGCAGATGGTGGTTTGGCAACCCGCCACGGACACGATGTGGGAGTTCTGGAAGATGAGGGAGCAGGCCGGCAAGTGGTATGCGGAAGCCGCGGGGGCGATGCATGACGTCTCCACCAACCCGGGCTACTTCAGCCGGGCCGCATGGCCCGGCGCCCAGCCATGGTGGGGCGCCACTGCCACCGGCCTTCCGCTGCTGGGCGGCCTGATGACGATCCGGGAGCTGAAGCGAGGACGCATCGACCACGCGCTGGCGATGGCGATTCCGGATTCGCGCCGGGGCGTCTGGTCTCGGCCCGCCACCCACAGCGACGGGAACACAGCACGGCGGAACGCGCTTCCCGAAGGTGCCAGGCTGAGGCTGGACCCGGCACTTGACCTCGACCGGCTGAACCTGCCGCCGGTGACCCAGGTGATCGCAACGGCAGCTCAGCGCTACGGGATCGTGGTTCGGGATCGCGCCGGGGTGGTCGCTTTCTACGCCCAGGACCCCACACCGACGGGCAGTAACCCTTATCCCGGGATCTTCCGGAATCGATATCCGGACGAGCTGTTGGCCAGTTTCCCGTGGCGCCGGCTTCAGGTGCTGAAGCTCCAGGTGAGAGGCCCCGGTCGATGAGATGGCTTGCCGTAATGCCGCATTAGCCTTTTTCGCTGAGGCGGAACCGACGCCATTGACGCACAGCGGGGCGCACAAATCGCCGGCATGCTTCTGCAGATCTGGCCGCGGCGAGACCCACTCCTTGAGTCAGCCAGTCACCACGCAGGCCGAATGCGGTGGGACGACACCGTCGGGCGAGGAGGCTGTTGATGACGGTGTCGATCGTGCCAGGTTGTTCCGCATCGACGATCATCGCCAGCGGAAAGAGCTGGCGTCGGGTATGGAAGTCAAGGCCGAAGAAGGGAATTAGCCCGGACTCCCTCTCGCATAGGCGAGACCCCGCCGTGCCGGGAGCCCACCCGTCGTACTTGCGATTCCAGACCTCAATGCCGACCAGGGATGAAACTAAATTACGGTTACGGTCGAGCATTCGCCAGGCTTCTCGTCTATCAGGGTGGGCAAACATCGCGGCGCCTCCCTTCGATGCGACGTCGGCAAGCAGTTCGTCGGTCGCTCGCGCTTCGCCGAGGAACGGAAGGTCCCCCCAAACCGCAACGTGGACGAGGTTCGATGGATCCGAGTACTCGATGCCAGGCACGAGCAACGCGCCACCCTTGCTGGCGACCGCGCAAGCCGCCTTGTAATCCCGCCACCGACTCTCGTCAAAGCCACGGTCGTGTTCAGTCATGAGCACAGCGTCATAGCCCCGATTGCCAAACTCCTGTGCAAGCGCGAGCAGGGGCCAACTACCGTCGTAAGACCAGTCGGAATGAACGTGAGCCGCAGTGCGAATCACGAGGCGGCGGGACGGCGTGTGGGCCGAATCGCGGCGAAAACGGTCGAGACTGTGTCCTCCAGGAGCAATGCAAATTCTCCAGGCCGCCAGTTGTACGCGCGGTCGCCTTGATGCCAGGAAAGGACCTCGCGAATAGTCCGGAGGCGCGAAGGCCAGGGGATCGCGGTCGAGCGGGGCCCCCGGATCACGGCAAGCAGGTGCACGATCTCGCGCCCTAGGTGGCGGGCGCGTACCAACTCGTCGCCGGTGCTGGAGGGCAGACTGCCCAGCCGTTCCCCGAAGGCCTGCGCGACCGCCCAGGCGGGGTACTCGAGCCCGACTGCGCGGGCGAGCGCCATGCTTCCCCACGCACGTCCGTTCAATTCGACGAACCACCGCGTGCCATCGCTATCCCGAAGCAGCTCGAGCATGAAGAGCCCCGACCACTTAAGGCGAGTCAGCATGCTCTCCGCCTGATCGCGCACCTGATCGTCCAGCGGAATTGAGACGCATGCGCTCGACCCAGAGCCTGCCGGATTCATCATCCTGATCCGCCGGTGAGCGCTCCAGGCCAGGATGCCCGCCGGCGTCGCGAGCCCGAAAACGCCCTCACCGATTCCCTGCAGCCGGGGCTGGATCATTAGGGAGCATCCGGGGTCGAACGCCTCCGCCGTGCGGTTCAATTCTCCGACGTCGGCACACGTTCGCGCAGGGCCAGCGGTCACCAGGCGTCCCGCCCGGACCTCCGCCGCCACGGCAGGCCGGACAACCAGTGGAAACCGAGCATCTCGTCCGGGCTTGGCAGGCGACTTCAGGAATTGGGTGTCCGGAACCGGAAAGCCAGCCGCAGTCGCGGCATTAGTTTGCAACTGCTTATTGAGGGCGACCTCGGCTTGCGTTCCCCTGGGACCAACGAGGACCCATGGAGTTCCCTCGCTGGCTTGTTGACTCAGCCAAAGAGCAGCGTCATCGAGCGGCATGAGCGCCGTCGAGCCGGAATCCTGCATCGCGGCGCGCAGATCACGCAGAGAATCCTCGACATTGTGCTCGGGCGCAGTAATCTGATGCAGCGCGACAGAATCCAACCGGCGCAGGACTGGGGCCCGACCGGCTCGTGTAAAGGCGGAAACTGAGAATCCTGCGCCCAGGAGACTCCACACGGTTTCGATGGCCGCCAGCGCGTCCGCGAAGCCGACCATCACCCGTCGCCGCTCGGGGCTCCGGGGTTGATCGGTTCTGTCGGGGTCCGAACTCACCTGCGTAAACCATGTCAGACTCGTCTCGATGGGTCTGTTGATCGTCAATGCCGACGACCTGGGACTGGACGTTTCGACTACCGACTCGATTCTGCGGTGCTTCCGGGCGGGGCGAGTCAGCAGTGCCAGCGCTTTGGTTTGGATGAGCGACTCCCGTCGCGCTGCCGAACTAGCGCGCGACGCGAATCTGCCGATCAGGCTCCACCTCAATCTCACCGAACCTTTCACGGATCCCTCGGTGCCAGCGGATGTAAAAGATCGGCAGGCTGGAATGGCTCGCCATTTCGCCCGCCGACCGAGCGCCTACTGGATCTGCAATCCACTTCGCCAGTCGATGATCGAAGCCTGTATACGCGACCAGATGCATGAATTTCAGCGGCTCTACGGAGAACCGCCCCGCGATGTGGACGGCCACCAGCATGTTCACACCTGCCTCAACGTTCTCCTGGCTCGGCCATTGCGCCACGTCGAAGCGATGCGAGCTACCTTCAACCTTCCCCCAGACGACCAGGTAACTACAAGACGAGCCGTGCGGTGGCTCATCAACCGCGTGGTGCGCCTGCGGTTTGAGTCGACTCAGTGGTTTACTTACCTCCGGAAGGCAGATTCGTGCCGAAGCTTCCAGGATCTGGCGGGCATAATTGACAGAGCTACGACAGCGTCGGTTGAGCTAATGACTCATCCGGGCGTGGAGGACGAATGCGAGGTTTTGATGTCGAGTCAATGGTTTCAGGTAATCGCAAGCGCGCCGCTAGGAACGTTGAAGGATTTGTGAGGTGAGCCCAGCGATCGATTCCCTTCGCGCTTTAACCCCAGCTCCGTTGCGTGGGGCCGTCCGCCGTTTCCGCCTTGATCGCGCGTTCATGCGAAGCCGGCTCGACCGGAAGGAGTTCGACGCATACTGTGGGGAATTAGAGGGCCTGTGGCCTGTCATCGACGCTGCGCACGAGGACTGGGTCCGAGCAGCTGGTGGCCTCGAAGTTCGGGGCCATCGTGCCTCGTTCGCAAACCTCAGCCCGCTGTCGAGTAAGCGCCTCTACGCACTCCTGCGCACGCTGCAACCGGAGGTGCTCGTGGAAACCGGAGTCTGCAACGGTGTTTCCTCCGCGGTAATCCTTCACGCGTTGCATGCGAATGAACGCGGGCACCTGTATAGCGTCGACCTCCCGGAGTTCGCCGGCGTGCTGAGTACCGAGCATTGGGAAGGCAAGGGGGGCGGTGTGATCCCCGCCGGTAAGGATCCGGGATGGCTTGTACCAGATGACCTCCATGAGCGATGGGATCTACGAATTGGCCGAAGCCAAGAAGTCCTCCGCCCGCTGATGCAAGAACTCGGGCAGATCGAATTCTTCATGCACGACAGCGAGCATTCATACGAGTGCATGCAGTTTGAGATGGGATTGGCAGAGGAGCACCTGGCGCCCGGCGCCCCGCTCGTGGTCGACGATGCCAACTGGAGTAGCGCGTTCCGCGACTTCGTTCGCTCACGCGGGCTGCCTTCCTGGGACCTTGACGGCGGGACGTACATGACCGAGATGCCGTCTGGTTAATCTCATTCGACAGCGCGGAGCACTCGCGCCGGCACGCCGCCAGCAACAGTCCCGGCAGGCACGTCGTCCTTGACCACGGCGCCCGCGCTAATCACGGCGCCGCGCCCGATCGTCACGCCCTGAAGAACAGTTGCCCCCGCGCCGATCCAGACCTCGTCTTCAACGACGATCGGCTGACTCGTATAGCCGCGGCCGCGCCCCGGCTCGTAGAGCAGCCCGTGGCTAACGGTCTCAAAAGACACGCGGGGTCCTACCTGAACGTCCCGACCTATTGAGATCCCTCCCTGGGCGCCTCCGAAGCGAACGTCGGTGTTCACGAATGTTCCGGCACCGATTGCGGTGTGACTGGCGCCACCGATTGGTCGGATGCTGAGCGGTCCCCATATGAGACACGGTCCCTGAATATCCATTCCCGCCAAGCGAAGCAGGCGGTAGCGATGTGGTTCAAGGATGCGTATACGCGGCAAATGGTTTGCGACCCAAAGGAAGCATGACTCCTTCAGAAAGGCCCATCGAACCTGTGCTCTCTCAGACAATGTGAGATGGCGGCCTCGACACGGCGCCGGGTGTCAGGTACCTCGGGGCACGCTACCACCCCGGCCGAGCTTGCTTAACCCGTTGCCCAGAGTTGATCGCAACCGTTGTCGACTCGCGAGCATCAGCCAGAAGCGGTCCGCGGTCGCCTGGGCCAACCGGGCCCATCGGGGCCTCGAATGCAATCCGTGGTAATCAATCGCCAGCCTCGAGGCTCTAGCTCGATTGAATGCATCGGCATGATCCTCCGCTAGCGGCGATCTCGGCCGGTAGAGAAACCCTCGGTCATCCACCGCGCCGTGGTAGTGAAGAATCACCGGTTGTGCGTTCCCTGATAACGATGATCCGTGGACTGGGACATGGGTCGGGAAGTTCATGGTCACGAGTAGGGGCACGAAGTCAAGCCTGGTGTGGGCTAGACAGAGCGCAAGGGACAATTGATCCGCAAAGAAGTGAAGGTGCCTAGGGATCAGCTGTGAATCGGATCCGAGTGCCTCGGTGACTTGCGAGTGGGCGCTCAGCCAATCTTGCTGGAACGGCTCGCAGAGACGCTGGGGAACCGTCAAGACGCCGCTGTTGAAGCACGGGGGGATCTCCCGGCCTGTGGACGTGGCGTGCATCACCGGCTCCGAGGCTGTGATGTTCAAAATGCGATTCAGGCGCCGCCAATCGCGACGAGCGAGCGGATCGTAGTCGACCGGCTTCGCGCCGATTGCGGAGGGCGGAATGTGAGGAGCGGGATCGCCGACAACAACGGTGTCGCAGTCGAGGGCCACCAGGACGTCGAAGTCGAACGAGTCATGAAGGTCCAGCATGCGGAGCTTGTTCTGCGGCCCACGGTCTCGGAATGGTGCGACGCGACGTGTCTCGGCTCCCATCTCGGAGAGCGCTGATGCGGCCTCGGGTGGCACCCGATCGACATAATTCACAACAAAGGGGGCGGCCTTGCAGCTGCCACCGAACCGTCGAAGGGATAGGACCAGGTTCTGAACTCTCGGAAGCCATTCAGGGTCGCTCTCCGACACACACGAAAACAGGATTTTGCGGGGGGAATCGATCCTTATGTTCATCCGATACCCCCCAGCCGGCGCTCCGCGCCGTGGGACAGCACCTTGAGCGCCCGCACCGGCAAGATCCGGCGCGCGATCGACCTCCCCACCTCACGATCCCTTGGCAGGAGGCCGCCGACCATGATCACGGCCGCGGCGTACGCTGCTGAGCCGGCAATAAGCGCCGCGAACAGTCCGGCAGGTTGCACAATGGCTGCATCGAGGATCCGTGCGATCGCGAAGCCCGCAACATAGGCGGGGACCAATGCGATCATCTGCCGGTGAGGCCAATATCGGAAGATTGATGTCTCAAAGTGACCGGTGACGAACCTGAGCTGCGCCGCCAGCTGCACAGCAAAGCCTAGGACCACCGCAATCGCGGTGCCCGTGATCCCAATCGTGATGGTTAATGCGACGCTGGCACTCAACGTCACCATGAAGCGTACGACGGAAAGCACGGATGTAAGCGTGGGGCGATCCACCGCGAGGAGCGCTTGCGATTGGAAGATTATGGTTGTTGCAAGGGCTGGGACAAGCAGCAGCAGGACGAGCGCCCCGCTCGCCTGGGAGAATCCCGGGCCGAAGAGACCCATGACTCCATCAGCTGCGCCGCCTGCCACTGCGGCGGGTAGCAACATCGTAGTCACCACATATCGTGTGGAATCCGTCAGCGCTCGCTGAAAGCCGAGTCGATCATCTGCCGCCCACCGTTGGACAAGAGTGGGGAACAGCATCTCTGCCAACCGCATATTCAGATCCAGGGTTCGCTTTCCCATGGTCCAAGCGATGTTCCAGGCTCCGACGGATGCGACAGAGCTGAACGAACCCAGGATCCATGTACCCGCTTCCGCACTTGCCCCGTCAGCCAGTGATCCGGGTGTGACCCTGAGACCGAACCGAAGGATGTCCGGCAGCGTTCGGAAACCAGCTTTGAGCACCCTCGTCGGCACGATGATCCTCATCCATAGGCGCACCGCAACGATTCGGTGAATCAGAGACGTCAGCGCCGCACCGAGCAGTGCGAATATCAGGCACCAGACTGTTTCCGCGATCGCATGTGCTGCTGCAGCAAGCAGCATGAACGCGACGGCCTGGTGCAAACGGACCCAGAACAGCTGCCGACCCGCTCGAAACGCGGAGAAGGCCCCGTCAAGGTTCCAGCCCGTGTTGATCACGATCAGATAGCCGCCAAGACACACGACGGCGGGGACAAACAGGTCCGGTTGGTCAATAGGACCATTGAAGAGCAGGTATGTGATTCCTGCGCCGACGATCGACATCAAAGCCGTAAGCGCTACCGAGAACGCAAGGACGGCGGCAAAGATGCCCGTGATCTCGGGGGCGCGGGGTTGCAGAGGATTCAGCGCCCTGATCAGGCCCGGTCTCTCTCGCACGGTCGAAAAGAACCACACGATCCCCATCGGGGCGGTCGCCAGCGCATACTGGCCCACAACCTCGATCCCATACAGGCGCGCAATCAGGATGCTCGACGCAACTCCGATCACGCCGCCAACGCCCGCGCTTATTGCAGCAAAAGCGAAGCCCTCTCGGAACGAAGCCCGAACCGGCGCTTGATTCACATCGACCACGTTGCGAACTCCATGCCGGTCAGGCAACGGAACCGCTCCACCTCGGGCCTAAGTAACTCCTTCAGCGCGGCGGCGGTTTGTTCCTCGAGTGGAGGTGTTCCCACGCTCCGTGAGAGCAGCCCACGGAGCACTGGCGCGGCCCTGTGGCGTATGCCCACGGGCAAGGTCTTTCCGAGCGGCACGAATGCTCGATCCAAGAGGAGCTGGCCAGATTTTGTGATCGCCTTCTTGTCGCGACGAGTGTTGAGCTGGCTTTCGAACTGAGGTGAGCGGTAGCTTTCATCGACGCCAAGGAACCTGAATATCCTTTCAATCGTGGCCACCCGACTAGTGCTTAGCTCATGCATATCCAGCACGAGAAGCTGCTCGGGCGCAAAATACTCGAGATATTGCTCGACCTGGGTCGCATACTTGCTGGCACACACGAGGGAATGATCAGGACGGTCGTAGTCTGCCAACGCTTCCTCCAGGGGAGTGCGATCCCCGTCCTCTTGCGTCTGGGCCCAGTGGGCGACGATTCTGTCGATCGGATCGCGGACCACATAGATCAGCTTCGTTTCTGGGATAACTGAGTGAATGCGTCTCGGAACATCGGGGAGAAACGGGTAATGCGTATACGACGGTGTTGCCTCGCCTCGAACCCGAACGGTGGGATCGAAGTGCTGCTCATACCACCCGAGCCGTTCGCGCCAGTCTTCGCGCCAGAAGAAACGCATCTCCTTTTCTCGCCGGGGCGTGTCATGGGGACGTGCCATGAGCACGTCAGGATGTTGGTTGAGGTAGAAATGCAGGCTCGTCGTTCCACACTTTGCGGCACCGATGATGAGCAGGTTCGGTAGACCTGCTGCCATTACGCCGTATCCCTACTCGGACGGCGCCAAATCGGCTGGGCGCGATCTCGACCTTCGGTGATCAGTCGGCGACATAGCGCCCATCGGGTCGCGCTCCGGCGAGTAGTGGTCGCGGCGGGACTCTTCCTAGGCGGCGCAATGACGACATCAAGGATGTCGCTGTCGACCCGCGTTCCAGGTGACCGCAGGTTGGACCCGTCTCGTTCCCATCGCGTCGAGACATCGCCAATCGACAGCGTCCCTTCAGCAGCGCCATGGACCCCTGGCATCTCGATCGATAGGTTGGATACGCCCGCCGGCAGCCGCATCCGCGCTTGTCTGGACAGCATGCGGACCGTTAAACGGGATCCGGATCTCCGGGTGAGAAAATTCGTTCTTGCAATCTCGCCAAGAGAGGTCCACTGAACATCTCCAAGGCGATTGATCTCATGAGCGACGGTGGCCAGGTGGTCGGGTCCTTCAGACAGATCACCATGATGCCCGGAGAGGACGAGTGGCTGGCCGAGGAAAGCCCTGAGGATGAGATCCTCGCGTGATGCGCTGAGATCCTCCCGCCGAATCACTGGTAGCCCGCCACTTACCAACTCTGCGAGCTCCCATCCCGCCACGGGCTTCTCCTTCTCTGGCCTGAACCGCCACGGATTTGCGCGATCGATGACCAGAGCCTCGAAACCAAGCTGCAGCATCGCCTCCGTTGTCACCGCCGAGCAGCGCTCGTGGGGTGCGGCCATCACCCGGTCGACATGGACGCCAGCCCGGCGCTCAAGGCCTGCGACTCTCCGCAGAGCCCGGGCGAGCTCTCGGCGAGCCTCGTCGACGGATCGAAATCGCTCCAGCTCGTACCGGAGGTGAGCGTGTCCGTGGATGCACAGGGAAAGCGATTCGGGAGCTTCCACAAAGATCCGAGCTGCTGAACCGCTCACTGGCCAGGAGTCGAGCGGCACCGAAGCGATTGCCACGTGATAGCCGTGTGCAGCTGCGTGGGAGGCGAGGGATCGGAAGTTGATGAAGCCGTAGGTCGGCCAGCGCAGGTTTGGATCATCGAGGACGAAGCTCGCTCTCAGCGGCGGCCTGGTCCACTGGTGCGGTTCGGTCAGCTCCCGAAGGAAGACGACGAGGGGCAGCAGGGACAGGAACTGGCCGGCACGAAGCTGCGCCCTCAGGGGAAGGGACGAGTCGTGCTGTGCCGGGCTGAGCGCAACCCTGTGAACCTGGCGCTCTCCCTCCCCCCGTCTCGTCCAAACTGGTCCGCTCGGGCCTTCGGCCAGAACCTCGTCTGCGGGCCGGACGGTCAGCGGCCTCAGGCTCGTCGCACGCGCGTCGTGAAGCAAAGCGTCGTGCAGGCACGGATCCAGAGCGGGACTCGAAACAAAGCGGATCCCTGCCTGCTTACGGTCGGTCGGATTCTGGTGGGAGGTGCCCGAGGCGGCGATCAAACAGGGGCATGCGGGGGGGTCGGCCCGATCGTCAAGCATCAGGGCTCCGTCGAGGCCCTTCACATCCCCGGTCGCCCGCGGCTCGAAACGGACCGGGAATACGATCTCCAGAGCCTCGAAAAACCCGCGGTTCTTCTCAAGCGCTTCGCCGGGCGAGACTCCGACCAGACTCCTGGAGGGCCGGGTTGGCGAGTGTGAGAGGCTCACGCGAGCCCACCCGAACTCGCTCGCGACACCGGAATGCCACTTGCCCAGACGATCCCCGCCCAGGTCCACAGGACAACCGCCGAGAAGGGACCCTCAAGCGGCGTAAAGAATACGACGACCCCCCACATCATCGCTACTGCAAAGAGCCCGATACGCCACGGAAGAGCCCAGGGTGGGCCCGGTCGAACGACCGCCCCGCCGATTGCGACGATACCGGCCACGATCCACAGCGTGACCCCGATCAGGCCCAGCTCAGCCGCATTCGACAGGTACGCATTGTGTACCGGCACCGTGCATTGTGGCCTTGACCCGTCAGCGGTCTGTGTCGCGCCGGTCGGCAGCGAGTCGCAACTCTGCACCCCGACCGCCGTGAGGGGGCGATCCTTCGCCTGCCAGAAGTAAGGGGGGCCGACATCCGTGAAGCGCCCCCAGCCGACACCCAACAGCGGCCTGGCTTCGACCGTGCGGAGAGCGGCAGCGTTGAGGTTCTCCCGGTCCCACACGGAGTTCATGTCGTTCCCACGATCGTCGATGCTGGCCGCGAGTCCAGGCACGAGCGAGATCAGGAGCACCACGACCAGCGGTATTCCAGCCAGCGCGGGAACGAGTAATCCTCGAACCGGGCGAAAGAAGAGAAGGGTCAGGAAGATGGCCACGGCCGTCCCCAACCAAACCCCGCGAGAGAGGCTGAACAGACAGCCTGCGAAGCAGAGGCAGACGACAAGCCAGCAGAAGCCCTTGACCAGGGCGCTGCTTCTCCAGGTCGTCGCTGCAACGGCGGCAGCGGTTCCACAAAGGAAGAGGGCGATGCCGTTCGCCTCGGCCTCAAGAAAAGGCCCCCGCGCCCGGCCCACGTGGAAGCCGAGCTCGGGGTTGGTGATGTAGCGGGGGAATACCAGGGAATGCGGTCCTACGGTTTCGAACAGCGCCGTCAATCCCAGGTACCCGCCGAGCGCAACCAGGACGCCGAGGAAGATCTTCCGGTGCTTCTTGGTTGGGAAGGCGAGCGGCGCAAGAGTGAACATCAGGAACGGGGCGACGCCAAAGCGGTCGAAGAGCCGGAAGAACTCCGATTTCGAGAGGAGGGTTCCGGATACGAAGGCTGAGACGACCGCGAATGCGATCACCCCCGCCAGCAGCCAGTGAACCGGCTCGACCCGTAGGGGTTCGCGGTGCCGCGCGCCGGGAGCACGCAGAAGAAGCGCACCGGCACCTGCCACGAGCATCAGTCGGTCAGGCGTGACCGGCAGGTAACCGAACGGCCCGAGCTGGCCCCAGTAACCCCCGAACACCGACAGCGCGATCGAGCCGCTCAGCGTCCAGGCCGGGTCAACATGCCAGACCAGGTAGGCGAAGCTGGCCAGACCCAAGAGGCCGAGAACGAGCAGGAACGGAAGCGAGCCACGCGTCGCAGCGGCGGCTGCGGCCGCCGCCAGCGACAGAGCTGCGGCCGCCGCCGAACCAACAACGAAGCGTCGGGGGTCTGGGCCCGGGTGAAAGCCGCCAGCCAAGTTCGCACCCGGCCTCAGCGGTTGGCGCGGACGGTAGCGAGCGTCGCTCCCGCGGCGGCACCGACGATCAACCCGATGAAGACCAGAAGCTCCAGCTTTCGAGCACGGTCGCTGGTCGCACCTCCTGCCCGGCTCAGAACCTGAAGATCACCGACCGATGTGCTGTTCTCCTGACTTGTCTGGTACGCGGTACTCGCTGCGTCCTCTGTCAGCTTTGCAGCGTCCAGTGCTGCACCAGCTTTGCTGACCGTGGCTGGATCTGCGCCTGACGATTGCGCCTCGCTCAGCTGGGCCTTTGCCGCGTCGACCCGGATGGTGGCCTGCTGAAACTCCTTGAGGAGGCGCTGCTGGACGCCACCGCTGCGGTTGAGCTGGTTGACGTAGCCAGCGAGGGCGACGCTTGCCGCGTTGGCAGTCGACTTGGCACCGCGAGCAGTCGGACTGGTCGCCTGGACGCGGACCACCGGGCTGTCGGCCGTCGATGAGGCCGTCACCTGCGAACGGACCTCGGCCGGGGACAGACCTGTCTTTCCACTTATCCGACCCACGACTTTCGGGGCGTCCACGGCCTGGGCGAATCCGGCCGTCAGTGCTTGGCTGTTGGCTGCGAACCCAGCAAGACCCGCCGTACCACCCGCGTTCGCGCTGAGCGCGAGCTTGGCCTCCGCGGTGTAGTCCGGTGCGCGCCCCAGGCCGACCGCCACGGCGAGCCCCGTGAGAAGGATCACAGGGACTGCAAAGGTAATCCGGTGCCAGCTGACCGCCTCTCCGACTCCTACGCGGGGGCTCGCCCGGAGCCGGCGGCGGCCACCGGAGTCAGATATGTCCGTGGCGGTGCCAGCTCCTCCGTTCACACTGTCGGGCTCCAACTCTCTGGTTTCACTCATCCGTTGAATTCCCTCTTTATTCGCTCTTGAGATCGAAGGTAGGTGTGACCCGCCTGGGTCCGGCTCGCCTGATCGGACGACGGACGTCGCTATTGCTCGCTCTCCAAAGGCGCCGCGCAAATGATTCGGCGACCCGGACGGAGTCGTTGGCCAGCCCGCCAAAGCCCACGGGCGTGGCGTCCAAATCTGCTTGGAGCTCCGCGTGCTTGTAGCCCATGACCGACAGCCGGTCAGGCCCGATCCAGTCGAGATAGCGGCGGCACCACGCCTTCCGCAGAGGAGTGCGAATGGTCTGGGTCCACTTGGTGAGTGGCTCTGGGCTCAGGGCTGAGTAGCGCGCGGTGCCACTCTTATCGCCGAGACGCCCTGCAAGGGCCGTTCGGCCGAAGGTCTCGAGCGACGCGGGCTCGAAGTCGAGCTCGAGATAGTCCATCAGGCCCTGCCACGCATCGCACTCAGCGGAAACGAGGTCCTCGTACCGCACCGGCCACACCCGCCCCGCATATTGCTCAGCAGCCTCGGTAAGGGCTGCGGGCGCGGCATAAAGGCTGAGCGGGTAGCGATCCGGCTCCCAGCTGCCGTCGCAGAACGTTTCGACGATTGAGGCGGCAACGGCAAGCGGGTTGCGCCACAGAACGACGAACTTCGCCTCGGGGAAGATGCGTATCAGATCGGGAAGGAAATGCGCATAAGCGGGAGTCTTGTCAAGGAAATAGACAGCTCCGCCGCCGGCGGCTTGCGAATACATGTCGAGGGCGAACTTGCGGACCGCAGCGAGGTACGAGTCCTTCCCCAAGGGAAGCTCGTGAGTGAAATCATGGATCGCTTGGGCAGCCGTCAGGTCCCATGCTCCCCTCGAGGGGAGCGTCTCCTCGGCCGGCGCCGCCGAGAGGAAGGGCATCAAGAGCCAAGTTTCCGATGCGGTGGCGATCGCCGGGTTGGTGGCGAGCACTCTTTGGACCAAGGTCGAACCGCTTCGGGGCAGGGAGAGCAGGAATAGGGGCCGGATGGCTGCCGGGGGGGAGTTCATGGGAGCCGAAGGCGCGACATGTCGAAGTTCTCGGTTAAGTCCGGCAATTTCCCTGCCGATACGATCCCCTGGCGTCCCAACCGCCTCGGTGGGCGCAGGGATGCGGAACGCCGGGTTCTGTTCCTGCGCCGATATCCATGAAGATCGCTTATCTCGTCGGCCACTATCCGGCCATATCGCACACCTTCATCTTGCGCGAGGTGCAGGGGCTGCGGGCTCGTGGCGTGGAGATCGAAACGATCTCGGTTCGCCCCGTCGCCGAGGATGAACTGCTGAACGAGGCCGATCGGCGGGAGCAAGCCAGCACCTACACGATCCTCCCTCCCCGGTGGGGGGAACTGGTCCGGGCGCATCTCAACGCACTCGTTCGCGCGCCCTCTGCCTACTTCTTCACCTTGGCGCTTTCGCTTCGCCTCAGCCGGCCCGGGCTCCGAGGACACCTCTGGCAGCTGTTCTACTTCGCCGAGGCGATGATTGTCTGGAGGCGGTGCAGGGCGCGTGGGGTCCACCATCTGCATGCCCAGTTCACGAATCAGGTGACCGATATCGCGCTGCTGGCCACCCGATACGAGTCCGGCGCAAGCCCGCCTTGGACGTGGAGCTTCACCGTCCACGGACCGGACGAGTTCTACGAGGTGTCGCGATTCAACTTGCGGGCCAAGGTCGAGAGTGCCGACTTCGTCGTCTGTATCAGCGACTTTGCCCGTAGCCAGTTGATGGCTCTCGTTTCGGAGGATCACTGGGAAAAGCTGCAGGTGATCCATTGCGGGATCGACCCCGAAGTATTCTCGCCACCCGCCGAACGGAACGGAACGGGAGGCTTGGACGTGCTCAGCGTCGGCCGCTTGGTGCCGTTCAAGGGCCAGGGATTGTTGATCGAGGCGGTCGCGGCACTTGCCGATCGTGGGATCGATGTCCGTGTGACAGTCGTCGGCTGGGGCGAGAATCGGCCCAGGCTGGAAGAGCTTGCCGCGGAGCTCGGGGTAGCCGACCGGGTCACCTTCACGGGTGCGGTCGGGCAGGAGGCGATCCGCGGCTTGCTCGGTTCCGCCGACACCTTCTGTCTGCCGAGCTTCGCTGAGGGCGTCCCCGTTTCGCTGATGGAGGCGATGGCGATGGAGCTGCCCGTCGTCAGCTCGCGGATCATGGGCATTCCGGAGTTGATCGAGGACGGGGTCAGCGGCAGGCTCATCGCTCCGGGCAGCGTCGAGGAGTTGACGGCGGTTCTCGAGCACCTCGCTGCCGATCCGGTCGAGCGCCGGCGTCTGGGTCGGGCGGGTCGGGAGAAGGTCATCGGGCATTACGGAATCAAGCATTCGACCGAGCAGCTCCTGACGCTCTTCTCTCAGCGCATCGCCGCATAGAGGCACCACGGCGTTCAGCGGCGCTCCTCCGATTCTCCGGCGAGCATCCTCTCGGCCCGCAACAGATGGATGCAGGCGAGCAACTTCGCGGCCACCACCCAGCGGATGTGTGGAAGGGAGTTGCTCCAGTGGCGGCGCCGCTGGAACATGAACAGCCCGTCGGGGCGGCGCATGTTCTCGAGCGACCAGTCGAACACCCGGCGTGCCGGCTCGATGAAGGAGGGATCCCGAGTGGCGGCGATCGAGAAGGTCTGGATCGCCTGGGCGACCGACTGGGAGTCGATCGGGTAGACCTTGTGGGAGAAGTACTTCGGGGTTCCGTCAGGGAGGATCAGTTCGCGCCGGTAGAACTCCAGACCGCGGTCGATCGCCTCGGGCAGCCGTTCGTCGAGTCCGGCGTCCGAGCACACCCGCAGCGCGTCGAGCACATAGCCGTGGTGGTAGCCGTCCACCCAGGCCAGGTCGGGCCGTTCGCCGTACAGCCAGGACCCGTCCCGGCGCTGGCGGGAAAGCGCGTACTCGATACCCGCCTCCGCGGCCGTGCGGAACTCATCGTCGTCGCGGTGTTGCGTGAGGCGAGCGAGGACGGCGCAGACGTGTGTGTTGGCGTTCTGGACCGGGGCCCGATCGCCCACGATGTAGGCGAAGTAGGCGCCTTTGTCCGCCTCTGTCTGCAGGATATGTCGAAGGAAGAAGCGACCGGCGCCCATCGCCTCCTCGAGCAGATCCTCCTGCCCGGTGCGCTCAAAGGCGTCGAGAAGCGCGTTCGCCGCAAAAGCGGTGGCGATCGTGTTGGGTGAGGTCCTCGAGTAAAAGAAGACCCGGGACTGGGTATCAAAGGGATAGCCCCAGCAGGGCTCCTCGAAACCTCGGCACCGCAGACCACGCAGTGCCTTCAGCGACTTCGCAAGGCGATCCTCGGCCGTCTCCTCGGGAAGGAACCCGTCCAGGGCATAGCTGGAAACCACCCAGGCGACGGTCGCGGAGTTCAGGGTCGGCTCGATCCCGAGCAGTGGCCGCAGGTCGAGCGGAGATCGCTTCACCGCCTGGCTGATCAGCTGCCTACCGCGAAACGAGCGCTGAAGCGGGACGAGGCGGGCCGCGTTCAGACCCTCGTAGGGGTCGCTGCCGACCCAGCCGTTGCGGTCACCGTGGGCCTCCAACGTTCGCAGGACCTCGACCACCTGGCGCCGCCGTTGCCGCTCTTCCTCGCTCCTCGAAGCCAGCGCCTGGCCCACACTTGGAGGGTCGCCGCGGCCGGGCTGGCGCCTATCGCCGCGATGCAGCCGGTCGCGAACGGGGCCGAGGACGGAGAGCACGCGCCGTCGCTGCTCGTGCCTGACGAATACCCGGAACGCGTTGTCCCTTACTCGCTCGGTCGAACCGAATGCGGCGCGAAGATAGCCATAGAGGAAGGCGGCGCCTCCCAGCACCGGGGGCCGAGTGCGAACAGCGAGCATCAACGATCTAACAAAGGCCCACGGGAATCCGTATCCGACGATGTAGTGAGTAGTGCCATGCCGGATCCGGCCGCGGAGGATCCCCTGCCTGCTCCCCATCGGGCGCAGATGGCGCACCGGCAGCTCGGGGAATGCGCGGGCGCCGTAGCCATTCATTCGAGCGTAGGTCACGGCTATCGGGTCGGAACCGAGCCGACCGACGACGCCGCCGATCCTCTCGAAGCACTCGCGGCGATAGATGCGGGCAGGCGCCGTCGCGTGATCTCTCGGGGTCGGAACGGTCCTCCACTCGCCGTTTGAGCGCTCGGTGAGCGCCCCCCCGGCGACGCCCAGGCTGGGATCGGCCTCGAATCTCTCGAGCATTCCCTCGAGATAGTTGACAGGCAGAACAGTGTCCCCATCCAACTTGCCGATGTGGCTGAACGACCGCCAGTCGACGCTCTCGATCCCCCATGAGTATGCGCGCTCGACGGCCGCCGCGGCAAGGCGGTCACCAGAGCCATGAGTGAGGCCGGTGGGAACCGAGAGAACTCGCAGGAATGCGATCTCCGGCTCCAGTTCGCGCAGCCGCTCGAGGGTGTGGTCATCGGATTCGTCGTCCACCACCAGCCAGAGGTCCGGCGGCCGGGTTTGGGCTGCCACGGAGTGCGCCACCTCAGCGATGTGCTCGGCCTCGTTGTGTACGGGGGAGATCAGCAGGAGCCGGGCCTCCGGCACACCACCCCCTTCACTCGCGAAAACGGGATCGGTCTGCACGCTAGAGCCGCTCATAGGCCCCCAGCAACTCAACCTCGGAACGCTCCCAGACGAGCTCATCCGCCCGCTCGATCGCTCTCTCGGCCAGCCTCTGACGGAGGTCTTCCCCTTCCGCCAGGCGGACGATCAGGCGCGCAAACGCCTCGAGATCACCGCACGGCGCATACAGCGCCGCATCTCCGGCGGTGCGCCGGGTCTCGGCGAGGTCAAACGCGACAACCGGGCGTCCCGCTGCGACGTATTCGACCACCTTGATCATCGTCGAGTTGCTGTTGAGCTCGGTGCAGGGCGCGGGGTCGATGCACACGTCCGCCTGTGCGATCAGTTCGGGAACCCGCCGATGCGGAACATGACCGGTGAAGCTGACGCGCTCAGACATCCCGGCTCGGCGGAAGCGCGTCGCGAGCTCCTCGCGGACCACCCCCTCTCCGACGATTGTCAACTTCGCTCCCTCCAGTCCCGGTTTAGCGAGCAGTTCGGGAAGGGCCAGGACGCCATCCTGCGAGTCGAGCTCCCCGACGAAGACGAGGTGAGGGTTGGCCAACGGGCCCTCCCTCAGGTCGGCCCGCTGCGCCAGCGTGGAGTGTCGAGGCCCATTGCGCACGATCATCAGCCGGTCCGGCTGGTGAACGCCCCGCGCGAGGACGATTTCCGCCTGCGAGCGGTTGGTGACGATCACCGCGTTGGACGACCTGAGGCTGGCCCGCTGAGCGGCGGCGGCTATCCGGACCAGAGACGACCGACCGAACTTGTCCGCGAAGAGCTCCGGGAAGAGGTCGTGGTGGTCGAATACGACGCTCCTTCCCAGCGCCCGCGCCAGGAGACCCACCGGGAACAGCGTGTCGGGCGGGTTGTGGAGGTGGACGACGTCGGCCCCGCGCAGGAGCTCGAGGGCGCCGCGGAGGAAGAGCTGCGCGTGCGCCACCCCGTACTCGAGCAGGAAGCCCGCCGGGCTTCCCCCGGCGGTGGGGAGGCGGTACCGGCGGACGGTCACGCCCTCGATCCGCTCGAGGCGTGGTTGCCCCGCCGCACGCGGGGCGAGAACCGTGACTCGATGCCCGGCGCGGACGAGCGACTCGGCCTCGTTGCGAACGCGGACGTCCTTCGGATAGGGGTTGTTCTCGAGCAACATCGCGATCCTCAGCGGCCGACCGGAGTGCCGATCGGCGGAGCGAAGATCCGGACGGGTTCGAGTGGCGCTCACGCAGCCACCCCCGTGCGCCGCGCCTCGAGCCAGCGAACCTCATCCAGCAAGGCGCCGTCGAAGTCGGTGCGCGGCTGAAATCCGAGCTCACGCCGCGCCAAGCCCGCGTCCAACACCAACCTCGACCAGGGCCGCGCGACGCGCTCGGAGCCGGCCTCAGCCCTGACCCCCATGACCCGGGCCACCGAGTCCAGGACGTCTCGCGTGCTTCGGCCGACGCCGGAACCCACGTTCATGGTCGATGCCTCAGTGCGGCGAAGGCAGGCGTTGACGATCCCCGCCGCCACGTCGTCCACATGTACGTAGTCCCTGACGTCGGTTCCCCCGCGATGAAGGACCGGCTCCTCGCCGTCCAGGAACGCTTTGATGAACGCCGGGATCGCGCGCGGCCTGTCCTCTCCGGGGCCGAATACGGTCGAAATGCGCAGGACGGTCAGGCCACTCGGGCCCAGCATCCGCAGGAGCCGATGCTCGGCTTCGAGCTTCGCCACCGCGTAGTGGGTCGTCGGCGCCGGCGGGGCCGACTCGTCGACAGGCTCCTCGCGCCACGGTCCGTAGACGTCGGCCGAGCTCGTGAAGACGGCGGGGATCGTCGCGCGGCTCGCGGCCCGACCCCAGCGAACGGTGCCGGCCAAGTTTACCGCGTGCTCGTGCCTGGCCGCACCAGCACGACTCGGCGGCGGCTGATAGGCGAGCAGGACCATCGAATCCGCCCTCTCGAGGCGCCCTTGGAGCTCGCGGATGAAGCTAGCAGTCCACCAGCGACCCCCGGGGACCGGGACGATGGACAGCGCCGGATCCCCCTCGAGCGGCTGAAGCCTCCACGGCGACTTGACGCACACGGCGGTCACGGCTGCGCCGGCGCTCAGGGCCGCGCCGGCGACCGCGCTGCCGATGAAGCCGTCGGCGCCCACTATGACGACTCGCCGCCCCGTCCCCGTGTCCATCCAAGGGGGCATCGTCCGGCTACCAGTTGCGCACCATGTCGGCTTCAGCAACGAGAACCCCATCCTCGTTCTGCTCGATCCAATCGACGTATCTCTGCAGGCCCGCCCGGACCGACACCGTGGCCTCAAATCCGATCGAGCGGCGGGCCTTCTCCGTATTCGCCCAGTGGCGCATGACGTCCCCGGGACGCTCCCCGGCGAATTCGGGCTCCAGATGTTCGGCGTCGAGGAGCTCGAGCAGAATCCGGCAGACGTCGCGGATCGCAACGCCCCGTCCGTAGGCCAGGTTCACGGCCTCGCCGACGAGCTCGTCGCACGCGGCGACCTGCAGGATCCCGGCCGCGGTCTCCTCGACCCACGTGAAGTCACGTGTCTGGCTGCCGTCCCCGAAGATCACCGGGCAGCGTCCGGCGAGGATCCGCGAGGTGAACTTGGGGATCACCTCCGCGCTGGTTCCCGTGGCGTGTTCCCGCGGACCGTAGGAGTTGAATGGCCTCACCACGGCCACGGGCAGGCCATAGGTCCGCATGCACGCTTGGGCGTAGAGCTCCCCGGCCGCCTTGCTCGCCCCGTACACGGTGGTGGGCAGCAGAGGGTGCGACTCGCTCATCGGCACCGACACCGCCGAGCCATACACCTCGGAGGAGGAGACGTAGACGAATCGCGAGACGCCCGCCCGCACCGCTGCCAGCGCGGTAATGAGCGTGCCGGCGCCGTTGACCTCCTGCGATCGCAGCGGCTGGCCGAGGGACGCGCGAAGGTTGTCGCAGACCATGTGAATGACCACGTGGGCGCCGCGCAGGTGCAGGTCCATGACGGCGGGGTCGCGCACATCGCACACCGCGAGCTCGGCGCCCAGGGCCTGGGCCGCAGCGACGTTCTCGCGGCGACCCACGCTGAGGTCGTCGATGGCGAGCACGTCGGCGCCGAGCTCGACGAGGGCATCCACCACATGACTGCCGATGAAGCCCGCGCCCCCCGTCACGACCACCCGTTTCGATGCCAGTTCCACCTCCACCCCCTAGTTGGCCCCGCGGCGGGCTGTGACCGCGGGGAGCGTTCGGATCAGTAGCCGGATGTCCTGCCACAGCGACCAGTTGGTGACGTAGAGGTAGTCGAGGTTGACCATCTCCTCGAACGGGATGCTCGTTCGGCCCAACACCTGCCACAGGCCCGTGATGCCGGGCGTGAGGTGGAGGCGGCGCCTGCTCCAACCGTCGATCAGCTTGTCAACCTCGGGGGGCATCGGCCGGGGCCCCACCAGGCTCATGTCGCCCTGCAGCACGTTCAGCAATTGGGGCAACTCGTCGATGCTCGTCTGCCGGAGGATCCGGCCGACGCGGGTGATCCGGGGATCGTCCTCGAGCACGAGCCACGCCGAGTGGCCGCTCAGCTCGCGAAGCTCCGCCGCCCGATCCTGGGCGTCCTCGCACATGGTCCGGAACTTGTAGATCCGAAAGCGTCGGCCCCGCAGACCCACCCGCTCCTGCATGAACAGGATCGGCCCCGGGGAGGTCAACTTGATCGCCAAGGCCGCTACGAGCATCACGGGAAGCGCGAGAACGAGCACCGTGAGGGCGATCGCGACGTCCATGCTGCGCTTCATGAATCGCGAGGAGCGAGCCAGGATCGGCGGGTTGATGCCGAGGACCGTGACGCCCTCGAGGTCGTCGACCTCCACGGCCGAGCCGATCGCCTCGACGAGGTTCGGCACCAGGCTGATCTTGATCTCGAGGTCCGAGCTTTGCCGCAGCAACTCGAGCACCGACTCCTCATCCATCCCGGTGCTGACCACCACCAGCCGGTCGACGCCCTCGAGTGCGACGGCTCTCTCGAGCCACGCAGTGTCCCCGGGTCGCCCGTCGATTCCCTCGAGGTCCTCCGTTGACGGGCCGACGCGGCCGATCAGGTCGAGCCCATACTCCGGATGGCACTCGATCTTGCGCTGGATCAACTCGGCGATCGGCCCTCGGCCGACCAGAAGCGCCCGCTCGCGGCGGATCCGGGAGGCCATCAGCGCCCGACCCGCGGCTCGGCCGGCGAGGATGCCAAGGAGGGAGAGCGCGAAGAACGACACCCCCTGGATCAGCTCGAGCCGGTGCGGAAAGACCAGCTTGGAGTACGCCCACAGACCGAGCGAGCCGATGACCAGAGAGTGGAACAGCCGCGGGAAGTCATCGACGGTTGAGCAGCTGATCCGCTTGGCGTCGCGGTCGTAGAGGCCGTAGAGGTTGAACAGGACGATCCAGGCCGGCAGGGTGAGCAGGCCGAGGAAGAAGCTCTGCAGCGCCTTCGCCTGTGGCGTGATCACGAGCTGACTGACCGCCATGGCTGCGAGCAGAGCCGCGAGGTCGCCGGCCGCCAAAACCCTGCGCGTCGTGACGTCGTGGCGCCCTCTCTCCGACCGCCGAACCTCGCCGCGCTCGGTCGCGCCGCCGCCCGATCGCTTCCGGAGCTCGCTCAACCCGCGGCGGGGGGCCGGCGGCGCGTTGAGGCTCCCTCCCGTCACGATCCGATCCTGGTTGCGAGCCGCGCGTATTCAGAGCCCGCCGCCGAGAAACGCCCCGCGCGGCCGACTTCGATCTCCGCACCGCCCCGGTGAAGTGACTCGTCGGCAGCTTCGGCGAGCTCCACGACCTGCCGGGCGAGGTTTGGGGTTGACTCCGGCTCATGCCCGAATCGGATCGCGCTCACGAAGTCGTCGAGTTCCTCGACGAGCGGCTCGCGGATGGCGATGTTCGGAGAGAGAATGTCTCCTGTCCGGTAGGAGAGGTGGTACTGGCCGAACGTCTCGGGGTCCCGATAAACCACCCCGTGGTCGAAGATCCGGACCGGCTCGGCGGACCCGTCGTCGTATACGACCATCTTCTGGCTGCCGACGATGACGGTCCGCCTCAGCTTGCTGGGCGCAAGCCAGCTCAACTCAACGTTGGCCACTATTCCCGACTCGTACACCAAGGTCACGAAGGCCACGTCGGGGATTCCCGGGACGATGGAGTCGCGGCCGATGGCGCGGACCTTGCGCGGCATCTCCTCGAGCAGATAGAGGAGGATGGAGAAATCGTGGGGGCCGAGATCCCAGATGACGCTGATGTCGCGCTGATGCAGGCCCAGGTTCACCCGGTTCGACGAAACGAAGAAGACCTCACCGAGCGCATCGACATCTAGCAGGCTCTTGATCGCGCGGACCGGGGGGCTGTAGATGAAGGTGTGTCCGCACATCAACTCGAGCTCCTGTGAATCCGCGAGGCGCTGGAGCTCGATGGCCCCCTCCGTCGAGGGCGCAAGCGGCTTCTCGACGAACACGTGCTTGCCCGCGCTGAGCGCGCTGGTGCCGAGATCGAAATGGGTGAAGACGGGAGTGGCGATCACGATCGCGTCCACCGCCTCATCCTCGAGCAGCGCATCAACGTCCACGCTCCGCTGGCACGCGGGATACCGTCTCCCGAGTCGCTCCAGACGTTGCTCTTCGAGGTCGCAGATCCACTTCACCTCGACCAGCGGCATCTCCGCCAGCGCGCGAAGGATGTTTGGCCCCCAGTAGCCCAGGCCGACGACTCCGAATACGAGCGGCTCGCTCGCCCCGGTTGGCGGGCGCCTCGTCATCCGTTTCCTTCGGCGAGCGCGTCCGCGAGTGCATTGGTGACCCTCATGACCTCGTCGGCCGTGAGCTCGGCGAACATGGGCAGCGACAACTCCTCCTCGCTCCAGCGGACCGCCGCGCTCAGCTCTATCGAAGGCGCTCTCCCGTCCGCAACTGCCGGCTGACGGTGCGCAGCGGGCCAGTAGTGGACTCCCGTGCGAACCCCGCGCTGGTGAAGCGATGCTCGAACCTCATCACGGCGGGCCACGCGCACCGGAAACAGGTGGTAAACGCACGCTCGGTCGCCATCCTCAGGCAACGAGGAGCAACCTTCCGGCAGCATCTGCCGGTACAAGGCAGCAAGGGCGCGCCGCGCCGCGTTTCCCCGCTCGAGGCCTTGCAGCTTCACCCGCAGCATGGCCGCCTGCAGGCCGTCCAGCCGCTCGTTGAAGCCGACCTCGAGATGCTCTCCTTTGCGGCGCTGTCCGAGATTTCGGAGTCGCCGAACGCGGCTCGCTATCTCATCGTCGTCCGTGCAGACCGCGCCGCCGTCCCCGAGAGCCCCGAGGTTCTTGCTCGGGTAAAAGCTGAAGGCGGAGACGTCCCCGAGTGAGCCAGCGCGGCCTGTCGCTCCGCGGGCCCCGTGGGCCTGAGCGGCATCCTCGACCACGATAAAGCTGTGCTCCCTAGCGAGCGCCGCAACTGCGTCCATGTCGCAGAGCTGCCCGTAAAGATGCACCGGGATGATCGCCGCAGTTCGGCTCGACACCGCGTCCGCGGCCGAACGAACATCGATCAGCCCGGTGTCGTCCTCTACGTCACAGAAGACCGGGGTCCCCCTGGCGTGGAGAACTGCGAGTGGCGTGGCCACGTAGGTGTGGGCGGGGACGATCACTTCGTCACCCGGCTCGATGCCGGCCGCGAGCAAGGCAAGCATTAGCGCCGCTGTCCCAGAGGCGGTCCCGACGCAATGGCGGGTGCCGCAGAAGGCGGCGAACTCGGCTTCGAAGCGGTCGACTTCGGCCCCGAGGATGAAGCCTCCCGAGGAGAGCATCCGGTCGAAGGCCAACCGCAGCTCCTCGCCGGTCGGATCGTGATGCCGCCCCAAGTCCACGAACGGGACCTCTGAAGTCGTGGCCAAGGACCTGACGGCGTTCATCGCCAGCCCGCTCCTGGCCCAGAGATCGCGCGCTTGTTAGCTGCGATGCACACTCCGCCATCTACCCAAATTCCGGGCTTCCTACCCAGAATTCGGTAGATACTACCCAGTTCCAGGTAGACGCGCTCCGCCTCGGTGACTTCCGCTACCGCGCGGCCTTATCGCAGATGAATCAAGCCGCGACCTGTGACTGTCCTCTGGAGAGAAGGAGTGGCACCGGACGCCTCCCCACCGCCGCGACGCGCTGATGGTTCATCCACGGAAGCAGGCGCCGTTCCGGCCTAGCTGGGACAAATGGCGGGCGCAGGCGGGGAGGAGGGTTCGCGACCCTGGCTACGCCAGCCGCTCGGCCAACCTTGCGGCCTCACCGAGATTCTCGACCAGCCAGAAGTGCTGACGCTCTTCCACGACGGCCTCGATGCAGGGGGCTACATGCCCCGGCGCCACCGCGAAGCGGGTGGATCGCGAGCGGACCTCCTGCCACTCCCTGCCGGAGAGCAAGATTCGCTCGCCGCGGCAGTCGAACCGTCCGCACTCGCATCGAAAGTCGGCCACCGGGTGGCTGGCCTCCATCCAACCCGCCTTCAGCTGGTTGAGGGTTCGGCGCCATGCCTGGTTGTAGGCGATGCGCTCCAAGGACGTGAAGCGTGGTGGTTGCATTGGCTCCTCGATGTGTCAACGCGGGAGAACCCCATGTCCTTCCATGCTTCCTCTGGCCGGTGCGCGGTGGCCCCGGTGGGCGGCGGTGTCGTTTCGATGCGGTCAGTCGCCCGCTAGGAGGCCTCGTTGGCGAGCAGCTCATCGAGCGTCCGCCCATTTAGGATCGACCGCGGAAGCTCGACCACGACGTCTGATCCGGGGCGCGCCTGCTCGTCTCGACGCTTGATGAGCAGCCATTGCGCTTTGGCGACGGGCCGCGTCCGCTGCAGGGCGAAGCCCCCGCGCAGCTTCTCCCCATGCAGGACGAAGACCGCGTGGCCACGTTCGAGGGCCTCAGGCCAGGGGACCCGGCCACGCTGCTCGTAGGTTCCGCGATCCCAGACGATCACCCCGCCGTCGCCGACCGTGCCCTCGAACTCGTTGTGCGCTTTGGAGTGGTCCTCCACCTGCACCGCGAGCCGCTTGACGGCCGGGTCCAGTGACGGCCCTTTCGGGACCGCCCAGGACCGCATGACGCCGTTTACCTCCAGGCGCAGGTCGAAGTGACGGGCGGTCGCGGCGTGCTGCTGCACGACGAAGACCCCAGCGCTTACACCGCGGACCGCGAATTGCTCGTGGCCCTCGACGACCACGTCCTGGAATTCGACCTCGTCAACGCGCGCCCCGCACGGACCTTTGCGCAGGAATGCAGCGAAGCGCTCGATGGCGTCCGGGTCTGCCTCCGCGTGCACCAGGACAGCGTCATCCTCGTTACACACCCAACCGAGGACGCCGAGTGCAGCCGCACGTCGAGCCGCAGCCTCGCGGAACCCGACCGCCTGCACGTCGCCGCGCACAGTCGCCCGGATCGCGACAGAGCGTTTGCGTCCGGCCGCCATCGATCGATGGTACGTCGGCTACTCACCGGCCTCCGAGGGACCTCGACCGCCCCCAGCCATGGACTCTCCAAATGTCCGCGGCCGTTCCGAAGGAGCGGGCATGGGAGCACGTATGGGGCGAAGGGCAGGTCGACCGGTGTCAGCGCTCGCGGGCGATCTCGTCCCGGAAGCCAGCATCCTCTTCTTCGATCCGGCGGGCCATGGCAAGGACCTCCTCAACTTGATTCGCTGGAATGACCGCTGCACCAGAAGAATCGGCGAACACCCAATAGCCCGGGAAGATTCCCACCCCGCCTACGACCACTGGCACGTTGGACTGAAACGGCGTCACTTCGTCACCACCCCAGCGGGTGGTTTCCCCACTGCAGTAGGCCGCGAACTCGTAGCGGCTGAGCTCGTCGAAGTCGCGTAGGCGCCCGTCCGTCAGCACCCCGGCAAGGCCGTGCTCCTGCACCCGGTCCAGCTTGGTTCCTCCGCCCATTGAGGTCTCGGTGTAGCCGTTGCTCGCTAGGACGAGGACCTTTCCGGTCGGCGCGTCGCCCACCGCCTCGTAAAACAGGTTGGCGAGGTTGTAGCGCTCGGGATCGAGCCCGGCCGAGCAGCTAGGGAAATACGAGATCGTCACTGCCGGTCCGAACAAGACGCGCCCGGGCGTCGGGCTCACAAGGTCGAGAACGTGGCAGCGGTGGCGGTGCAACCGCCCCATGGCGTCGACGACGTCGGCGCATTTGATTCCTTCGACATCCGCTGCTCCGGTTGTCATTGGTTCAGATTCTGCCTGAATGTGAGCGGGGCGCGCTTACCCCTGCCACATATGCGATGACCTCTCCGAGAACCGCTTACGCGACCAGCGATTCTTGAAGCGAGTTCGCGAGGGTGCGGATTGCAGCGAGTAGCTCCTGAGCCATGGGCGCGGCTGGTTTCGAGGGAGCCGGGACGGCGACCGCGTGAAAAACCAGCCCGGGCGCCCGTCATGGACGATGGGCGCGGCTGGCTGCGAACCAGCGACCTCTCGCCGGCACATGATGAGCGCGTTACTTGTACGCGATGCCGGCGCTCGTAGGACCGGCAAGTGGCACGACGTCTATTTCTTTGAACCCGGCCTCTTTGCACCAGCCGGCAAAGTCGCTGCCCGTGAAATCAAACGCGTCGCCGAACTCGATCAGCATGTTGAGCGACATCATCAGCCCGAACGCGTTTTCACGGCGAGCGTCATCAATGATGTTCTCGATTGCAATGAAAGCGCCACCCTCCGGCAGCGCGTCGTAGGCGGCCTTGACCAGATGCATCTTGTTCTCGAGGTTCCAGTCGTGGAGGATCAGCCCCATGGTGATCACGTCCGCGTCGGGTAGGGGATCGGCGAAGAAATCACCACCTACGACCTTGACACGGTCGCTCAGCCCGGCGGCTTCGATGTTGCGGGTAGCGATGGGCTCGACAACCGGCAGGTCAAAGCTTGTGCAGCGCATGTGGGGGTGGCGGTTGGCGACGATGATCGAGAGCTGACCGGTGGCGCCGCCCGCGTCGCAGAGCGTCTCGTATTTCGAGAAATCAAACTTCTCCGCCAGCGCCATGAACGGGCCCGCGGAGATCCCGGCCATCGCATTCATGAACTGCTCGAGCCGGGCCTCATCGCTGTAAAGCTCCTCGAACATCGCCTTCCCGGTGTGCTTGATCTCGTTCTGGGGCTTTCCAGTCTGCAAGGCCTCGGTGAGATCACCCCAGAATCCGTACAGCCGCGCGTTGGCCATCTCGAGGATCCCGCCGAGGTAGGCGGGGCTCGCCTTGTCCAGAAAAACCGCGCCCGCCTCGGTATTGCGGTAGAGCGCATCGGTCCCTTCACCCTCGCGATCGAGCAGATCGAGGGCGACGAGCCCATCGGGGAAGTCTGGGATCGCGCGAGCATCCAAACCGAGCGCCTCTGCGATCTGCGTGGCCGTCATCCCATCGCCGCCCAGCTTGGTGAACAGCTCGAGCTCGACCGCCGACAGGAGCGTTTTCGAGCCCCAGAACCCCATGCCGACTTGCATGATGTGTGAAGGATCGTTTTGCGCGGACATCCTCTCAGCCCCGGGCTTTCCTACTTGACGCTTCGCCGCAGCGACAGTATCTGAGCGCGCCCCCGAGTGACGAGCCGCCGCCCCTTCGTTGACGGCTCGATCAGAGTTCCGCCGCTGTTCTCGAAGCCGCCGGGCTGCGGGAGTAGCTCGGCCTTTGCCCCCGAGGAGCTACCTGTTTCCGGTAGGAGCGCTTGACCCTGGTCCGACCGAGGTGAGAGGCTGAGACCCTTCCGGCGGTCGCCGGATTCGCCGACAAGCCGTAGCTGACTCGCCGACGCGTCTTGCCTCCACCGTCAACCGGCTCATACGGAGGTTGCAAGGATGCGTCAAAAGCTCCGTTCCAACCTGGCCTATACCAGCGTGACCGTTGCCGTCTTGCTTCGTTCGCGGCGGCGGCACGGCTTTGGGGGCCTCCGTCGTGTCTTCGAACGATGAGGATCGAAGTCCGATCACCGGGAGCAAGTTACGGGCCCACGGCCGCGCTCGGCGTCGCGCTCGCGCTGGCGCTCTGTGTCATGGGCGCGCAGCCCATCGAGGCTCACGTCGCCCAGCCCTCGGCCGCGAGTGCCCTCTCGCCGAAGACAGCGGAGGTCGAGACGAAGGCGATCAAGAGGACAAGGGCGATCGAGGCCGCCGTGCTCGGGCCCGAGC
>JBOGZC010000043.1:0-30208 GCA_050697075.1 Solirubrobacterales bacterium | reverse complement strand
ACCCCGCGATCGCAACTGCGCCACCGCCTCTTGCGCCTGCGCGAGACAGCTTGGGATCACCTTGCGCCGCCACTCCTGCCGGGCCATGGACCGAGCGTACTCTCACGACATCGCCCACTCCCGCCTGCAACCGAGCATGATGTGGGTGGCGGCCAGGGCAAGATGCCCAGGGCCGTAGAACGACGTAGAGAGGCTCAGAAAGTCTCGGGCGTTCGACTCACGTGCGCGCGCCACTTCTCATCGATGACGCTGAGCACCTGATCGAATGCATCGGGGCCGGAGGCGTCCGCCTCGAGGATGTAGACGTGGGTGCCATCCGGAGGATGGAGCTCAGTCGGCTGGTGCCCAGTCCGGTTCTCGACCTGGTCGATGATCTCCTTACCGCGATCATCCAAGGGATGTAGCTCGATCACGGCTCCCATGGAGACCGATGCTACTCCGCTCAGCACAGCACGCCGTATTCATCAAAGGCTTTGCTGATCGACCGACGGGGCCTGAGGAGCCCTGAGGTCGAGGTTCGCCGACCGCTCCGTCCGGAATACTCGCCTCCGTGGAGCAACCGATCCGAGCGGGCGGCCGCGAGCTAGTCATGGTCGCGCGGGGAATCACGCCGACCCATGAGCATCTTCGTTCGAGGCTCACATTTCTCTTCGTCGCGACGGTGGTCCTGGACGCCATCGCGAGCGTGCTCGTTTTCATGTTCGAGCGACACGCGAACGGCACCCAGATTACGACGCTCGGCGACTCCATTTTTTGGACGAGCACACAGCTTCTGACGGTTTCATCCCAGCTGCCAAACCCAATCTCGACGCCTGCGCGGGTGCTCGATGTCTTCTTGCAGGCTTACGCGATATCGGCCGTCGCGATTCTCGCCGGCTCTTTTGGTGCGTTTTTCCACCGGCGCGGTATCGAGCGCGATCCGCCCGAGATTCCTGGAGGCGCGCAAGCTGGGGCCGGAGTGGACGAGTCCTAGCCGCCTTAGTACTCGCCTCGGTCCGCTACCTCAACCACGGTCGGGGGCGTGACCACAGCCATCGTGTCCAACGCTCCCGAGGCGAGCAGCCGTTCACGAAAAGACTTGGCGTCCTCTACCGAGGCGAACTCGACGCCTATGAACACCTTGGTCGGATCGTCGACACCGCGAAAGATCTGGTACGCCTTGGCGACTTCTGCGCGGCCCGCCGGGTCCGCGTCGAATCTCTCCTTCCACGCGTCGTAATCGTCGGTCTCATGGTGCAGCAGCATGTAGGCCATTCGGAACCTCCGTGGATTGGTCCTGCCTCAGACATCGACCCTAACCCACCCAGGGCGCAGTATCTCGCGTGCCCCCCGTTTGCCAGTTGCGAGCGGCCTCAGGGAGAAGGCGGCGTGACTCGCTTCTGCCTCTGCGCGCGGGCCACGATCAGCGGCGTGAAGACGGCCTGGTCGAACACGAAGCAGAGCAGCAGCACGAGCCCCGGCACGACGGCCCCCGCGAGCAGGAGCGCCACCCCGGCAGGCACCAAGAGCGTCCAGAACCAGAAGTACAGCTTCATGCCGAGGGGGAGCGCGTTCAGCCAGCGCCACATTCGCATGCCCCCGATGCTACGCCGGGGAGCTTCTACGCGGAGGCCAGATGGCCCACCGTCAGTCCCAGATCGTTTTGAGGCCAGATGGCCCACCGTCAGTCCCAGATCGACCAGTAGCAACTGGCCCCGCAGAAAACCGTTTGCCTCAGCTCCTCGCCTCGTCCGCGCCATGGGCGCTTTCGGCGGCCTATTGGGCTTTGGCCAGCTCTAGCCGCAGGGCCAGTCTGGACAACCATACTCTCCTAAGCCAGCGGGAACGAGCGACTTTCGCGAGCCGTTTCGCCAGACCGGCAACTAGCGTCCCGCAACTAGCGTCCCACGAGAAAGACGCCCGTCCCGAAAGGCGCCCTATCCCACCTATCTCACTCCGAAAACCCACACGCCCCCTCATGCCGCGCTCCGTGGGTAACCAACTCTCCTTTGGCTCATCGGGTGCGGGCTTACCGCACGACTGGGCGAATCGCATTCGCCAAGTTTCGCCATATGCGAGATGGCAGGGCCCACGAGCGGTGGGTCCTGGTTCGGCGTCTCTATCACTGAGAACGGCCCGAGAAGTCGCCGAGGCTTGTTAGGTCCAAGACGGCCGCGCGAGAAGTAGGCAGCGGCGGATAGGCCCTTTAACTAACTAACTAGCTACCGACCTTACTCCGATCCACCGCCGGGCGTCGAGGGGCTACGCTGCGGGCGATGCTCAGATTCCGAGTTGAGATCAGCGGGAAGAACAGCTTCGTTCCCACTCTCGGGCCAGAAAGAGCCAACCGGTTAGTGGTCGCAGCACTCCTCGCCACGCCACGCTTCACGACCCTCGTTTGCAGCCACGGCAGCGATCACTAGCGCAGCTGCGGGGTCGGCCCACCACCATCCGAGCGCGGCGTTTGCTCCGAGTCCTATGAGCAGGGCCGCAGACAGGTACGCGCAGAGCGCCGTCTGCCGTCCTTCACTCTTGACTGCCGAGGAGTGAAGCTGCGCCCCAACCCGAGCCTTGGCAGCGGCGAGCGGCGGCATCGTCGCGAGGGTGACTGCCGCTAGGCCGATTCCGACGTAGCTCACTTCGGGATGATGGCCCACGACAACGGACCTGGTGGCCTCCACCGCCACGTAGACGGCAAGCAGCCAGAACGTCAGGGCGATCAGGCGATGAGCAGGATGCTCCGCGTCATCTGATGCGCCCCGCGCTCCGGCGAATCGCCACAGCAGTACCGTGCCCGCGAGCATCTCGATCAGCGAGTCCGCTCCGAAGCCGATCAGCGCAAAGGACCCGGCGACGACGCCCGCACCGATGGCTATGGCCGCTTCGATGCCGTGCCAGGCGAGCCCTACTCGCGCGAGGAACTGCGCCCGCGCTACGAGCCGGTTTCGGTCAGCGCGCGGATGCGCTTCAGTGAGCGGCAGCGTGGTGGCCGTTTCAGGCACAACGCAATCCTCGCAGAGGGTAGGTGCGCCAAGCAGAAGGCGTAGCCTCAACCGAGTGAGCGAGCATGCACTCGCCTATGAGTTGATCGACGGCGAGTTACATCGCCACGGCGAGAGCCTCACCCACGCTCATCGTCACGCCGGTCCCCACGACCACGGCGCGCATCACGCGCACTCCCACTCGCACGGCCTCATCGACCCCTCGATTCGACGTTCGCGCGCTGGCCTGCGAGCGGTTGGCATCTCGCTCGTGGTGCTCGGGGCGACCGCCGCAATCCAGGCCGCGATCTACGTGGCTACCGGCAGCGTGGCCCTGCTCGCCGACTTGATCCACAACTTCGGCGACGCGCTGACCGCCGTGCCGCTCGGAGCCGCTTTCCTCCTGCGGTCAGACCGAGCGGAGCGCGGCGCTGGCCTCGGGGTCGTGGCGGCGATCTTCGTCAGCGCCTGCGTCGCTGGGGTCTTCGCGGTCGAGAAGATCGTCAACCCGCACCCGCCCGACCACCTGCTGGCGCTAGCGCTCGCTGGGGTGATCGGTTGCCTTGGCAACGAGGTGGCTGCTCAGGTTCGGCTGGGCGCAGGTCGCCGCTTGGACAGCCCGGCGCTCATCGCCGACGGCTACCACGCACGGACGGACGGGCTCGTGAGCCTCGGGGTGCTCTTGAGCGCCGTCCTGGTCGCGCTCGGGCTGACGCTGGCCGACCCGATCATCGCCATCGTAATCACCGGGGTCATCCTTCAGATCACGGTGCAGAGCTGGCGCACCGTCAGAGGACACCAGCATCCTCACTAACTCCGCCCGCGTTCTGGACGTCCGCGAACCCGTCGTAGACCTTGCGCCAAGCGTCGTAGTCCGCGACGCGATGCTGGATCGCCGCTGTTACTGCCATCGGTGCCTCCTTCGTGGATTGGGAAGCCCTAGCTGCTGCCTAGGTGCGCATCAGCCTATGCGGCGTCGGCGCCGACCGCGAGCGTGGCGCCCACGATCAGCGCCGCTACGCCGAGGCGCCTCATCTGTTTGTCCCGGACTTCAACCGCCCTCGCGTCGTCGGTATCAGTAACCGTATCCGCCGCTCGAGGAGCCACTCGTCGTCGAGCTGCCGCCCGACGCCGCACCGCCGGTGGAGCCGCTGGCGCTGGAGCTGCCGGCCGGGGCGTTCGAGCCGTTCGGCTGGACCGCGTACCAGAGGCCTCCGTATGTGTTCACGCCGTTACCGGTGACGTCGCCCGGGCTGGAGTCCGCCGTGTAGGTGTACAGCGGGCGCCCGCCGTAGGTGACCTGGGTCGACCCGTCGTTGCGCTTGGTCGTCCCCAGCTTCGAGGCGACGACCCCGCTGCCCGCCGTGGGCTTCCCCGTCGTCGTCACCGGCGGCCACACGGTGGCGCATGCGCCGTTGCAGTTGGACATCCCCTTGGAGTCCTTGGCGAACACGTAGACGGTGTTGCCCTTGCTGTCCGTGAGGATGGGCCCGAGCTGCGGGTTCTTGGTCATCGCGATCGTCGTCATCCCCCCGCCTGTCGTGCCGGAGGTGCTCGGGCTGGCGGTGGCGGTGTTGGCGCTGCTGCCACTTCCGCAACCGGCCAGTGCGACGAGGGCCGCCAGGCCGGCCGGGAAGGCTGCAAACGCGAGTCGTGTTCTCATCATCTTGGTCTCCTTGGTGTTCGGGCACGTTGCTCGAACGATTGGACTCAGCCAGCGCCCACCCTCGGCGAACAGAGCGCGATTTCGGCCCGCCCGCCGCGTTGGACTCGTCGTGGATGGAGTGCGTCGGACTTGTCGGGTGCCGTCAGATCCGGCGCATCGATATGTGCCCGTGATACTCGGGCAACGGGTCCGGGGTTCAACCGCTCGCGTGGTCTCGCGCCCATCGGTGACGGACGTCACGCAAGGTTCTAAGGGCGGATGAAGTAGCGCCCTACTCCCGCAACCCGGCGGCTTCGAGGGCCTCTTCGAACTCCTGGTAGAGGCAGGCCCTGACGACGGCTCCGTCGCGGATCGTCCAAACCCAGGTGCCGCGAGCTTGCAGTTCGATCCCGTCGCGCCCAGAGACTCGGTTGGTGAACGGCGTCACTACGTGCTCCCCGCCGTCGATGAACTCGTCCACCCCCAGTCGGAAGGAGCCCCAGGTGCCGACGAACTCATCGAAAAGGCGTCGGAACTGATCGAGGTCGTAGACGTCCCTGTTGACGTTGATGCCGATCGCTCGCGACATGTCGATCTCGAAATCTGGCGCGAAGTCTTGGAACGCGGCGTCAACGTCGCCCCGGTTGAAGGCGTCATGGGCGGCGCGCATGATCTCGACGTTCTCCTGCGACATCAGTCCGCTAGCACCCTTCGACGGCTGCCGCGGTGCGGCTCGCGGTCGGTGGCTCGGCGTGACCACGCCCAAAGCCACAGCGCAGACCGCTCATCGTCGGATGCGGGCAGCCCATCAATACGCTGCTCGATCAACGCGAGGGATGCGCCCTCTCGGGTCCAGCCCGCGATCTCGTCTCGGGCAGATGGCATCAGAGACACCTCCTGGGTCGGAACTAAGTCCGCGCCCCGGTCGTGCCCCCTGCTCGTGCCGGACTACGGCGAAGCACCCAGGTTACGGGACCCTGCTGATAACCCGGCAAGATCGTGCGGATGCACCAGTACGACACGCTGGAAGAAGCCCGCGAAGCCGCGGGACTGCGGAATAGTCGGACGCCCTCCGACGGGCTAAGCGGTTATGAGGTTGTGGACCGGCTGTGGCTGGATGTTCGGAGCGATGAAGCCTTCGCCGCCGACCTCCTTCATCGCCGGAATCAGCTTCTCGGTCCGAAACTGCTGGAACTGCTCGTCGGAGTCCCAGACGGTGATCACACGCCAGCCGCCGTTCGCCGGCCCGGCGACGTGGAGCCGGCAGCCCTCGGGAAGCCGACCGTCGGGCATCACCTTGGGGTTGACCTGGTCGTAGAAGTCCTGACTTCCTTGCGGCATCTCGTTGACGACGACAACGGCCATGAAGGCCTCCTCTCTGTGCCGCCTCCCAGGCGGTCACGATCTGCGCCGACGCTAATCGATCTGCGACGGCCCATGCGCCACTAACGCCTTCGCCGCATCAGCCCTACTCCGGCAACCCGGTGGCTCTGAGGGCGGTGGGCCAGTTAGGGTCTGCTGCATCCACGACTGAGGAGGTGCCGATGTACGCGCGTGCCGTCAGGTTCACCGACGTGACCCCCGAGCGGATCAACGAGATCGCGGCCGAGGTGGATAAGTCAGACGGGCCGCCCCCCGGGGTGGACTCCACCGGGTTCCAGCTGCTCGTCGACGAGGCTCAGGGAACAGCGATCTTCGTCGGGTATTTCGAGACCGAGCAGAAGATGCAGGACGCCAGCGCGGTCTTCGAGCAGATGGATGCCTCAGAGACGCCGGGTACCCGTGCTTCGGTGGACCTCTGCGAGGTCAAGGCCGAGGCCACGGCTTAGAGGCAGCCCCTCGGCCGGACTTAGCTGGAACCGCCAGTCAGGCGGCGATCGGGAGCGCGCCCTCTACGCCGCTTCGCTCGATGACTCGATCGACCGGGGAGGAGACCCGGACGATGCGCAGCCGACGGCCGTAGGTGACAGACAGCTTTGCGACCGCGAGCAGCACGAACAGCCCGCTCGCATCGATGAAGTTCACGTTGCCGAGGTCTAGAAGGACGCTCGGCGCCCCGTCGCGGAACAACCTTCGCAGCTGCTTCTCGAGCGACTTCGCCCCTGCGGCGTCGATCTTGCCGAACGCCTGGACTACCAGGGCATCCCCGTTCGGCTCGGTCCGTACACGGAACTGGGCGTCGGGGTGAAGCGCGTGAGCGGTTGGCATCCATGCTCCTTTTGATAGGACGCTTACACGAATCGGTGACATATTACACGGATTCGTGACGCATAGCAGCCCGATCGCGGTCCCGATCGGGCGCCCCCGACTCGCTCGCGTCGGCGACCGCCGGCTGGGACGTGATCAGCCGGGCGCCCCGGCCGCGGCTGAAGAAGCTGAACGACCACCGAATCAGCACCAGCAGGCGGTTCTGGAAGCCGATCAGGTACCAGAGGTGGACCACCAGCCACGTGATCCAGGCTGGAAAGCCACTGAGTCGGATGGCGCGCAGGTCGGCCACCGCGCTGGCGCGCCCGATGGTCGCCAGGTTCCCCTTGTCCCGGTAGTGGAACGGGCCGATGCTCCGATCCTGGAGGCGGGCTCCAACCAGCCTCGCCGCATAGCGTCCCTCCTGCATGGCCACGGGCGCCACCCCCGGCAGCGGCTGGGGCGCGCCGTCCGCTCCGCGAACCCGCACCATGTCGCCGAATGCGAGGACCTCGGGATGGCCGGGCAGGGTGAGGTCCGGCTCAACCGCGACCCTGCCCGCCCGGTCGAGCTCGGCGCCGCTTTGCTCGGCGAGCAGTCCCGCGAGCCCGGAGGCGGTCACCCCAGCGGCCCAGATGGCGGTGCGCGTCTCGACCCGCTCGACGCTCCCATCACCGGCCTGGAGCGTGACCGCGTCGGCGTCGATGCCCACCAGGGTCCGCTCAAGGAGCGGCGTGACCCCCAGCCGTTCCAAGGACCGAGCGGCCTTCCGCGAGAGCGACGCCGGGAAGCCGGTCAGCACGCGATCTGCCATCTCGATCAGCAGCACCCGGCCGGAGCCGGGGTCGATGGCGCGGAAGTCGCGGCGGAGCGTGTCGCGGGCGAGCTCTGCGATCTGGCCCGCCATCTCCACTCCCGTCGGGCCGGCACCCACGACCACGAAGGTCAGCCAGGCGCGCTGCCGCGCGGGGTCCGTCTCCATCTCGGCCGCCTCGAACGCGCCGAGCAGTCGCGACCGGGCACCCAGCGCGCTCTCCAGCGACTTCACCTCGGGCGCGAACGCCCGCCACTCGTCGTGCCCGAAGTAGGAGTAGCTGGAGCCGCCGGCAACGATGAGCGTGTCGTAGGCGAGCGAGGTCGGACCGGCGTCGCCGCATTCCGGCTGAACCACAACCTCCCTCGCGGACAGGTCGAATCCCTCGACCTCGGCAAGGAGCACCCGAACATTCGAGCGGCGCTTGACGACCGCGCGCAGCGGGTAGCAGACCTCGCCGGGCGTGAGCGCGCCGGTCGCCAACTGGTAGGTGAGCGGCTGGAAGAGGTGGAAGTTGCGACGGTCGACGAGCGTCAGCTCCACGGGCTTCCGCGCGAGATGGACGGCCGCCTGCAGCCCGCCGAAGCCGCCGCCGATCACAACCACCCTATGTCTGCCGCCAGCCGCGTCCATCTCCTGCTCCTTCGTCATGTGCTTCAGCCAGGCTATTGACCAGATTGCCCATACCCGAGATCGAGCCCATCGACGCCTCGAACCAAGCTCTGATAGAAGAGGCGCCCAGGTGCGCTCGGGCCGTATCACAGGGGTCCGCAGCTCCGATGTCGAAGGTGGTGGAGATGGACCCTGGCGGACAGTGCTACACGCGCCGCTTCGGCCGTCGCCGATGGGCGGCGGCCCTGGCCGTGACCGCCCTGGCCCTGGCCTGGGTGACGGCCACATCCTGGAGCGCCTCCGCGGCCTCCGCGGCGAGCTCGCTGAGGCTGTTCTCCCCGAACGGCGTCTGGGACCACCCGCTGGCCCGGAACGCGCGCATCGATCCGCACTCGGGGCGGCTGGTCCACCAGCTCGTCAAGGCCGTGAACGGGCCCACTCCGTGGATCCAGACGGACAGCTACAGCACCCCCCTGTATGTGGTGGGCCGCAACCAGCGGCGCGTCCACGTCACCCTCTTCCAGGGCAACCAGGCGGGGCGAAGGAGCCTGCAGAGGGCGTTCAGGCGGGTGCCGATCCCGCGCTACGCCAGGCCGGCCGGCGGCAGCGACAAGCACATGACCATCTGGCAGCCCTCGACGGACATGTTGTGGGAGTTCTGGCAGGCGCACAGGGAATCGGGCAAGTGGCACGCCACCTGGGGCGGTGCGATGAAGCACGTCTCGCGGAACCCGGGCTACTACACGCCGGCCGCCTGGCCCGGCCTCGCGCGGCTGAACTGGGGATCAACCGCCTCGAGTCTCCCAGTGGTGGCGGGCACCATGCTCATCAGGGAGCTGCGCTCCGGACAGATCCGGCACGCGCTGGCGATGGTCATCCCCAATCCGCGGGCGCGTCAGTACTCCTGGCCGGCTCAGCGAACCGACGGCAGCGGGCCACCCCGCGCCATTCCGGAGGGGGCACGCTTCCGCCTGCCGGCGAGCGTGAACCTTGAGGCCCTTCATCTGCCCAGGCCGACGCTGATGATGGCCCGCGCGGCAAAGCGGTACGGGCTGATCGTCCGCGATCGAAGCCTCGGGGTCGGCTTCTTCGCCCAGGATCCGGGCGCCCGACCAAACCCATATGTCGGCGCGCACGGGCTCTTCCGCGGCCGCTCGCCAGAGCAGATCATGCGCCGCTTTCCGTGGAGGAAGCTCAAGCTTCTGAAGATGAGCCTCTGCACGGACCAGTCGCGCCTCTGCCGGCAGCGGTAGGGGCCCTCAGCCAGGCGAACGGAGCTCTGCCTAGGGCCAGCGCTCGCGACGCGGGACCGCGTCGGCCCCGATGACCAGGTGCACGTGATCGAGCGCGTCGTCCGGAAGGGGGAAGTCCGCGCGGCGGTGCGGGCCCCGGGACTCCTGTCTTGCGAGCGCGGCGCGGGCGACCAGCCTCGCCAGCGGATACGGATCGGCGTTGAGCGCCTCGAGTGACTCCGCGGTTCGTCGTGGGCCCGCGTGTGCCCACAACGCCTCCCGAGTCGCCGCGGTGGGCGGCTCGAAGCGCCACTCGGTGATCGGCGGCGTGCCGGCCGAGGCCGGCTCGGCTGCCGCGGCGCCCGCGGCGCGGGCGCCGAACACGAAGCACTCCGTGAGCGAGTTCGACGCGAGGCGGTTGGCGCCGTGGACGCCGGTGCACGAGCACTCGCCGACGGCGAAGAGTCCCGGAAGCGTGCTGCGTCCCACCAGGTCGCACACGATGCCGCCCATGAGGTAGTGGGCTGCGGGCGCTACGGGGACGGGCTCTCGCTCGGGCTCGAGCCCGGCCTCCCGGCAAGCGCTGAAGACGTTCGGAAAGCGCCCAGGGTCGATCGAGCGCATGTCGAGCCGGACGTGGTCGGCGCCGTCGGCATCCATGCGATCGAGGATCGCCGCGGTGACCTGGTCCCGTGGAGCCAGTTCGTCCGTGAACCGGCGGCCGGACGCGGCCAGCAGCACCGCCCCCTCGCCCCGAAGTGCCTCGGTCAGCAGCGTGCCGTCGTGTTGGCCGGCGAGCGCCAGCGCGGTCGGGTGGAACTGGCAGAACTCCAGATCGGCCAGGTCCGCGCCGGCAGCGTGAGCGAGGACGGCGCCCGCCCCGATGGCGCCCCAAGGGTTGGTCGTCCGGCGCCACAGCGCCGCGCCGCCGCCGGTGGCCAGGACCGTCGCCCGGGCGGTGAGGGAGCCGTCCTGCGTGATCACTCCGGCGCAGCTCTCGCCGTCGCTCCACAGGGCGACAACCGAGGTGCGTTCGAGAACCTCGATGCGAGGCTCCGCCGCCACGAGCTCGATCAGCCGGTCGGTAAGGGCCTTGCCGGTCGCGCTGCCGCCCGCGTGGATGATGCGCCTCGCGGTATGGCCGCCCTCCAGGGCCAGCTCCAGCGCGCCGTCGGGCTGGGTGTCAAAGCCGACCCCGCGGGCGACGAGCTCCTCAACCGCGCCCGGCGCCTCGTCAGCCAATGTCTCGACCGCGGCGGTGCGGCACAGGCCGCGGCCGGCCTCCAGGGTGTCTTGCGCATGTCGCCGCGGCGAGTCGTCCGGACCCAGCGCGGCGGCGAGCCCGCCCTGCGCCCAGTAGCTGGCGCTCTCGCTCACCGTCTCGGCCAGCCGCTTTCGCGAGACGAGCGCCACGCGGGCGCCGGCCTCCGCCGCGCGCAGCGCCACATAGAGCCCGGCGGCGCCCGCCCCGACCACGGCCACGTCCGTCTGTGCTGATCGCTCGGCTTCCACCTGGACTTTCGGTCGGGGCCACGCTATAGGCCGCGCGGGCCCCGGAGCGCGCCGGGCTCCTACCATGCGAGCGTGACCCCAGCCCTCGGCTAAGGCGGATGTCCGCGCTCACTCAAGTTCCGGTCGCGCCGTTGCCGCCACGGCGGTTCCGCGAGCTCCTCGGACCCCGCTACGAGGAGGTGGCCAAGGGGAGCCGTCGGGCTCACGATGTGTTCGGTGGAAGGGCCGTCTGGCACGTGAACTCCACGGCGCGAGGGGGAGGCGTCGCCGAGCTGCTGCGCTCGTTCGGCCGCATGAAGCTGGTGCTTGTCCAGCTCAAGCCCAGGCGATCTCGACGGGCACCTGGGAGAGCTCGCGGTAGCGGCTCCGGCTCAGGCGGCGGGAGACGGCATGGAACACCTGTTGGGCGGGCTGCCACATCGCGACCCATCCGAGTACGACCAGTCCCTGGGAGACGCCGGTGAACAGCGCGTCGTTCGCCGTCACCTTGTCGAACAGGCTCGAGGCGAGCAGGCAGACGACGAGGAACATGAACGCGACCTCGGCCTCGCGGCGCTCCCCGCGCGTGAAGACACGGAGTCGCTTGCTCGCCTGGTACGTCCGCGACAGATCCTGGCGGATCGCTTCCTTGAGATCCGCGTCGAGCCCAGCGCGCCTTTCGTTGGCCGGGAGCTCGACCGTGAGGTGGCTCGGGCGCTCCTCCCGCGTGTCGATCCAGGCACGGAGGATCCGCTCGCGAACGTCGTCGCGAAGCGGCCGGCGCTCCAGGGGCTCGACGCTGTAGGCATCCAGCAGCTCGTCCACCGAGAGGACGCGGATCGCGAACTCGGCCATTGACGACAGGCTAGGAAGCAAGCCGGACTCCACCGTGGCCGATCGCCCAGCCGTCCAGGGCGCCGAACCTCTCCGAAGGATTGGGCGCCCGATGGTCTGGTACGGTCGCGCCGTGAACCGCCGGCCGCTGCGGTTAGCGACCGTTCTTGCCTTGGCTGCTGCCATGTGCCTCACAGCGGCGCCGGCACGGGCCGCCGAGAGTCCTCAGGAACAGCTGGTCAGAACGTACTCCCCGATCGTGATGCTGCGGGCGCAGGAGGACCCGCCCTGCGACACGAGCGAGGAGCAGTACGAGCCCACCACCGTGAACACGGTGCTCGGGAACCCGCGGGCCAACCTGACGCGCCCCGCCGAGGAAGGGAAGCCGACGATCGTCAGGCCGGGGCCGACAGCCGCCGACATCGCCGGGCTCGGCGGCCGCTGGCACCTCGACCTGCCGGGCGATCCGCTGAACCCGGGGTGTACGTACGCGAGGGACTTCGCGGCGCTCAAGGCGGCCGGCAAGGCCCCGCCGATCACCTACGCGCACATCGCGAGGGAACGGGGCCACTCGGGCCTGGTGGTCCAGTACTGGTTCTTCTACTACTTCAACCAGTTCAACGACATCCACGAGGGCGATTGGGAGGGCATGCAGATGGCCTTCGACGCGAACACCCCTCGAGATGCCCTGGCCACGGGCCCGTCGGAGATCGCCCTCTTCCAGCACGGCGGCGGGGAGAAGGGGGGTTGGGATGACGACAAGGTTCAGAAGGAGGGGACACATCCGGTCGTCTATCCGGCCGCTGGATCCCACGCCACCTTCTTCGACTCGGCGATCTACGTCGAGAATGGACAGGGCGGCTCGGGCCTCGGCTGCGACAACACCTCAGAGCCCCTGCGGCGCGTCGTCCCGCGGCCGGTCCTGGTCCCGACAGACCCACCGCCGGGCAGCCGCTTCCAGTGGCTCACCTACAAGGGGCACTGGGGCGAGCAGGAGAAGAGCTACAACAACGGGCCCACCGGGGCCAACACGAAAACCCAGTGGCGCGAGCCGTTTACCTGGATGGCCGGCGTTCGCGAGGCGAGCCCGAAGCTCCCGGGCGGGCTCGCCCTTGGGCCCGCCGTCACACAGGCGTTCTGCCCGGCGGTCGCGACGGTGTCGAGCTGGATCAACCTCGAGGCCCGGACCCGCTTCGGCGCGGTCCTGATCGGCGTCGCCCTTGTGCTGCTGGTCGCCCTGCCGATTGGGCTCACCCGCTGGACCCCGGTGGACCTCACCCGGCTGCGGCAGCCACGCGCCTTCGGGCAACTCGTGCGCGCGGCGCGCCAGCTCTACGGGCGGCATTGGCTGATCTTCGTCGGGATGGGCCTGACGACGATCCTGATCGTCGGCGCGATCGTGGGCGTCGCCGCCTTGATCTCGCTGGCCACGGGCGCGGTGGACACCGGAATCTCGATCTCGCTGCCCGCCGTGGCGCGCTCGCTCGGGTTCGCTGCGGCGGCCGGCGCGGTGATCGCCTTCGTCCGGGATCTCGAGCGTGGTGAGCGGGCCGGATTCGTGCTCGCCTACCGGGAGATGTTCGCGCGCTTTTGGCGCCTGATCGGGGGCCAGCTCCTCGTCTCGGTCTTGACCGTGCTGCTGGCGGTGACCGTGATCGGGATCCCGATCGCGATCTGGAAGTACGTCGATTGGCAGTTCGTGCAGCAGGAGATCCTTTTCAAGGACAAGTCGATCCGCGACGCATTCCGGGGCAGCACGAACGTCGTGCGCGGCCACTGGTGGCGAACCCTGCGGATTGCCGGCTTCTTATGGCTGCTGAGCGTTGCGGCCGGCCCGGTGCTCGGGTTCGCGCTGATCTTCGCGAACCTCTCTCTCACCTGGATCAACATCATTGGCTCGCTCGTGTTCGCCCTTCTGGTCCCATACGTCGCGATCGGCAGGACGCTCCTGTACTTCGACCTCCAGGCGCGCGAGGAGGAAGCCGCGAAGGCGCCCAGCCGCCGCCGGTGGTGGTCGCGCGCGCGTCCGAGCCCGCAGCCCGGTTGAGCCCATGCTGGGCACGGGGCGCACCCGCCCGGTCGAATGAGGCGATTGCGAGACGCCGAGATGAACGTCCCACGGATGAGCGACACGGTCGCTTGGTGCACGATCGAGAACGCTGGGTACACGGCTGATCTCGACCTATGGGACGGCCTCTGCAGCCCGAAGCCGCTCAGGGGTTCGTCCGCGCGAACGTCCGGAGCCAGGGCTGTGCTGGAGCTGGGCGCCGGAGTCGGGCGCGTGTGCGTCCGGCTGCGGGCACTGGGGGTGGATGTCTGGGCCCTCGACTGGCAGCAGGTGCTGCTGGACGAGATTGTGCGGAAGGCGAAAGCTGACGGTGCCGGAGAGATCTCCACCATCTGCGCGGATGCTCGAGTTCGGTCGAGCCTCGGGCGTCCGTTCGACCTCGTGATTGCCGCCCAAGCCTTCGTGCAGATGTTTGATACCCGGGCCGACCGCGTGGCGATCATGGAACAGGCCGCGCGCCATCTGGCGGGTAACGGTTCGTCGTTCTGGATGACCTTCCAGCCGAACCTCGAGCAGGTCTGGGCTGACGACCAGGATGCTCCGCTCCCGCCCTACGTCACGGAACTCGACGGACGTATCTTCGAGACCGAGCCGCTGGATAGCTACTGGTACAGCCATGGCCGCGAACGGTCGCTGCGGATCGTCTGGTCACGTCGGGTTGACGGCGAGGAAAGCACCGCGCTGGCGAGCTACGCCGATCTCACCCAGGCCCAGATCGAAGATGAGGCGAGCGAGGCGGGGCTAGAGCTGGTGGGCTCGACCCCCTTGTCCGGTAATGACTACTACCTGGAGCAAGTTGCCTTGCAGTTCGTTTGTGCTTGAGGCCTCGCTCAGGAGCTGAGAATCTTCGCCTTCTGGGCGGCGAACTCCTCCTCGGTCAGCACGCCACTATCCCTCAGCTCGCCGAGCTTCTTGAGCTGTTCGATCGGGTCGACGCTTGCTGCTGGTGCAGCCTGAGGAGGCGCCTCTGAGTACCCCTCCTGTGGAGCCTCCTGCTGTGCCCAACGCGACTGCTGGCGACGGGAGACACGGCCGCTGACCGCGGTGGCTGTTCCGGCCACGACGGCCGTACGTGCCACGCCTCGAATCAATCCTGGCATCACTTGCTCCTTTCTAATCAGGGTTACCCGGTTGCCGCCCCGGCTTCTTCCTCCGACGCCTCCAACGCTGCGAGGACCGCTTGAACCGGGATGCGACCGCTCGCGACGAGTTGACCGCCCGAGCGCCGAACCGCTGACGCGAATGGCGCCGCCCATCGATTCTCGAACACGAGCAACGCCGCGGAGGTGCCCGGCTCGAGCGCCGCTGCGGCTTCGGCGGTGTCGTCTTCCGAGAGGAGGCCCGAGGACGCCCCCTCGAACACCTTCAGCTCCTCGACCTGGTCGCCGAGGTCGGAGATCTCCAAGCCGGCGACGGAGCCGTCCTCGGCTTTCGTGATGAAGGTCAGGTCGAGTATGCGGATGAGTCCGCGGTCGACCAGGTCGACCAAAATCGGGGCCGCCTCCCCGCTCGGCTGGCGACCCGGCCACTCGACCAGGATGTAATCGATCGGGCCCATCTCTTCGAGCTCACTCGTGCTCATAGGCTCTCCTTTCACAGGTGACTGATCGAAAGCTACATCGCCAAACTGGGCAGCGCCTCCAACCTGGGCCACGTCTCGTCGCTTCGCGTGATGCTGGCAGGCCGGCCGAGCTTGACCGCTCTGCGCGGTGGAGCTACGGTTGCCCGGTGAGGAAGTCGACCGTCATCATGCTCGCGCTCGTCGCCGTCGCCGTCGCATCCATACCGGCCGGCGCGGGGGCGGGAGCGGCGACCGGGATCAAGGGCGTGGTGCTCAACGCGACCTGCTACGGGCCGTGCCGGTATCCGCCCGAGCCGCTCCCTCCGTACACCGGCCCCGGTCTCACGGTCGCGATCCGAACCGTCGACGGCAAGCTGGTGGCGAGGCTCCATCCCAAGAATGGCCGCTTCGAGGTGGCGGAGCCGCCGGGGACGTATCGGGTCCGCGCCCGGGTTGGCACACAGCCGTCGTGCTGGCGCGGTGAGGTCAAGACGGTGAAGGTGAGCGCGGGGGCCGTGACACGGGTGCGTCTCCGAGTTACGAACGCCTGCATCGTCTGAGGCGCTCAACGCTGGAGAGCTCTGAAGTGAGTCCCGTCGTGTCCGGAGGACGGACACTACGGGACGCGGTTCGCCCTGAGTGAGCCCTCAGGCCGCCTCGACCGCTTCCTTGATCGCCGCCGCGAAGGCGTCCGCGCCCTTACGAGCCGACCGTAGGGCGAGGCCGGCAAACAGCACCCCGACGCCGCGGCCTTGGAGGTCGTTGAAGAACCTCAACCGGGTGCCCTCGCTCGCGGGGGCGAGGTCGTAGCCGCCCTCGGTCACGACGATCGGGTGCTTGGTGAGCTCCCTCCAGCGGATCCGGGTCGGGGCGGTCGAACTCGGTCAGCTCGAACTCGTGCTTCATCGTCATCCCCGCATCCTTGGCGGTGCTCGCGTAGACCGTTCCCACGACGGACGGTCCGTCGGTGGTCTTGGCGATCTCGATGATCCGCGCGCTGAACTTGCGGTCGTTCTCGCCGTCCGCGAGGAAGTCGAACACCTCTTGAATGGGGCGGTCGATCTCGGTCGTGGCTTCGAAGCGTCCGGCCATCGCGCCACTTCTATCGCAATCCCTCGACCGCCGCCAGACGCCCCTCGAGGAACCGGCGCTCCGACTCGGCCTGCGCCAGCTCGAGCGCTCGCTCGTAGGCGGCGCGGGCCTCCTCCGCGCGGCCGAGCCGTCTCAGGAGATCTGCCCGCGTTGCGTGGAAGTAGTGGTAGCCGTCCAGCTCCAGACGGTCGACGAGCTCGAGCGCTTCGCGCGGGCCGCTTGCCTGGGCGATCGCAACCGCGCGGTTGAGCTCGACAACCGGAGAGCCGGTCAGCGAGGCGAGCTCGTCGTACAACGCCGCGATCTGGCGCCAGTCCGGGGGCTCGCCGGTGTGCAGCGCGGCGATCATGGCCTGCAGCACGTAAGGCCCCCGACCGCCCAGCGCGGTCGCCCGGTCGAGAACCGCCCGGCCCTCATCGATCTGGGCGAAGCTCCACAGCGACCGGTCCTGGTCGGCGAGCAGGACGAGCTGGCCGTCGCGAAAGCGCGCGTCGCGCCGGGCGTCGTGCAGGAGCATCAGGGCGAGCAGCCCCTGGGGCTCCGGCTCGTCCGGCATCAGCCCGGCCAGAGCGCGCCCGAGCCGAACCGCCTCGCCGGCGAGATCGCCTCGCCCGCTGTAGCCCTCGTTGAAGATCAGGTAGACGACCGCCAGCACCGCCACCAACCGGTCGGGGAGCAGGTGGTCGGGCGGGACGCGGAACGGGATTCCGGCCGACTTGATCTTGCGCTTGGCCCTCACGAGCCTCTGGGCCATGGTCGCTTCCGGCACGATGAACGCGCGCGCGATCTCCGCCGTCGTCAATCCGGCGAGCGTGCGCAGGGTCAGCGCCACCTGCGCGTCGAGGCCGAGCGCGGGATGGCAGCAGGTGAAGATCAGCTCCAGTCGCTCGTCCTGAATCGACGCGTCGTCCACCTCATCCTCCGTGGGCTCGGGTACGTGAAGCAGCTTCGTCTTCGCGGCCAGCGTCTTGTCGCGGCGGATGCGGTCGATCGCGCGATTGCGCGCGGTGGTCACGAGCCAGGCGCCGGGGCTGGCGGGGGTGCCGTCCCGCGGCCAGCGCTCGGCGGCGATGGCGAACGCCTCCTGAGCGGCCTCCTCGGCGAGGTCGAAGTCGCCGAGGAAGCCGATCAGGGAGGCGAGGACGCGCCCCCACTCGTCGCGAAATGCGCGTTCGAGGCCGCTCAGCGCTCCACCAGCGGCCTGACCTCGATCGCACCGCCCAAGCGGGCGGCCGGGATGCGGGCCGCCAGCTCGATCGCGGCGTCGAGGTCGTCGGCCTCGACCAGGTAGTAGCCGCCGAGCACCTCCTTCGTCTCGGCGAAGGGCCCGTCCGTCGTCAGCGTCTTGCCGTCCTCGACCCGGACGGTCGTCGCCGCCGTCGCCGGCTGAAGCTGCGCTCCGCCGGTTACGCCGGGCGCCTGCATGATCGCCATGTACTCGCCCAGGATCGCCTTCTGCTCGGCTTCCGGAAGGCCGTCGAACTCGCCGGCGGCGTCAGTCGAGAAGATCTGGAGCATGTAGTGCATCGAGTGACCTCCTTGTGGGATTGTGATCGTCTCTACGACGAACGGCAAGGGGCGAAATCGACAGCCGCGTCCGAGAACGCGCGCTCGCGTCAGCAGGATTCGAAGAAGCGCGCCAGGTGGTCGACGATCTGCGCCTTCGACATGGCGGTTGCGGGCTCGAATAGCTGATTGACCATCAGTCCGTCGAGAGCGGCCAGGAGGTGGGGGGCGTGCCGGCGGGGGTCGCGGCAGCCGGCGGCGGGGAGGAGCTCCTCCGCGAGCAGCCGGTACTCACGCCGAACCTCGTTCAGCGCCGGTTGGAACTCCGGGCGACGCCGAGCCTCGAGGATCAGCTCGTAACGGGCCACCGTGAGGCCGAAGCGCTCGGGAGCGAGCCAGTCCTGGACCAGCCCGGCGACCAGCTCGGCCGCGCGGCGCGGCTCGTACGGTCCACCCGGCGCCAGGTCCTCCATCGCCCGCACGCCGGGTCGCTCGAGCTCCACGAGACGGTGGAGCGCGGCTGTCAGGAGCGCCTCACGGCTTGGGTGGTAGTTGCTCGTCGATCCCTCCGCCAACCCAGCTCGGCGGTCGACCGCGCGGTGGGTCAGCCCGCGCCCTCCCTCGGCCTCGAGGACCTCCAGCGCCGCCTGCGCGACGAGCGTGCGACGGGCGGCGCTCTCCGTTTGCACAGCCTCCACTACATCTGTAGTGTGACGGATCCAGCGCGGAGCGCCTGAGCCAACGGAGGAGCGCATGACCACGATCGCCGTACGGGACCTCGACCAAGTCGACCTCGGGGATCTCGCGCTCTGGGCCGACGGCCCCCCTCACGACGTCTTCACCCGGCTTCGCCGCGAGGCACCCGTTCACTGGAGCCCGCTGGGGGACCATCCCCAGGAGGCAGGGTTCTGGTCGATCACCCGGGCCGAGGACGTCCGCGAGGTCAGCCTCGACTGGAAGACCTTCTCGTCGGAGGTCGGCGGGATCCTCGTCCTCGACGACTTCGGCATCCCGCTCGAGGCGCAGCGCCAGCAGATGATCTCGATGGATCCGCCCCGTCACGATCGCATCAAGGCCCTCTTCCAGAGGGGCTTCACGCCAAAGCGCATCGCGGAGCACTCCGATCGGATCCGCGGGATCGTCAACCGCACGCTCGATCGCGTGGCCGAGCGCGGCGAGTGCGACCTCGTCACGGATGTCGCCGGGCCGGTCGTCTCGCGGGTGATCGGCTCCTTCATGGGCACTCCCGAGGAGGACGACCGCCGCCACATGGAGGACACCAACCTGGCCCTCGGGTTCGGGGACGAGGACCTGCGCCCAAGCGAGGAGGCGCTGGCGGAGATGCTGACCCGCACCTGGAACGAGACGATGGAGATCATCGCCGAGCGGCGAGAGAGCCCAGGCGACGACCTGATCAGCGTCCTCGTCCATGCCGAGGTCGACGGCGAGCGGCTGACTGACTCCGAGATCTACATGGGCATCGGCCTGCTGGGCGCCGCGGGCAACGACAGCACCCGGGCGGTGTTCACGAGCGGGATGCGCGGGTTGATCGAGGACCGCGACCAGATGCAGGTCCTGCTCGACGATCCCTCCCTGATCCCGGGCGCCGTCGAGGAGCTGCTTCGCTTCTACCCGGCCTTCGCCCACTTCAGGCGCACCGCGACCCGGGACATCGAGCTGCACGAGAAGACGATCCGCGAGGGCGACAAGGTGCTGCTGTGGTACGTCTCGAGCAATCGCGACGAGGCCGTCTATGAGGACGCTCAGCGGCTCGACGTGACCCGCGAGCCCGACCACCAGGCGTTCGGCGCCGGCGGGCGCCACTTCTGCCTCGGCGCGGCCCTCGCCCGGCTCGAGCTCAGGACCCTGCTGGCCGAGACCCTGCGCCGCTTCCCGGACGTCGAGCTGGCCGGCGAGCCCGCGCCGGCGCGCTCGCTATTCGTCAATCAGCTGAAGACGCTGCCCGTGCGCTTCAGGCCGAGCTCGGCCAGCGGCTGAGCGCTACTGGGCGCCGGTGGGCTGGAGCGTTCGGCGCCAGCCGGAGAGCAGCCGGTGCACCGCGGCGGCCCCGACCACCGGCTCGGCCGGGCCCGGGAGGCTGTCCGGGTAGAGGATGAAGGGGCGCGTCTGGGCGCCTCCGAGGCCGCCGTGGAAGGAGATCAGCTCCTCGAACGCGCAGCCCTCGTCCAGATCGGGGTCGTAGAAGCTGCCGACCAGGATGTCGGGAACGTGCGCGAACCCGTCGGTCCGCAGCAGATGGCCGGGGGCGGTCGGGGAGAAGGGGCCCAGTGGGTCCTCGCCTTCGGCCCCGCCATCGGCGAGGTAATGCGCCCCGCGCGCCCCGAGCGCGACCGGGCCGCGCTCGGCCGAGCGGACGAGCAGCCAGCCGACGTGCGGGTGCTCGCGGAGCGCGGGAATCAGCCCCGGGTGGCGCTCGTTCAGCTCCTCGAGCGTCAGGCGCTGCCGCTGCTCCATCAGGTAGATGAGGCCCAGGTTCCCGGACCCGAGCACGACGACCTCCCGGTCGGAGACGTCGTCCTTGGCGCGCTTCCTTGCCGCGCGACCGGTGGCCTCCTCGACCGCGTGCCCCGCCATCGCCCGCTGCTCGTCGCCGCCCGCGACCCCCTCCACCTGTCCGCCGGAGAGCGATCGCTCCACCAGCTCATCGAGGCCGTATCCGTTTCGCTGCTTGAAGGTTGCGCCCTGTGTCTGGCCGTGGTCGGAGAGCACCACGATCTCGTACGGGCGGCGCGCGTATCGCCGGGCGCGCTCGATGCGCCCGAACTGCTGATCGAGCTTGCGCAGCGCCTCCATCGTGTCGGTGCGCTCGAGCCCGGAGTGATGAGCCACCTCGTCGTAGCTCGAGAAGGTCGCGTACACGGCGGGGCGACCGAACATCATGTCGGTGAGCACGCCGTACGTGATCAGGTCCCGGACGACGACGCACATGGTGGCTCGCAGCAGCGGATAGATCCCGCCGCGATGCCCCCTCGGGCGCACGTCGCGCCGCGCGGCGCGGATCGCCGCGGTCACCTCCAACAGGATCTCCCAGCCAAAGAGGACCAGCGCCCGCGTGACGTTGAAGCCGTTGGCGAAGAACGCGCGGTATCCGGGGTTCGCTCCCCGCTCGGCCTCCATGCGGCTGACCGTGAGGATGACCTCGTCGGCCTCGCCCGAGAGCAGGTTGCCCCGGCTGGCGCCGCCGTCCACGAGCAGCCCGGCCCCCTGCGCGTGGCGACGCTCGATCTCCGCGCAGTCGGCCGGCGCCGAGCAGGAGATCAGCTTCCCGGTCTCCTTCTCCACCCATCGGAACGCGGTGATGTCGTCGTTGGACCCCAGCAGGATGCCCGCCTGGCTGGCTCCCGTCTGGGAGGAGAGGTCGGGCTCCCACTCGGCGAGCCGGTAGCCGCGATCGGCGAGCCAGCGCGCCATCGTCGGCGCGCTTCCGTCCCTCATCGCGTGCCTCAGCACCGGGAGCGCGAGCCCGTCGATCTCCAGGAAGACGATCCCGGGGACGTCGGTCGGGGCCGCCGCTCCCTGGCGACGGGCCACCCGCTGGACGACGCGGAGCGCGTAGTCGTCGTCGTCATTCGTGCCGAACACGACCTCGAGCGCGATCGAGGCCGCAGCGATTACCAGCGCGGCGAGGAGGGCGCTGCCGAACGAGTCGACGTCGATCGCCTTGGGGAGCGCTTCGTGGGCCAGGAGCAAGGCCGCGGCGTCGATCAGGAGGACCAGGACGAACCCCGAGGCGACCGTGAACGGGAGCCGAAGCGAAGCCACAACCGGCGGCAGCACCGCGTTGAAGACCGCGATCGCCGCCGCCACGAACAACGCGCCGCCCAGCTCCTCGAGCCTGACGCCGGGCACGAGCGCGGCGGCCACGTGGACGGCGACCGCCGCGACGATCCAGGCCACGACCAGCCTCGTCGGCCGCACTCGCGGCTTGGCTGGCTGCCAGCGGGCCGCTCGCTCGCCGTAGGCGGACGCGGTCATGGTTTCTGCGCTCTCTCGGCGCGCCGCCGGGATCGGCGCCCCTCCGTGAAGTCGCGGCTCCTGACCTTTGCCTCTCCATAGGAGGACCGCACGAGCTCGCGGCCTGTCGACCAGCCGAACACCCAGGAGACGAGCACGAGGGCGAAGACGACGTCCCACGCCGAGGTGATCAGCTGTTGGGAGACCGAGTACGCGGTCGCGTTGGTCGAGCCGGTGGACTTCGCGAGCACGGCCGTGTTCATCGCCTGCGTCACCCCGACGCCGCCGGGGGTGACGGCAACGCTGTTGGAGACGGAATTGGAAGCGCTGACGGAGGCAACGTTATGGAATGTGACCGGGATGCCGTACGCGCCCAGGAACACGGCGATGATCCCCAGCCGCGCCAGGAAGCTGCCGAGCTCGGGCAGGGCCATCCGGAGGAGGGCCGTCCGGGGTTGGCGCAGGATGGCTCCGCCGGTGGCCAGCTCGGCGCGGAGCTTCGCGAGGCGCCTCCAGAAGACCCGCGCCAGGAGCGCCAGCAGGACGACGACGCCGCCGAGCACCGTGGCCAGGAGCGCCGCGTGGTTGGAGGCGAACCCGAGCTTGATCGAGAACGAGCCGCTGACCGAGAGGAACAGGTAGAGGTAGAGCGCGATGTTGAAGACGGAGAACGGGATCTTCTGGACCACCAGGCCGGAGAACACCGCGGCGAAGGTCGCGCCCGCGATCACCGTCGCGAACATGACGAGCATCACCCAGGTCCCGAGGTTGGCCGGGAGGAAGTCGTTGAGCGCGACGGCGGTCGCGTAGGAGGCGAGCACGAGCCGGAACGAGACCCCGGCGCGGGGGAAGGCGGCACGTAGGATCGCCAGCCAGGCGAGGGCCGCGAAGCCTGTCTGGAGAGTCTCGAGGGCGATGCCGCCGCCGATCGCCCAAGCTGGGACCTCGGCGACCTGGTCGAACAGCGTCCGGATCCAGTCTGCAACCGGCACGCCGAGCAGGTTGAGCAGCACGAGGGCGGCCGCGATGCCGGCCGCCAACAAGCAGGCCCGGACCGCCCGCGGCCCGATCCGAGATGAACCGGGGCCCTGTATGTCGCTGGATGCGGCCTCGATTCGACCACCCTATCCACGCCCCGGCGGCCCGCAGGCGCGGGCTGATGTGATGTGGTGGTGCCCCGGAGGGAGCCCGCCGCCACGAGCGTCACCTACTTCGGCCACTCGACGGTGGCCGTCGAGACGGCGGGGGCATGCCTCTTGACCGACCCCCTGCTGCGGAGTCACCTCCTTGGGTTTCTGCGGCGCCGGCCTCCCCTTGGTGCGTTGGGCGCGGCGGGAAGCCCTGACGCGGTGCTGATCTCCCACCTTCACTACGACCACCTCGACGTGCGATCGCTGCGGATGCTGCCGGCCGGGACGCGCATCGTCGCCCCGCTCGGCTCTGGGTCGTTCCTCGGGCGACGCGGCTTCCGCGAGGTGGTGGAGCTCGACGAGGGCGAGAGCGTGTCGCTCGGGGGGCTTCGGGTGGTGGCCGTCCCGGCGCACCACGGCCGCGGGGGGCGGCCGGGGGCGGGGAAGGTGGGTGCGCTGGGCTATGTGATCGAGGGCGATTCTCGCGTCTACTTCGCGGGCGACACCGCGCTCTTCGACGAGATGACCGCGATCGGCGATCGGCTGGACGTGGCGCTGTTGCCCGTGTGGGGATGGGGCCCGCGGCTCGGACCGGGCCACCTGGACCCGGTCACGGCGGCCGAGTCACTTCGCATGCTCAGGCCCCGGATCGCGATCCCGATCCACTGGGGCACCTACACCCCGATCGGCGCCCCGCGGCTGTGGCCGTGGCTGACGACGGACGCGGGCCATCGATTCGCCCGGGAGGCCACTCGCGTTGCCCCCGGGGTTGACGTCAGGGTGCTGGGCGCCGGTGAGTCGTTGTTCCTCTCGGGGGAGGGCGGAGGCTAGGAGCCGCGCGTCCGGCCGGCGCCGCGGGCAGGGGCCTTCCGCGCCGCGGTCCTGCGGGCTGGGGCCTTCCGCGCCGCGGTCCTCCGGGCCGGGGCCTTGCGAGCCGGGGCCTTCCGCGCCGCGGTCCTGCGGGCCGGGGCCTTGCGGCCAGGGGCCTTCCGCGCTGCGGTCCTGCGGCCCGGGGCCTTGCGGGCCGGGGCCTTCGAGCCGGTCCCCGTCGCGAGGCGCTGCGCCTGCGCGAGGTCGCGCTGAATCGCCGATCCGAGCTTGCGGCCGTCGCGTCGCGCCCCGTTGACCAACTTTTCGACGACCTTTTGCAGCCCGCGGGCGCGTGCGCTGACGTCTCGGTTTACGTCCTTGCGGAGTGCCGTGAGCGCGTCCTGGGCTTCGTCGAGCGCCTTGTTGAGCCGGCGGAGCGCGGCCGGCTCGTTGGCGGCCGAGGCCTTTCGGGTCGCGGTTCGACGACGGGTCGTTCGAGTCGCGGTTCGACGACGGGGCGCGCGTGACTTGACAGGGGGCATGGCGACTCTCCTCGCTCGGGGATTCCTGCTTGCCGCGAGCCTATCGGGATCGGTCGTGGCTCGCCGTCAGTCATCCGGCCACCCCCGAGCACGTCGGCTCCGAGTCGCCGAATCGCCGACACGATAGGGTCGGCCGGTGATGCCCGCCACGCCCGATCCGAGGAGCGGCTAGAGGTGTTCGCGATCACCGAGGATGCCGCCGCGGCGATCAAGGGGATCGTCGGCGCCCCGGGCCTTCCCGACGGCGCCGGCCTTCGGATCACCCAGGAGCAGCACGCGGAGGCTGACGGCGACGGCGAGGCGCGACGAACCGACCTCCGGCTCTCCGTTGTCGCCGAGCCGGAGGAGGGCGACGAGGTGCTCGCCGACGAGCGGATCTTCCTCGCACCTGAGACCGCGAGCTTCCTCGACGACAAGTTGCTCGACGCCGACATCGTCGACGACGAGGTTCAGTTCAGCCTCGATATCCAAGCCGAGAGCCAGTAGCGGACCGGCTGCTCGTCGTTTGCGCGGGCCGGAGCGGTGGCGGGCCGGGCTCGCATCGGTTAGGTTCCCTGCTCACCCAGACCCCGGGAGGAGCCTTGGACGTAAGCCTGCTGAAGACCATCCCGCTGTTCGCCGAGGTGCCCGACGAGAAGCTCGGCAAGATCGCCCCGTTCGCCACCACGGACGAGTTCGCCGAGGGCGAGGTGGTGGTGAAGGAGGGCGGCTACTCAAACCACTTCTACGCCATCGAGGAGGGCACCGCCAAGGTCGAGCGCGACGGCCAGCACCTGGCGGACCTGGGCCCCGGGGCCGTGTTCGGGGAGCAGGGGCTGCTGGAGAAGCAGGAGCGCTCCGCGACCGTGACCGCCACCTCCCGGCTGCGCGTGATCAAGATCGAGCACTGGGAGCTGTCGCGGATGCGGAAGTCGATGCCCGAGGTCGTCGAGGAGCTCAAGCGCAAGGTCGAGGAGCGGACAAGCTAGACCCGCGCCCGGCCCGAGCGCGCCGGCCGCCCCAGCCCATACCGGGAGCGGGCTGGGACCTTTCACGTCGGGATAGACTGCTCGGCGACATACGGCCGGTGGTCAAGGGAAGTCCGGTGCGAAGCCGGCGCGGTCCCGCCACTGTGACCGGGTAAAGCGACGTCGCACGACGTGAGTCGAGCCACTGGAGACGCCAACGCGTCCCTGGGAAGGCGCGGCGCCGATTCCCGGAAGCCAGGAGACCTGTCCGCCGGCCAGCCAATTCGACCCTCGAGGAAAGGGTGGCTCAGATGGTCATACCTGGATTGCGGCTCGGCGGGCTTACCGCCGCGGCCCTCACGTGCGCACTTTCGTTGTCGAGCGTTGCCCTAGCGGACTCCAGGGGCGCCGACCTTCGCGTCGTCAACACCGCGGGCAGAACGCTCGCCGAGTTCCGCCAGTACACGGGCACGACCCGAATCCGGACCGATCCGGACGCGCGCTGCTTCGGCCAGGGCACCGGCGGGAGCGGCGATCGCGTCGAGCTCACCGGCCCCACGGCGCTCGGCGCCCTGCGGGACGCGCTTCCCAGCGATCCCGGCCTCGCCCCACTCTCGGTGACGGACGCCTTCGCCGACCAGGGGTTCGGCCTCGGCGTCTGCGGGATCGGGGGCTTCCGGAGCAAGGGCTCGAGCTTCTGGTACGTGAAGCGAAACCACGTGGGGGCTCAGGTCTCCGGCAGCCAGCTCAAGGTGCGCCAGGGGGACGACATCCTCTGGTACCTGACCCCCAGCTTTCCACCGCCGCCCGAGCTCGCCCTCCAGGCACCGGCGAGGGCGAGGCCGAACGTGCCGTTCCAGGTCACGGTGTACTCGTACGCCGACAACGGAACCCGCCATCCGGCGGCCGGGGCCTCCGTGACCGACGCGGCAGCCCCGACCGACGCCAATGGGCACGCGATGGTCTCGAGCTCGGCCGGGACGAGCTCGCTGAGAGCGACCCGTGGGCAGAACATTCCGTCGAACCACGTCGCGGTTTGTGTGGCCGCCGACCCATCCGCATGCCCCGACGCCCACGGCGAGCGGATCCTCGGGAGCGACCACGCGGACGTGATCGACGGAACGCGCGGCTGGGACTCGATCTCGGCCCGCGGCGGCAAGGATCAGGTCGACATTCGCAGCGGCGGCCGCGACCAGGTGACCTGCGGGGTCGGCGAGGACCAGGTGATCATCCGCGCGGGCGACAACAACGATCACATCTCCACGAGCTGCGAGCGAGTGATCAGGAAGTGACCCTCGGCCGTAGCCTGGCGACGGGGGCGGTGCTCTCATTGGCCGTCACCGTCGCGGGCTGTGGCTTCGGCGCCGGCCCGTCGTCGAGCGGCACGGCGACCCTGTCGGTCACCAGGGACTACGGGTCCAGGACGCTCGTCGAAGCGACCGACAAGGACCCCGCGGAGTCCGACACCGTGATCCGCTTGCTCGACCGGGATGCGGACATCTCCACTCGGTACGGCGGCGGCTTCGTTCAATCGATCGACGGGCTGGCTGGCGGCGAGCACGGGGGGCGGCGCTACGACTGGTTCTTCTACCGGAACGGAATCGAGTCGCCAGTGGGAGCCGCGGACGTGCACGTCCATGGCGGCGACCGGATCTGGTGGGACTACCGCGACTGGACCGACGCGATGAGCGTCCCGGCGGTCGTCGGCTCCTGGCCCGAGCCCTTCGCGCAGGCGTCGAGTGCGCCAAGCAGCCGGCTCCCGGTGGGTGTCGAGTGCGCGACCGCTCGCTCCGTGTGCGCCACCGTGTCGGACCGGCTCAGGGAGATCGGCGCGCAAGTGAGGATGGCGGACCTCGGCTCGCGCCGCCCACCGGAACCATCCCTTCAGGTCCTGGTGGGGCCGTGGCGCACGATCCGCGGCGATCCGGCCGCGTCGCTCGACGGCCCCGCCTCCAGCGGGGTGTTCGCGACCTTCAAGCCCGGTGGCCATGGTCGCTTCGAGCTGGTGCTCGCGGACCCGCGCGCCGAGCCGAGGTGCGGATATCGGGTCGGCGCCGGGCTCGTCGCGGCGGTTGAGCCTTCCGAGGGGCGCTCCGCCTGGCTCGTCACCGGCACCGACCAGGCCGGGGTGAGGCGGGCGGCGCGCGTCCTCGACGCGAATGACCTGCGCAACCGCTACGCCGTTGCGGCGCCCCCTGGCGGGCGCGCGGTGGGCGTTCCGGTGGCCGCGGACACCGGCGCTCGCGTCCCGTGTCGCGGGGAGACCGCATGAGATCGCCCGTCGCCTACGTGCCCCGGCGCACCCCCCTGGGCGACGCGGGCGCCCTGGCCGCGACCGTCTACCTGGGCTCGTTCGTCGTCGCCGCGTTCGCCTACTCGAACCCGATCGTGCTCGCCGGCGCCGGGGCCGGAGCCATCGTCGCCGGGATCGGCGCCAAGGCCACGCGGGCGCTGCGCGCGGCTGCGCGCTGGGGCGTGACGCTCGGGGTGTTCATCGTCGTGGTCAACGGCCTCGTCTCGCAGCGCGGCGACACCGTCGTGGTGCACGGGCTCTGGCTGCCGTTGCTGGGCTCGACCGACGTCAGCGCCGAGGCCCTCGCCGACGGGGGGGTGCTCGCGCTGCGGATCGTCGTCGTCCTGATGGCCTTCGCGGTTCACTCCTCGAGCGTCGACCCCGACCGCGTCCTGCGGCTGATGCGGCCGCTGGCTCGCCGCTCGGCACTGACCGCGACGCTGATCGCGCGCCTCGTGCCCCTGGCGGCGGGGGACTATCTGCGGCTCAACGAGGCCGCCGCCCTGCGCGGCCCCGGGGCCGCCCCGGTCGGGCGAGCGGCCCTCGCAAGGCGGCTGGTCGCGGGGTCGCTGGATCGGGCCGTCGACGTCGCCGCCACGCTCGAGCTGCGCGGCTATGCGAACGGCCCGCCCCGGTCCGTCGGCGGGGTTCGCCGCTCCCGCCACGACCGCCGCTTTCTCGCCGTTGGGATCGCGGTCGCCGGGGTGGCGCTGGGTGCTCGCGTCGCCGGGCTCGGGTCATTCGATCCGTATCCGCTCATGACCGTGGAACTGGACCCGGGAACGCTCGCGCTCGCGGCCTGGATGCCACTCGCGGCGGCGCTGCCCTTCGCCGCAGACGCTTGGAGGAGGAAGGGGTGATGGAGCACCTCGTCCGGATCGAGGGCCTTCGCTATCGGTACCCAGGGGCCGAGGCGGATTGCCTGCGCGGGATCGAGCTCGAGGTCGAGCCCGGGGAGCTGGTCGTGCTGGCCGGCCGCTCCGGATCCGGCAAGACGACGCTCCTTCGGGCCTGTTGCGGCCTGGTTCCCCACTATCACGGGGGCGGGGTCAAGGGCGGGGTCGAGGTCGCAGGGCTCGACGTACGGGAAAACGGCCCGGCAGAGCTGGGCGGCGTGGTCGGCATGGTTGCCCAGGACCCCGAGACCCAGCTCGTCTCGACCACCGTCCGAGGAGAGCTGGAGCTGCCGCTGGAGATGCGCGACGAGCAACCGGCCGCCCGGGCGCGCGCCGTCGAGGAGGTCGCGCTCGCGCTGGCCATCCCACACCTCCTCGATCGCGCCCTCGACACGCTTTCAGGCGGCGAGCTCCAGCGGGTGGCCCTGGCGGCCGCGATGGTGGGGCGACCACGGCTGGTGCTGCTCGACGAGCCCACCTCGCAGCTCGACCCCGTGGCCGGCGATGAGCTGATCTCGCTGCTGCGGCGGCTGAACGAGGAGTGGGGGACGGCTGTCGTGCTCGCCGAGCACCGGCTGGAGCGCTGCCTCACGGCGGCCGATCGCGTGGTCGCGATGGTCGCCGGCGGGATCGCCTTCGACGGCGACCCGGAGCGGTTCCTCTCCTGGGCCCTCGAGGCCGACCCCGCTCTCGCAACGCCGGGGGCGCGCCTGTTCGACCTGGCGGGCCTGGGTCCTCCGCCGGTGGGGGTCAAGCGTGCCCGGCGGGCCCTGCGAAGCGCCGGCATGGCACCATCGGAGGCGGGCGTCGCGCTGGATCGAGGGAACGGAGCGGGCCCTGGGCGGGTGCCGCGTGCCGCGGACCTCGCGCTCGACGCCCGCGATCTCTGGGTGGAGCTCGACCAGGGCGACTCCGCAAGCGACGTCCTGCGCGGCGTCGAGCTCGCCGTCGCCCGCGGGGAGAGGGTCGCGCTCATGGGCCGAAACGGGGCGGGCAAGACGACGCTGCTCCGGGCCGCGGCCGGGAGGGTCCGGCCGGTCCGGGGGCGCGCGTCGACCCCGCACGGTTGCGCCCTGCTCCCCCAGAGCCCCACCGACCTGTTTGTGCGCGAGCGCGTTGACGAGGAGCTCCCCGGCGAGGCCGGGCGCCTCGCCCTCGCGACCGTTGGCCTCGAGTGGGCCGCCGCGGCCGATCCGCGCGACCTCTCGGGGGGCGAGTGCCAGCGGTTGGCGCTCGCGATCGTGATGGCGGGGAGGGCCGGCGCCGAGGTGCCGGGCCTGGTCTGCCTCGACGAGCCGACCCGCGGTATGGATCGCGCCCGCAAGGAGGACCTCGCGACCTGGGCCGCCGGCCTCACCAGCCGCGGCGCAGCGGTCGTGATCGCCACCCACGACGTCGAGTTCGCGGCCTCGTTCGCCGAGCGGGTCGCGCTGCTGGGGGACGGCGAGCTGATCGCCGACGGCCCGGTTGCCGAGGTCCTCTCCGGTGGCTGGTACTTCGCGACCGAGGTGGCGCGCATCCTCGGCGTCGGGGGTACCGTCACGGCTGAGGCGGGCGCCGAGCTGGTCCGGGCACAGAGGATCCGAGCGTGACGTGGCAGCTCGCCATGTACG
>JBOGZC010000042.1:0-30621 GCA_050697075.1 Solirubrobacterales bacterium | reverse complement strand
GACAGGGGTGGCCGCGGTCGGCGGAGCGCTGGCCGTCGTGGCGGTGGGGGCGATCTACATCGGCGTGTTCGATCCCGGCGTCGCCCAGAGATACTCGACGGCCGACGGAGGCAACGGGCGAACCGACCTCTGGAAGGTGGGCTGGAGGATGGCGGAGGCGAACCTGGTGACGGGCGTCGGGGCGGGCAACTTCCGCGACTCGTCGGCCCACTACGTGCTCAGCGAGCCGGGGGCGATCGCGAACACCGAGTTCATCATCGACCAGCCGCGCTTCGCCCACAACATCTACCTCGAGATCCTGGCGGAGCTCGGGGTGATCGGGCTCGCGCTCTTCTGCGCCCTGGTCAGCGCGGCCATCGGCACCGGGGTGCAGGCCGCGCGCAGGTTCGTCCGGGACGGCGACGCGGAGATGGCGTTGCTGAGCCGCGCTGTGGTGGTGGCCCTCGTGGCGCTTCTGGCGATGGACTTCTTCCTCTCCGACCAGTTCAGCAAGCAGCTCTGGCTGCTGTTGGCGCTGTGCCCCGCCATGCTCTCCATCGCCGCCAGACGCGAGCGCAGCGCTTCGGCCGAGGAAGCGTGGACGGACCCAGAGCCCCTGGCCCGGACCGGCGCCTAACCCGAGCCGGGCGGCCCGCGCAGGAACTCGGCCACTCGACTCACCTCAGCGCTCGCCGTGCGGGGCACCACGTAGTCGTGCCCGGCCTCGACCAGGCGCTTTCGCAGCCCCGCATCGGCGGCGATCGCCTCCAACTCCGCGGCGGCCGCGGGCGCGTCGCCGGGGGGAACGAGCCGTGCCGCCTCGCCCACCGCGTCCCTGATCCCGCCGACGTCGGTGGCCACCACCGGCACGCCGGCGGCGAATGCCTCGACGAGGACCTGTGGCATGCCCTCGGTCCACGAGGTGTGAAGCAGCGCGTGGCTTCGGCGGTAGAGCTCGACCAGCCGGGGCCCGTACGGCACGTAGCCGGGCAGCTCCGCCCGCTCGGCCACGCCCAGCTCACTCAACCTCCCCGCGAGCTCGCCTCGAAGGGCGCCGTCCCCGCACACGGTCAGGCGCCAGGGGCGCCCGTCGTCCACGAGACGGCGGAAGACGTCCGCGATCAGCAGCGGGTTCTTCTCTGCGTCGAGGCGTCCCACGCTGATCAGCCTGAGCTCGCCCTCGTAGGAACGCGCGGTGGCCGCCTCGGGTGAGACGATGTCATCGCCCTCGACCAACGACACCGTGATCTGAAGGAGCGCCCGCGCCCCGCGGTAGCGGCGGGCGAGCTCGGGCCCCACGACGACCACGCCGAACCGGCGGGCGAGGAGGCGGAAGGACGCCTCGAGCAGGGACGCGGCGGCGATCATCATTCGGCGGCCGGGTCGGCGGTTTCGCACGTAGGCGGGCAGGTCCTGGCGGACGCCGAGCACCACTCGCTTGCCGCGCGCGGCGGCCAGCAGCGCGAACGCCACCGCGAGCGGATGTGGCCCGAGCAACCAGACGACGTCCACGTCGGCGAGCGTGCGCCAGAAGCGAGTCAAGGAGCGGCCGGCCGCCCGGGCGACGGAGAGCGGGTTGGCGAGGCTCTCGTAATACGGGAGGGCCACGAACTCGATGCCGTCGCCGCACGGATAAGGCGTCAGCTCGGCCGAGGGACTCTGGCGGCCGATCAGCACGAGGCGCTCGAACTCGTCCCGAAGCTTGGCGGCGAACAGCGCGAAGGACACCTCGGCGCTGAGCCTGCCGTCCTCGACGTGGTAGGCGTAGTCGCCGTAGACGAGCAGCCGCACGGCTCAGCCCCCCCGGCCCGACGCCGCGTACAGCTCCTCGTACAGGTCGCCGATCCGGCGGGCGGTGACGTCGAGGTCGAACTCCTCGCGCCGGCGCCGTTGGCCGCGCCGGCCCATCTCGGCAGCCTCGTCGGGATGGCGAAGCAGGTCCGCAACCGCCGCGGCGATCGCCTCTGGGTTGCCCGGCGGCACCAGCACCCCCTCCAGCCCACTGGAGATCATGTCCGGGATCCCCCCCACCCGCGTCGCGACCACTGGCAGCTCGGCCTCCATGTACTCCATCACCGACAGCGGGCTTCCCTCCCAGTTGGAGGAGCACACGGCGACGTCGAGCGCCTGCAGGAAATCGGGGATGTCCCCGCGGCCCCCCAACAGCGTCACGGTCTCTCCCAGGCCGAGCTGGTCGATCAGGGCTTCAACCCGCCCCCGGTCCGGCCCCTCGCCGGCGATCAGAAGCCGCAGGTCGGGGAAGTCGTCGAGCAGGATCGCGGCCGAGCGCACCAGCACGTCGAGCGCCTTCTCGGGCCGCAGGGTGCATGTGGTCCCGATCACCGGGGCCTGATCGGCGATCCCCAGCTCCGCCCTGACGTCGGCTTCCGGCGTGGTGGCCGGCGTCGCGATCCCAAGCGGCACGAAGCGAACCCGCTCGGGATCGATCCCCTCGAGCTCGATCATCCCGCGCCGGGTCTCGCGCGAGACGGCGAGAAAGGCGCTGGCCCCGGGCGCGATCACGTAACGGTCGAGGAGCCGGCGCAGCCGCTGGCCCTCGAAGGACCAGTTGTGCTCGTGGGCGATCACGACCGGCGTACCGGCAATTCTGCCCAGGATGGAGGCCCAGAGGTTGGATCCGAACTGATGGCTGTGCAGCACGTCGATGCGCTCCGTACGCAGCAGGGAGAGCAGCGGCGCCCAGTGCCAGACGGCGACTCGGGACCGCCGCCTGATGCCGACGATTCGCACCCCCGTTTCGCGAAGGGTCCGCACCCTGGGCGCAATCAGCGGATCCGCCTCCTCGCGAGGCGTCCACCTGCTGATGCACAGAGTCCGCTCGAACCGGGCGGGGTCGAGCCGGGTCACCACCTCGGTCGCGATCCGTTCCGCGCCCCCGGTGATGCCCAACTGGTCGATCAGGGTCACGACACGCAGCTTTCGCCCCTTCGCCGGCCGAGCCCCCATTAGGCTCTAGTTTCCCGAACGTGGGGGTCATGAAGACGCGACGCTTCCGGCCCGAGCACGTCTGATCCCTTGGTAACGGATGACTGAGCCGCCCGCCGAGAGCCTCAGGACGCGCGTGCTTCGGGGCGTGGGTCTGGCCGGCTCGGGCTACGCGCTGACGCAGGTCATCACCCTCGCGACCTACCTGGTACTCGCCCGGCTCACGAGTCCACTGGCCTTCGGACAGTACGCGGAGGCCGCCATCCTGGTTGGGGTCGGCCTGCTGTTCACCGAGTCGGGGATGCTCGCTGCCCTGATCCAGCGCCGCGAGCGGATCGCCGAGGCGGCCAACACGGCGCTTGTCTCCACGTTGGCGAGCGGCATCGCCGTCAGCCTCCTCGCGCTCGCGCTCGCGCCCCTGATCGGCTCCTTCTTCGGCAGCGGCACGGTGGGGGCGGTCGCGGCAGCGATCTCCGGCCAGCTGTTCCTCCGCTCGGCAACTGTGGTCCCGAACGCGATGCTGGAGCGCGAGCTCGCCTTCCTGCGCCGCACCGTGGTCGAGCCGCTGGCTGCGGTTGCCTTCGCCGCGGCGGCGATCGTGGCGATGGCCAACGGGATGGGCGTCTGGGGGCTCGTGATCGGCAACTACGTTCAAATCGGCGTCGACGCGGCGCTCACCTGGGTGCTGGCGCGATGGCGCCCCCATCCGCGCCTCGCCTCCCTCGGCATGTGGCGGGAGCTGGTCCGCTTCGGCCGCCACGTGATCGCCGCGGGCGTGGTGCAGCGGGTCGGCGAGCAGGCCGACCGGGTGCTGGTGGGCCGCTTCGTAAGCACCTCGGCGCTCGGCCAGTACCAGTACGCGCTTCGCCTCGCGATGGCCCCCTTCGAAGCAACGCTCGCGGTTGCCTCACATGTCCTGTTCCCGGCGTTCGCCCGGATCTCGCATGACCGTGAGCGGCTCATCTCCGCGTACCTGCGCTCGCTCCGCTGGGTGATGGTGGCCGCCATGCCCGCCTCGCTGATCCTGTTCCCGCTCGGCGAGCCGCTCACCGTGGTCCTGTTCGGCGAGGTGTGGCGCCCTGCCGGACACGCATTGATGGCGATGTGTCTGTTCGCGGCCGGCAACTCGCTGCTCTCGATCTGCCTCGAGGGCGCGAAGGCGTACGGGCGGCCCGCGGTGCTGGCGCGGGTGCACCTGTTCATGATGGCGGTCACTGTCGCGGCGATGGTCGCGCTGCTGCCGCTGGGGCTGAACGGTGTCGCGGCCGGCCTGTCCATTGGCGCCGTCGCGGGCGCGATCTACGCCGTGCTCTCCTTCTCCCGGCTCGTCTCGCTCCCCGTGAGGGAGATTTGGGCGCAGGTCTGGCCGCCGGCCACGGCGGCGGTGCTGATGGCGGTGGGGCTCTACCCGGTCGAGCACCTGGTCCTCCAGGCGAGCACCCAGGGCGTCGTGGCCGGTCTGGCCCTGCTCGCGGTCGAGGGCGTGCTCGGAGGCGCGCTGTACGTTGCGGTCCTCTCGCTACTCGCGCCGCCAACGGGCGCGGCGATCATCAGGCTGCCGGCGATGATCCTCGCACGGGGCCGCGGCCGAGGGCCCGGTTCGCGGCCGGGCCCCGACGACACCGGGCCGGCCGAGGCCCTCGATCGGACGGGTGAGGGTGCCTGACCCGACGCACACGGTGATCGTCCCCGCCTACAACGCCGCGGAGACGATCGAGCAGGCGGTTCGCTCGGTGCGGGCGCAGACCGATTCGAGCTTCGAGCTGATCGCGGTAGACGACGGATCCACGGACGCAACGTCGGAGCTGCTTCGGCGGACGGCTGCCGAGGACGAGCGCATCCGCGTGATCCGCCAGAAAAACACCGGGCCGAGCGCCGCGCGCGAGGCCGCGATGGGGCGCGCGTCGGGGAGGTATCTAACCTTCCTCGACAGCGACGACCTGCTGATGCCCTCATATCTCGAGACGATGGGGGCGACGCTCGGCGCGGACGCGGAGATCGGGCTCGCCCACGCGCGGGCCTGGGTGCTGGACGACGCCGCAGGCGGCGGCAGGGTGAGGCGGACGATCTGGCCGCTGCCCGGATACGTGACCGGATCCGGCGACGACCCCGCCGACCCCGTGGTGGCGCTGGCGTCAGGGAATTACGTCGGTGGCGTGCAGACGGCGCGGCGAAGCGCGGTGGAGCGCGCCGGCGGCCTCGACGTCGGCCTCGACCAGGCCGAGGACTACGACCTCTGGGTGCGAATCGCGATCGCGGGCTTTCGCATCGTCTCCGCGCCCGGGACGCTCGTCGTGTTGCGCAACCGCGCCGGCTCCCTCTCCAAGGACGAGCTCGAGCTTGCTCGAGGCGTGCGCGCGGTCTGCGAACGAATCCTCTCGGTCTACGACGTGTCCGACGAGGCGCGAACGGCCGCCAAGCGCCAGCTCGACAGGGCCGACCGGGAGATCGACCTACTCAGCGGCAGAGATCCCGTGCGCGGCGCCTTGCGGCGGGTCCGCCTCGTCCTCGGTCGAGCCAAGCGCCGCCTGCTGTCGAGGCGTGTCTGGTACCCCGTGCCCCCGCCCGAGGTGGCCGAGGCCTTCCCGGAGCTCGTTCGCGGCCGCGCGCCGAGCGCCCGGCCCTAGGGCCCGGGCGTGCCGCCGCCGCCCCCGCCTGGGGTGGTCGCGGTCGACGTGGTGGTCGTCGTGGCGGTGGTCGTCGTGGCGGTCGTCGTCGTGGTCGGGGTGGTGGTGGGCGTGGTCGTCGTGGTGGCGGTGGTCGTGGTCGGGGTGGTGGTGGGCGTGGTCGTGGCGGTCGTCGTGGTCGTGCCGTCCCCCGTGTCGGAGGCGACCACGGCCAGCGCGACCCCCAGGCCGATCACGACGGCGACCAGCGCGGCGATCGCCCATTTCACCCCCCGGCCCATGCCTCCCGTCGCCGATCCGCCGTCCGGGGGCGGCGCCGGATCGGGACTCTGGCCCATGTGGCGGGTCGGGTCCTCGTGCATCAGCGGGCGAGTGTAGCCCCCACTCAGGCGGCTCCACTCGGCTTCCGCGAGCGCTTGCGGGCCAACAGCAGCATCGCGCGCAGCGGCGGACCGAAGCGGCCCGCGCCCACGAGGAACCCGAAGCCCCAGCTCAGGTGCATCGTCGCCAGGATCGCTGGCAGCGAGCACGCATCGCGGATTCCGGCCCCAAGACGGGAGACCGTGGTGGCCAACAGGGCAGCGGCGTACGCCGCCACCCCTACTCGCGCCACCCGGCTCCGCCCCATGAGCGCGAGCGGCACGGCGGTAGCGAGTGCGGGCGGAAGCAGATGCGAGCGCCGCATGCTCTCGGGGTGGGCCCGGCAGGTCTTCGCCCGATAGTTGCCGTAGCGCCAGTACTGGCGGGCGAGCGTCCGCAGGCTGTCCCGGGGCACGTACAGCGCGGCCATCTCCGGGATGCAGACGATTCGCCCTCCGGCCTCGCGAATGCGCGCTGCGAGCTCACCGTCCTCGTTGATCGGCCACTCCTGGTCCCAGCCCCCGTGCCTCAGCAGGGTCTCCCGCCGCCACACGCCCGTGTAGCCGGCGTCGACCTCGAGCTCGTGGCGCGCGTTGCGAAACGCCGCGCCGCCGATCCCGAGCCGGGTGCCCAGGGCGAGCGCGATCCGACGAGACCACTTGCCTGTCCCCCGCGGGAGCTGCGGCCCGCTCACCCAGGCGACGTCGCCGCGGCGAAGGCGCTCCACCCCCCGGGCGAGATAGTCGGGCGGGTAGGTGGTGTGCGCGTCCATGCGCGCCACGAACTCGCCGCGGGCGTTCTCGAGCCCGATGTTGAGCGCGAAGGGGATCCCCCGCTCCGGGTTGTCGACAATCCGGATACGCGGGTCATCGGCGGCGAGGCGCTGCAGCATCGAGCGGGTGGCGTCCTCCGAGCGCCCGTCCATGAACAGGAACTCCACATCCTGGTCGAGGCGCTGCGACTGCAGGCATCTGACGGTCTCGAGGATGTGCGCCTCCTCGTTGAGGGTCGGCGTCAAGACGCTCACCCCCACGGGCGCCTGCCCGTTTTCGGACCTGTTCGCCGCCCTCGCCACGGTCCGCGGAACGGTAGCGGCGCAGGTGGGTGGATCAGTCGGCCCGGCGCTCGCGCAGGCGCACTGCGCCCGCGATCGCGGCACGGGCCATGCGACCCCCCGCGGACTCCGCCGGGATGGCCAGGGTGACGATCCCCCGGCTGCCGGGCCACAGCCGGCTGATGAGCTCGTTGCCGGGCTGGACGCAGGAATCCATCCAGCTCACGTTCTCCTGCCCGTCGAACCACGAGACGTGATCGAGCACGAGGAGGGCGCCGGGCGAGTAGCGACGCCAGCGCTCGTCGAAGGCGATCTTGACGCAGAAGATCCCCTCGCCCGCGCGCAGGTTGCACGCCATCGCGATCCGCTGCCCGTCCGCCTCGAGCGAGAGGAGGTGCAGGCGCCCCAGCTCCCGAAAGGCTCCGCACACGGCGCGGAAGAACTCCGCGTCCTGCTCCAGCGATGCCATCGCGGTCCCTTCGCGGCCCTTCCAGCCCGACGCCTCGAGCTCGAGGAACTCCTCGACCGCTTCGGCGTCCTCGGCACGGTCGACGGTGCGCAGCGTGCCCCCGAGGTCCTCCTCGAGCCGCCGGCGCTTTCGGTCGAGCTCGCGCCTGTGCTTTCCCTTGACCGCCAGGCGCTCCTCTCCCCTCGCCGAGCGCCTCAGCACGGCCCGCCGGTGCCTGTTGACCCTGACCTCCTCCACGCCCCGATGCTCGATCGCCAGCCGCAGCGCATCGCGAACCGTGCCCTCGTCCGCGAGGGCGTCGAGCCCCACGAAGGCCGCGCCTCGCTGGCGGACCAGCTCGCGCGTAATCGCCGCGACCGCAGCCTCCTCCCCGCCGCTGGTCACCAGGGGCGTGCCGAGAAAGCAGTATCGGTGCTGCCACGTCGCCACGCACCCGATCGGGATCCGGTGCCACCGTCGAGGGCGGTGAACGGGAAGACACGCCAACCAGCCGCCGGTGCCGCGAACCACGGCGAGCCCGACCCGTCGTCCGTCGATCAGATCCCCCGCCGGGAGCACGTACTCCGGCTCGAAGAACGGATTCGGCTCGGCAGCCTGGGCGGCCAGCTCTCTCCACCGCTCTGCATCGCCCGCCGAAAGCTCGTCGAGCCCCAGGATCGAAGCGCGCACAGGCCGGGAGTATTACTCGACCGACGGCGAGCACGCCATCGGGGGGCGGAGCCTAGTCTCCGCCCTGCTTCGTTCCCCCGGCCGGAGGCCCGGGAGCGCGCTGGGTCACCGTCGCCGTTGAGGTGGCGGTCGACGTCTCGGTGATCGTCTTCGTGGTCTTCGTGATCGTGGTCGTGATCGTGGGAATCGTGGTGACGAGCGTGTTGGTGGTCGTCGGCCGCACTGTGCTGACGCTGGTCGTCGTCCGCGTGACCGTCTTCTTCTCCGGCCCGGAGGCGACGATGACCGCCACCGCGACGCCGAGGCCGAGCGCCAGCGCCGCCGCGAGGATCAGCGCCAGCCTCAGGCGCCGGTCGGGCGCCCGAGGCTCCTCCGGTGGTTGAGGCGGCGGCCCGGCGCGCGTCGACCGACCCTCGGCCAGCACGCGGCGGGGGTCCGGCGACGGTGGGCCCTCAGTCGAGGACACGAGCCAGGATTGCAGCCGCCTCGTCGACCTCGTCCGGGCCGATCGTGAGGGGTGGCAGGAACCGAAGCATGTCCGGGCCCGGCACGTTTATCACGAGCCCTTCCTCGAGCGCGCGAGCGGCGGTTTCGGCCGCCTCGAGCCCGTCCCCCAGCGTGACCCCGACCATCAGGCCGCGTCCCCGAACCTCGGCGATGCCGCCAAGGCTCCCGAGCCGTTCCATGAGGCCCGCGCCCAGCTCGCGCGTTCGCCGAAGCAGCTCCGCGTCGTCGATGACTTCGATGGCCGCGAGCGCCGCGGCCGCGGCGATCGGCGCGCCGGCAAAGGTCGAGCCATGGTCGCCGCGCTCGAGCACGTCCCCCAGGTCGGGCGCGGTGACGCAGGCGCCGACCGGCAGCCCGCCGCCGAGCGCCTTCGCCGCGGTGATCACGTCGGGACGCGCGGGAAGCTGCTCGTAGGCCCACAGCGACCCCGTTCTGCCCATCCCCGCCTGGATCTCGTCGAAGACGAGGAGCGCGCCGGATTCGTCGCAGGCCTCGCGCGCCGAGGCCAGAACCCCGTCGCCGATCGGGAACACGCCGGCCTCACCCTGGATGGGCTCCACCAGGACCGCGGCGGTCCGCTCCCCGACCGCCCCCCGCAGGGCGTCGGGATCGTCGCGGGGAACCGACACGAAGCCCGCCGGCAACGGGCCGAAGAGATCGTCGCGCGCCAGCCGCGGGGTCGCCGCCAGCGTTCCGAGCGTGCGGCCGTGAAAGGCGTCGTCGAGGACGACGATCTCGGGATCGGCGATCCCCCGCCCATGGGCGCGCTTTCGCGCGAGCTTGATGGCGCACTCGTTGGCCTCGGCGCCCGAGTTGCACAGGAACACCTTGCCCCCGAGGCTTGAATCGGCGAGGCGCGCGCAAAGCCGCATCGCCGGCTCCGTGTAGTAGAGGTTCGAGACCCCCGCCAGGCGCTCGGCCTGCTCGCGAATCGCACCCACGATCCTGGGATGGCAGTGCCCCGCGTTGTGGACCGAGAGGCCGGCGAAGAAGTCGAGGTACTCCTTCCCGTCCGAGTCCCACAGCCGCGCCCCCTCCCCCCGCACGAACTCCACGGGCGCCGGCGCGTACGTCGGCATGACATACCGCTCGTCCAACTCCTGCAGCTCCGAGACGGTCATCGGCTGGGGCTAGCGACGAAGTCGCGGTATGGGCGAGTACGACCTGCCGCCGCGTAACGGGCCCCAACCCGCCGCCCCCGGACGCGGGAGCAGATGGGAAATGCCCGAGCCGCAGGCGAGGGCAAGGTGTTCGGGGCGGGAGCGGAGGAGGCGGCGGAGTTATTCATGGAGTGACCATGGTCCCGATACCGGCGTCGGTGAACAGCTCGAGCAGCAGGGAGTGCGGCTCCGAGCCGTCGATGATGTGGGCCGAGGAGACGCCGCCGCGGATCGCTTCGACGCAGGCGCCGAGCTTCGGCCGCATTCCGCCCCCGACCCGATCGAGGGCCTCCACGACCTCGTCCACGCTCGCTCGCGAGACCAGCGAGCTCGCGTCGTCGGGATCGTCGAGCCACCCGGCGATGTCGGTGAGGAAGATCGCCTTGTAGGCGCGCAGCGCCGCGGCGACCTTCCCCGCCGCGGTGTCCGCGTTGACGTTGTAGGAGTTGCCCTCGCGGTCCGTCCCGGCCGAGGCGACCACCGGGATGTAGTCCTCCGCGATGTGGTTGAGGACGTCGACGTCGACCCGCTCGACCTCCCCGACGAAGCCCACCCGCTCGGCGTCCGGATGGGGGCGGATTTGGAATAGCGAGCCGTCGTCTCCGGAGAGCCCCACCGATGGCTGACCATGTCGGTTCAGCCGGCTGACGATGTCGGAGTTCACCTTGCCGAGCAGGACCATCTTCGCCACCTCGACCGTCTCCGGGTCGGAGACGCGAACGCCCTCGACGAAGCGCACCTCCATCCCGAGCCGCTCCATATAGCTCGTGATCTCGGGGCCCCCGCCGTGAACGATCACCGGGTTCATCCCGACGTACTTCAGCAGCACCACATCGGTCGCGAAGCCCTCCCGGAGCGCCTCGTCTCGCATCGCGGCGCCGCCGTACTTGATCACAACGGTGCGGCCGTGGAACTCCCGGATGTAGGGCAGCGCCTCGAGCAGCGTGTGAACCCTGGCGTTCGGGTTCGGCTCGCTCATGTCGTGTACTCCGAGTTCAGCTCGACGTAGGCCTGACTGAGGTCCGAGAAGTAGACGCGCGAGGCGCCGTCGCCGCGCCCCAGATTCAGCGCGACCTCCGCCTCGGGCAGATCCGAGCCCAGCTCGCCGGCCTCGATCGCGTCGGGCCCGATCTCCTCGAGGTCCTGTCCGGCGAGCGCCATGCCCGCGGCCTGGGCGATCCGGCCCCAGTTGGGATCGCCGCCGTGAAGAGCCGTCTTCACCAGCGGAGAGTTGGCGATCGCCCGCGCAACGCGCTCGGCCTCCTCGGCCGATGCCGCTCCTTCGACGTCGATCCTCCCCACCCGAGCGGCCCCCTCGCCGTCGGCGACGACCTCCAGGGCGAGCTGCAGCAGCACCGCGTCCAGCACGCCCTCGGGCAGGGGCCGACCGGACGAGCCGGTCGCCTGGAGCAGGACGGTGTCGTTGGTGCTCATCTGCCCGTCCACCGTGATTCGGCCGAACGAGCGGTTGACGGCCGAGCGAAGGGCCCCGTCGGGATCAGTGATCCGGGCATCGGTCTGCACGAAGCACAGCATCGTCGCCATGTCCGGCTGGATCATGCCCGCGCCCTTCGCCTGGGCGGAGACGGTCACGCCATCGCTCCTCAAGGTGCAGCGCTTGCGGCTGCGATCGGTGGTCATGATCGCCCGCGCGAACGCCTCCCCCCCGCTCGCTGACAGGCTCGTCGCCGCCTCGGTGATCCCCGCCCGCACCGCCTCGATCGCAAGGGGAACGCCGATCGTCCCGGTCTCCGCCACCGCGACGCAGCCCGGCTCGAGGTCGAGGGCCTCGGCGGCCGCGTCGCGCATCTCGAGCGCGTCGCGGTAGCCCTGGGCGCCGGTGGCGGCGTTGGCGTTGCCGGAGTTGACGACCGCTGCCCGGATCCGGCCGCGATCGGTGCGCTCCCGGCATACCCTGACCGGCGCCGCGGCAGCGGCGTTTCGGGTCAAAAGCAGCGCCGAGCCTGCATCGTCGTCGCACACCATGAGGCCGACGTCGGTGTCGCCGCCCCCCTTGAGCCCGCAGGCCGCCCCCGCGGCCCGAAAGCCGGGCGCGAGGTCGGCCGGCTCGAGCTCCTCGACGCCGGCGGGCGCATCCACCCAGCGCGATCTGAAGAAGCCTCCCGTCATTCGAGCCCCTCGGTCTCCGGCAGGCCGCGCATCAGGTTCAGGTTCTGGATCGCCTGACCGGCCGCGCCCTTCCAGAGGTTGTCGATCGCCGCGAATACCAGCGCCCGGCCGGCCGGGCGGTCCAGCGCGACCATGATCCGGCAGGCGTTGGTGTCCCGAACGTCACGCACGCCGGGCGCGTCCTCGACGACCTCGACGAAGGCCTCCGGCCCGTAGCGCCCCTCGTAAAGGGACCGAAGCTCGTCGTCGGAAACGTCGGCGGCGAGGTCCACGTAGCAGCTCGCCAGAAGCCCCTGATCGAGCGGCGCCAAGTGCGGCACGAAGGTGGCCTTCCCGCTCCACCCGAGCGCGGCCAGCTCTTGGTCGATCTCCGGCGCGTGACGGTGGCCGCCGACGCCGTACGGGCTGAAGTTCTCGTCCACGTTGACGAAGTGAAGCCGCTCTCCGCCGTCCCGCCCGGCGCCCGAGACGCCTGACGCGGCGCTGATCACCACGCCGTCCATCAGGCCGCGTTCGGCAAGAGGCGCGAGGGCGAGCAGCGCCGCGGTCGGGTAGCAGCCGGGGTTGGCGACCAAGCCGGCGCCCGCGATCCGGTCCCGATGTAGCTCGGGGAGCCCGTAGACGGCCTCGCCCAGCAGGTCGGGAGCGCCGTGATCGCCGTAAGTGCGCTCGTAGGCGGCCAGGTCGCGGAGTCGGAAATCGGCGGACACGTCCACCACGGTGAGCTCGCGACGGCGAAGCTCGGCGACGAGCTCCGCCGCGGCGCCGTGCGGATACGCCACCACCGCCGCGTCGAGCGAGTCGGTCGCGTCGAGGTCGAGCGCCTCGAGCTCGACCGGGACGCGGTGGCGCGGATAGAGGCTGTCAAGCCGCGTGCCGGCGTCTTGGCGCGAGGTCGCGGCTGCCAGCTCGAGCCGCGGATGGTGCCACACGAGCCTCGCGGCCAACGCGCCGGCGAACCCCGAGGCCCCGGCGACGAGCACCCGCGCGCGCGGCTCGCCCTCCAGGGGCTGCCCGGCGAGCCCGGCCTGCGTGGCCTGCGGCCTACTCACGGAGCGTCCCCCCGATCTCGCCCAGGGACTCTTTGATCGCCTCGCGACGCTCGGCCACCTCGGCATCGGTGAGGGTGCGGTCGGGGGCCCGGAACTCGAGCCGCAGCGCCAGGCTCTTGCGATCCTCGCCGACCTGCGCGCCCCGGTACAGGTCGAAGACGGCGGCGCTTCGCAGCAGCTCACCGCCACCCGCCAGCACGGCCTCGCGGACCCGCGCTGCCGGCACGTCCTCATCGACCACGATCGCGAGGTCCTGATGGACCGACGGATAGGTGGTGACGTCCTCGTACTGCTCCAGCGTGATCGGCGAGGCCGCGACGAGCTCGGCGAGGTGGATCTCGAATCCGCTCGCCCGGTCGAGATCCCAGTCACGACAAACCAGGGGGTGGATCTCGCCAAGCCAGCCGGCCTCGAGCCCCCCAAAGAGCACCCGGGCCGACCGACCGGGGTGCAGGAAAGGGTGGGGCTCGGGCTCGAACTCGATCTCCGCCCCCAGCTGGGCGGCGAGCCCCTCGAGGATGCCCTTCAGGGCGAAGAAGTCGGCCGGGCGCTGCTCGGCGGCCCAGCTCTGCGGCGCGAGCGGGCCCACCGCGAGCGCCGCGAGGCAGTGCGGCTCGAAGGCGGGCGGCCTCCGCTGGCCGGCGAACTGGCCCCCGAGCGGGCCGCCCGCCGGCGAGCTTCCCTTGGCGAGGTAGGCGCGGGCAGACTCGAACACGGCAACGCGCTCGGCGCCCCGGGCGAGGTTGTAGCGAGCCACGTCGAGCAACGAGCCGAGCAACGTGGTCCGAAGCTCTGAGTGCTCGAGCGACAACGGATTGGACACCCTGATCGGCGCCCGTCGGATGTCGTCAACGCCGAGTCGCAGGCGCTCCGGAAGCCCCGGGTCCACGAGGCTCAGGGTGACCAGGGCGTCGAAGCCGAGGTCCCGCATGACGTCCTCGGCGCGCCGTCGCAGGGACTGCTCGCGCGTCAGGCGCCCGCCCTGGCCGGACCCCGGCGGGAGGGTCGCCGGGAGATGCGCGTCGTATCCATGGATCCGCCCGACCTCCTCGACGAGGTCGGCCTCGCGCGCGACGTCGTAGTAGCGGTGTGGAGGCACCGCGGCCGTCAACGAGTCTCCATCGCGCTCGACTCCGAAGCCAAGCCGCTCCAGGTAGGTGGCGCACAGCTCGGGTTCGATCCGCATTCCCAGGAGCGCCTCGGCGCGCCCCGCCCGCAGCGCCACGCGGTGGGCGGGCGGCGGGTCGGCGGCGACGTCGATGGTCCCGGGCACGAGCTTCGCCCCGCACAGCTCCACCATCAGCCTCGATGCCACCCGCTGCGCATGCATTGCCAGATCGGGGTGAAGCTGCTTCTCGAACCGATTGGACGCCTCCGAGCGCAATCCCAGCCGGCGCGAGGTCCGCAGGATGTTGACCCCGTTCCAGGTCGCGACCTCCAGCAGGACGCTGGTGGTCGAGTCGGAGACCTCCGACACCTGGCCCCCCATGATCCCCGCGATCCCGGAGGGCCCCTCCCGATCGCACACGAGCACCGACTGGGCGTCGAAGGTCCGCTCCACCCCATCGAGCGTGGTCATCCGCTCACCGTCGGCGGCCGTGCGGACGATCAGCGCCCCATCCGGCACGTGATCGAGGTCGAAGGCGTGCAGCGGCTGCGAGATGAGCAGCATCACGTAATTGGTGATGTCGACGACGTTGTTGATCGGCCTCTGGCCCGCCGCGATGAGGCGGGCCTTGAGCCACAGGGGCGACGGGCCGATCGTCACGTCGGTGAACACCCGCGCGGTGAACCGCGGGCAGAGCTCGGGAACCTCGACCGTGACGGAGGCGTAGTCGGAGGCCTTGCCGCTCCCCTGCGCCTCCGCATCCCGCTCCCACGGCGGGGGCACCAGCGGGGCTCCGGTGAACGCGTGCACTTCCCGCGCCACGCCGTACACGCCGAAGCAGTCCACCCGGTTCGAGCTGACCTCCAGCTCGAGCACCTGCTCGGCGACCGGCAGGACGTCCCCAAGCGGAGTTCCGGGAGCCAGTCCCGCAGCCGACCCCGCGGCCCCCGGAGGCGCAGCTGAGGAGGCCGCGGGCATCTGTTCGAGGACGGCTATGCCGTCCTCGTCGTCCCCCATCTCGAGCTCGGCCTCTGACAGGATCATCCCGTCGGACGTGACGCCGCGGAGCTTGGCGCGCCCGAGCTCCTCACCGCCGGGCATCGTCGCGCCGGGCAGGGCCACGGGCACGAGCTGGCCAGCCGCGACGTTGGGGGCACCGCACACGATCGTCCTCGTCGACTCCCCCGTCTCCACCTCGCAGACGCTGAGCCGGTCCGCGTCGGGATGGCGCTCGACGGAGAGCACCCGCCCGACCACGAAGCCGTCACTCGCGGGCGGTCCCACGCGCGAGATCCGCTCCACCTCGGTGGTGCGCAGCGCGAGCAGCTCGGCCAGCTCCTCGATCCCCAGCTCGGGAGCACAGTACTCGCGCAGCCAGGAGTACGGAACCCTCATCGGAACTGCTCCAGGACCCGGACGTCGTTGTCGAAGAACTTGCGCAGATCGGGGACGCCGTGCTTGAGCATCGCGATCCGCTCGATCCCCATTCCGAAGGCGAATCCCTGGATCCGCTCCGGGTCGTATCCCCGGTCCGCCACGAATCCGTACACGTTCGGATCCACCATTCCCGAGCCGAGGATCTCGATCCAGCCGATGCCCTTGCAGAGCGGATCTCGCGAGCCGTCCGGGAGCTCGCCCGACCCGCCGCAGCGAAAGCAGGAGACGTCCACCTCGACGCTCGGCTCCGTGAAGGGGAAGAACCCGGGGCGGAACCGCGTCTCGCGCTCGGCCCCGAAGATCGCCCGCGCGAACTCGTCCAGGGTCCCCTTCAGGTCGGCGAGGGTGATGCTCTCGCCGACCGCGAGGCCCTCCACCTGATGGAAGATCGGGCTGTGGGTCGCGTCGAACGGGTCGCTGCGGTAGCAGCGCCCCGGGACGACGATCATGATCGGGGGCTCGGTGGCCTCCATCGACCTGACCTGCATCGGCGAGGTGTGGGTGCGCAGGACGACGTCCTCGGGGCCGGGTGGCAGCGCGGGACCGGAGGCCTGTTCGAAGGGGCGCGTCGGTGCCGGCTCGAGCCGAAGCTCCGGATCGAGGCTCCGCGGGTCGACGTAGAAGGTGTCCTGAGCCATCCGCGCCGCGTGCCCTGGTGGATGGTTGAGGGCCGTGAAGTTGTAGTAGTCGAGCTCCACCTCGGGGCCCTCCATGACGCGGTAGCCGAGCCCGACGAAGACGTCCTCGATCTCGCGCAGGGTGCGGATCAGCAGGTTGCGGGAGCCGCCCGGCGCGACCGGCGACCCCGGCAAGGTCACGTCGACGGCGTCGGCGCGCAGCTGCTCCTCGAGCTCACCGGCCTCGATCTCTCCCCGCCGGGCGTCGATCGACGCCTCCAGCGCCTCACGGGCCTGGTTGGCGGCCGATCCCACGGGCCCGCGCTGATCGGCCGGGAGCTCGGCGATCCCTCGCAGGATCCCGGTCAGCTCGGCTTTTCTGCCCAGGTACCGGACTCGCGCCTCCTCCAGGGCGCCGGCGTCGGATGCGACAGCGATCGCGGCCTCGCCTTCACGGCGAAGCTCCTCGATTCTTCCCTGGACGTCAGGCATGGCCGGCCATCCTATTCGCGAGCTCGTGGATCGCCACCGCGGCGGCGACGGCGGCATTGAGCGAGTCCGGCCCGTCAGCCCGCATGGGGATCCTGGCGGTTGCGTCGGCCGAGGACTGGACGTCCGCGGCCAGGCCGGCGCGCTCGGCGCCCACGCAGACCACCACCGGCGCCTCGAGGTCGAGCTCGGCGATGGTGGCGTCGGCGCCCGCGTCGAGCGCCAGCTTCGTGCCCGCGAGCTCGGCGAGCTCCGCGCGCGCCGGTGGGCGCGCGAACACCGAGCCCATGCTGGCCCGCACCGCCTTCGGGGAGTACGGATCCGCGCACTCGGGGCCGAGGACGACCGGCCCGTCGCACAGGGCGTGCGCGCTGCGGACGATCGTCCCGACGTTGCCGGGATCGGCCACGCCATGGAGGTATACGGTGAGGCTCGGCGTCGCCCCGGCCGACCCCTTGCCCGCCCGCGGAATTGGGGCCCGGGCCCAGCGTTGTCGATAGACCCCGATCACTCGGGCCCCGGACCCCAGCGCGCTGACCGAGTCCAGGAGCGACGCCTCGATGTCTTCGTCCGCGACAAGCAACAGCTCCGGCTCGACCCCAGCGGCCGCCGCCGCGTCGACCAGGTCCTCGCCCTCGGCCACGAACAGCCCGCTGCGCTCGCGCTCGCGCCGCCTGTGCAGGCCCCGGATCCGCTTCAGCTTGTCGTTGTGGGGACTGGTGATCATGTTCGTTCGGGCATCGTCTCCGACCACAAAAAAGGGCGGCTTGTCAGCCAAGCCGCCCGGGAGATCGGAGATTGAGCCTCGCGTTCTAGGCCGCGGTGGCCTCCCGGGCTAGCTCGGCAAATCGGCGAAACGCCTCGGGGTCGTGCACGGCGACGTCCGCGAGCATCTTGCGGTTGACCTCGACGCCGGCCGCGCCGAGGCCGTGGATCAGCTCCGAATAGGTGAGGCCCTCGCGCCGGGCCGCGGCGTTGATGCGAATGATCCACAGCCGGCGGAAGTCGCGCTTGCGCGCCCGGCGGTCACGATAGGCGTAGCTGCCGGAGCGCATCACCTGCTCGTGGGCGAGCCGATAGCTCGAGTGCTTGCGCCCCCAGTAGCCCTTCGCCTGCCGAAGCACCTTCTTCTTGCGCCGCTTGCGCGCGACCGCGTTCGTCGCCCGGCTCATGGCCGCCCCCTCACCGGCCCTTCCCGGCGAGCAGCGTCCGGACGCGCTTCCGGTCGGCCGGCGCGACCTCGGTCGGCCGGCGCATCCGCCGCTTTCGCTTGGGCGACTTCTTCTCCAGAATGTGGCTCGAGTAGGCCCGCCGGCCGCGCAGCTTGCCGGTCGCGGACTTGCGAAACCGCTTCTTGGTCCCGGAGTGGGTCTTCATCTTCGGCATCGGACGGCTATTGAAGCAGACGAACCGGGAGGGATCAGGCGGCAGAGCGCTCGGCGTCTGTGCCCTTGACCCTCGTCGGGGCGAGGAGCATGCTCATGTTGCGGCCCTCTTGGAGGGGCTCCTGCTCGATCGTCGCGAGCTCCTCGATGTCCTCGTACAGCCGCTGTAGAAGCGCCCGGCCCCGCTCCGGATGGGCCTGCTCGCGGCCCCGGAACATGATCGTCACCTTGACCTTGTCCTGATTGCGAAGGAAGCGCTCGACGTGGCCCTTCTTGGTCTCGTAATCGTGGGTCGCGATCTTCGGGCGCAGCTTGATCTCGCGCACGTTGATCTGCTGCTGGTGCTTGCGCGCCGCCTTCGCCTTCTGCTCCTGCTCGTACTTGTACTTCGAGTAGTCGAGCAGGCGGGCGACCGGCGGGCGGGCGTCGGGGGCCACCTCGACCAGGTCGAGGTCACGCTCGGCGGCCAGCGACAGGGCCTGTTCGGTGGGGACGATGCCCACCTGGTTTCCCCCCTCGTCGATGAGCCGGACCTCGGAGACGCGGATTCGCTCGTTGATCCGCGTCGGGTCACGCTCGGGAGGCGACCGGTCGAAGCGCGGATTCGCCACTAGAAGTTGGTGAGGCGCGTCAAGCTAGCGAGGCTCGGACGGGATCGAACGGACGAGACGGGAGACGAAACGGCAGCACGAGCGCTAGCGGCGGCGCTGCGTGGTGCGGGTGCCCTTCATCGGTGACCAGTATAGAGGCGTGAGCCGCGGGGAGCCCGGGACCACGGCGCGTGCGGCTCGTGAGGCCCTGCGCCGCCTGGAAGGCCTGCTAGCCCAGGCGCTCGCCCTTGACCACGGCGGCGAAGTCCCCGAGGGACATCTGCCCCAGGTCGCCATCGTCGTGCGAGCGCACGGACGCGGCCCGCGCCTCCTGCTCGCGATCGCCGACCACCAGCATGTACGGGTACTTCGCCACCTCGGCATCGTGAATCTTCTTGCCGACCGACTCCGAGCGGGCGTCGACGCGGCACCTCACCCCGGCCTCGCCCAGCTCGCGGGCGAGCTCCATCGCGTAATCAGCGTGCCGATCGGCGACCGGCAGCACGGCCGCCTGCACGGGCGCGAGCCAGACGGGGAAGCGCCCGGCGTGATGCTCGATCAGGATGCCCACGAAGCGCTCCATGGACCCGAGCAGCGCCCGGTGGATCATCACTGGGCGGTGCTCCGCGTTGTCGGCGCCCTGGTAGGTGAGATCGAAGCGCTCGGGGAACTGGAAGTCGAGCTGGCAGGTGCCGCACTGCCAGGAGCGGCCAAGGGCGTCGGTGATGTGGAAGTCGATCTTCGGGCCGTAGAAGGTTCCCTCTCCAGGGCTGATCTCGTAGTCGCGGTCCTGGCGCTCCAGCACCTCACGGAGGCTCCCCTCGGCCCGGTCCCACTGGTCGTCGGACCCGATATAGCGGTCGGGCCGGGTCGAGAGCTCTACCCGCACCTGGTCGAACCCGAAGCGCGCATACAGCTCGTCGATCGCCTGGCAGATGGACTCGACCTCGTCCATGATCTGGTCGGGCGTGCAGAAGATGTGAGCATCGTCCTGGGTGAACGCCCGGACCCGCAGCAGGCCGTGGAGGACCCCCTCGCGCTCGTTCCGAGAGACCAGGCCGAACTCCGCGAGTCGGAGCGGGAGGTCTCGGTAGGAGCGGCGCTCCGACCCGTAGACGATGCAGGCGCCAGGGCAGTTCATCGGCTTCAGCGCGAAGCGGCGCGCCTCGCCGTGCTCGCCGTGCTCGGGCTCAGTGAAGAACATCTCGTCGCGGTAGTTGTCCCAGTGGCCGGACCGGCGCCACAGCTCCTCGTCGAGCAGGTGCGGCGTCTTGATCTCGACGTACCCCCGTCGCTCGAGCTGCTTGCGCACCTCCCCCTCGACCAGGCGGAGCAGCACCGTGCCCCGCGGCAGCCAGAACGGCATGCCCGGCGATTCGGGCCTGAGCGTGAACAGGCCGAGCTCGGGGCCGAGCCGCCGATGATCTCGGGCCCGGGCCGCCTCGAGGCGCTCCAGGTGCTCCTCGAGCTCCGCCTTGCTGAAGAAGGCCGTCCCATAGATGCGGGTGAGCATCTGCCTCGCCTCGTCCCCCCGCCAGTACGCCCCGGCGAGCGAGTTGAGCTTGAACGCCTTGATCCGGCCGGTCGAGGGGCCGTGGGGCCCGCGGCACAGGTCGAGGAAGGGGCCGTTCCGGTAGAGGGAGACGGTCTCGACGCCCTGCTCGCTCTTCAGATCCTCGATCAGCTCGACCTTGTACGGCTGGTCCTCGGAGCGGAAGCGCTCGATCGCCTCGTCGGCGGCGATCTCGGTGCGCTCGAAGGGCTCGTCGGCCTCGATGTGGGCCCTCATCGCCTGCTCGATCCGCTCCAGGTCCGCCTCCGACGGGGCAACGCCGTCCGGGAACTCGAAGTCGTAGTAGAAGCCGTCCTCGATCGGGGGGCCGATCGAGACCTTCGTCCCGGGCCACAGCTCGAGCACCGCGGTGGCCATCACGTGCGCGGCGTCGTGTCGCACGAGCCAGAGCGCATCCGGGTCGCCCGAGTCGGGCGTGACGATCTCGATCCGGGCGCCGTCGGGCAGCGGCGCCGCCAGATCGCGGACCTCGCCGTCCACCTTGACGGCCAGCGCGTCCGCCGCCAGCCGTGGCCCGATCGCGGCCGCGGCATCGGCGCCCGTTGCACCTGCCTCGAGCTCGAGGTCGGACCCATCAGGGAGCGTCACCGTCATCGGCGGCCATGCTACTCACGGGCCCGCCTCAGTCCGCCGCCGGATTGGCGCGCCCGCCCACCGAGATCAACGGGCAGGGCCCGCGGCCGTCAGGGGGCGGATGGACCGACCAGACCATGTAGGGGCCGGCTCGCAGCTCGAGTCGAAGGCCGGCGTACGGGCGCGCGACCGAGCCCTGGACGATCACGTGCGCCGTGCCGTCGGGCGGCGGCGAGGAGGACGGGGGCCCGAGCGAGTCGACGCAGACGCGGCCCCCTCGCAGCTCCCAGACGACGTAGTCGCGGCCGTGCTCGTCGGCGAGCACGTGCTCTGGCACGAGGACGAGGGTGGAGCCCGCGCCGAGCCGGCCCCGGAGCTCGGTGAGCTGCGGCGCATACGTCGCGGGGCCAACTGGCCCGTTGGCGAGAGCGAGCAGGCTGCAGCCCGCGGCGGCCGCCAGGAAGGCCGCCGCCAGGAGGGGTCGCAGCCGCGGCTCCCAGCGGGCCCAGACGCCCACGGCCCCGCCCCGCCGGCGGGCGACCACGCCCCTCAGCCCGTTCAGCGGGATCGCGGGCTCCCCGCTGAGCAGCGCCCGCGCCGCGATCAGCATCGCCAGAGGCGCCGCGATCAGGATCGACTTGGCGGCCTGGTAGGGAGTGCCGGCGAAGTGCGCGTACGCGTACAGCGCGGCCGCGACGGCAAGGGCCGCCGGTACCGCGCGCTCCCCGCGGCGAAGCCACCAGGCAAGGCCGTGGGCGAGCGCCGCCAGCCCGAGCAGCTCGCCCACGTAGAAGCCGGCCGCGGGCACGGCGCCATCGCCGGGGTCGAGGCGGAAGTCGCCGGACGGCCAGATCCCGAGGGCCTCGAGGGGCGAGATCGGGTTGAAGAGGTTCCCGAGCCCCGGGCCGGACGGATTGAAGGTCTCGAAGCTCGCAAAGTCGACCATCCGGCCCACCTCCGGCGCGCAGGCGAGGCACACGGCGGCGACCGCCACCGCCGCGGCCGGCGCCGCCGCGCGGGCGAGCGCGATCGCGCCGCCGGCCGACTCGGCCCTCGCCACGACGGCGAGCTCGATCGCAGCCCAGACCGCGGCCGCGCCGCCGAGCCAAAGGAGCCCCGGGAAGCTGTAGGCATAGGCGCTGCCCACCGCGAGCGCTGCAAGCGGCACGGCGGCCAGCGCGCTGCGGTGGCGCGTATGGGCCCGACCGCCTGCGAGCAGGGCGCCGCGGCCCGCCTGGTGGAGGCCGATCGCGAAGGCGAGCACGTAGAGCGCCTCCATCGTCTCCTTGAATGCCCCCTGGATCAGGTACGAGGCCACCAAGTAGGCGAGCGCGACAAGCGCCCCGCAGACGACCCGCCGCCACGGCGCGAACCGGTCGAGCAGCTCCATCGGCGCGAGCGCCGCACACACCGCGATCGCCAGCATGAGCCCGTCGAAGCCGTGCACCAGGTTTCCCCCGGTGACAGTCGATGCCGCGACGACCACCGCGTGCGGCCCCAGCGGATATCCCTGGCTGATCAGCCTCCCCCCCTCCCCGTTCGCGAGGCGGTCGGCGGCGAACAGGTGCTGCGACATGTCGGGGTTGAGCCCGGTGCCGAGGATCCCGAACCGGCCCTCCACGAAGAACGGGATCGAGGCCGCCAGCGCAACCCCCACCGCCGCCGCGACGCCTGCCCCCAGGCCCCCTGCGGGCCGGCCGGTGCGCCCGATCACGCAGGCGAGCGACGCTAGCCCCAGGACGCCGATCGCGATCGCCGAGGCCGTCCCCTCTCCGGGGAGCCGCACCGTGCCCCACGCCACCGCCGTGACAATCGCGAGGCCGGCGGCGGGCGCGAGCCAGGACCACCGGCGTGCGCCGCAGACGGCGAACAGCGCCTGCCCGATGACGCACGAGGCGGCCAGGATGAGCGCAAACGACCCATACGTCGCCAGCATCGGTCGGCGAGCTTAGAGCGCGTGCCGGAGGGCCGCTCCCGGCGGCGGGCGGACGGCTAGCCGGGTGCGGGCGCGGGCTCGGAGGTGGCGATCGCGATCAGCGCCTGGCGATCCACCTTGCCCCGCGCGTTGCGCGGCAGCGCCTCGTGCACGAACACCCGCTGGGGCACCTTGTGGTCCTCCAGCTGCTCGGCGCAGAGCCTCCGGAGCTCCCCGTCGTCCAGAACGCGCCCCTGCGAAGGGGCCACGTGAGCGTGCACGGCATTGCCGAGAAGGCGGTCGGGAACGCCGACGACGGCGGCCTCCTGCACCCCGTCGGCGGCGTGGAGCACCTCCTCGATCTCGCGCGGGTAGACCTTCTCGCCGCGGCACTTGATCAGGTCGTCGGTGCGGCCCACCCAGTGGAGGTATCCCTCCTCGTCCGTGCGGAAGAGATCGCCCGTGGCGAGCACCGGCTCCCAGGGCCACCGACCGGGCCGCATGCGCTCCGCCGTCCGCTCGGGATCCCGCCAGTACCCCTGCATCAGGTGCGGGCCCCTCACCATCAGCTCCCCCACCTCTCCGGCCTGGGCGGGGTTGCCGCCGGCGCCCTCGATCCAGGCGTCCGTGCCCGGGATGGCGATCCCGGACGACGTCGGCCGCGCATCAAGCTGATCCGGCGGCAGGTAGGAGACGCGAATGCACTCCGTCAGCCCGTACATCAGGTACAGGCGGGCCTGGGGGAACGTGCGGCGGACGGCCTCCACCGTCGCAACCGGCATCGACGCGCCGGCGTTGGTCAGGAATCGCAGGTCGGGGAGCTCGCGATCGGCCAGTCCCTTCAGCGAGGTGAGAACCTGGAAGATCGTCGGCACCCCGGGCAGCCCCGTGATCCGATGGCGCTCCAGCGCCTGCACGATCCGCCCCGGAAAGGCGATCCCGGCCTCGAGCGCAAGCGTTGCGCCGACCCGGACGCAGGCCAAGAGCTGGGAGAGGCCGTACCCGAACGAGAGCTGCATCACACACAGCACGCGGTCAGCGGCGGTCATCTCCAGGTACTCCACGATCGAGCCGGTGACGAAGGCGAGGTTCTGGTGGGTGAGCGTCACTCCCTTGGGGCCGCCGGTCGAGCCCGACGTGTACATCACCGCCGCGAGGTCGGTGTGCAGCGGCCGCGGGGGCGTTGGACCATCGCTCGCCGCCAGGCCCTCGGCGTCGGAGACGACCGGGATCCCGCCGGCGCGCTTGGCCGCGGCGCGAGCGAGGTCGGCGCGCTCCGCGTCGCAGACGATCACCGCCGGCTCGATGTCCGCGAGCACGTAGTCCAGGTTGTCGCCCTTGATCGTGGGGTTGAGCGCCGCGAGGCCGGCCCCCGCGCGCCAGGTGCCCTCGATCGCCACCGCGGCGGAAACGCCGTTGGGGAGCAGCACCGCCACCCGGTCGCCGCGCGCCACGCCCAGCTCTCGAAGGGCCGCCGCGAACCCGCCGGCGAGCCGGTCGAACTCGGCGTAGGACACCTCGCGATCCTGCGCGATGAGCGCCACCCGGTCCGGGTCGCGTTCAGCGGCGAAGCTCAGGTCGTCGGCGATCGTCCTAACGCTCACGCCGCCGCGCGCTTCCGCTCGACGAAGCCGGTGATCGCGTTGATCGAGCCGAAGTTCTCCTCGGTGATCTCCACGTCGTCGATGGAGATCCCGTAGCGCGACTGGACCTCCTCCACCAGCTCCACGAACCCGAGCGAGTCGATGATCCCGAGCGCCAGGAAGTCGTCGCCGTCGCCCAGCTCGACGTCGGGGCGGAGGTAGAGGAAGTTCTCCTCGATGAACCCCCGCATGTCCTTTCGGATGTCGCTGTTCGCGTCGGTCATGCGGCTTCTCCCGCCGTGCTCGGCGCGGAGCGGTCGATTCTTACATGCGGCTCCGAGGTCTCGGGCGGATACGCGTCAACGCCGGCCTCGCAGAGCTCTGAGTGCCAGAGCTGGGTCGAGAGGATTCCGACGAGCGCCATCCCCTCGCGCATTCCGGTGGCCCGACCGGCTCTGCACCGCTTGAGCAGCCCGCCCACGCGCTCGGCGTCCCAGATCGAGGTCTTCGCCAGCGCGGCGGGCGACAGCGACTCCTCCACCCACTCCGGCGCCTCTGGGCCGAAGAAGGGGACGACCTCGGGCGCCCGGTAGGGCTGCTTCGGGCGCTCCACTATCTCTTCGGGGAGCAGGTCGGCGGCCAGCTCGCGAAGCGCGACCTTGTCGCGCATCCCGTCGAGCTTGCGCTCCGGCGGCAGCCCGGCCGAATAGGCGAACACGCGGTGGTCGAGAAACGGGAACCGCCCCTCCACCCCGTGCGCCATCGCCACCCGGTCGCCCTGGGCGGCCAACAGATACGGCTCGAGCAGGGTGGACACCTCGAGCCAGGCCGCGCGCTCCAGCGTGCTCCAGCTCTCGAACGCCCCAGGCAGCTCGTCGCGCAGCCTGTCGAGCGACGCCGTCCCGCCCACCTCCGCGGCGATCTCTGGCCGATAGAAGGCCTTGACCGTGGCCGTCGCCTCGGCCCGGGTCAGGTGCGAGCCGAGCGGATCATCCGGCGACCCGGTCTCGAGCATGAACCGCGTAAAGGCGGGGCCCCGCCGGGCGCCGCCGTCGCCGAGGTAGGGATAGAACTCCTCGAGCAGGGCGCGCGCCCGGTCTGGGTCGTGCTGGTTCAGCTTCCTCACGACGACCTCCTTGAACAGGTCGTAGCCCCAGAAGAGCTCGTCGGCGCCCTCCCCCGTGATCACGACCGTGAGGTCGTTCGCGCGCACCTGCTCGGCGAGCAGGAAGAGCGGCACCGGCGCGGTCCGCACCAGCGGGGTCTCCGTGTGGCGAAGCACCGCCGGCAGCGCCCGGGCGATGTCGGCCGGCCCGGCCTCGACCACGTGGTGCTGGGTGCCGAGCGACCGCGCGACCGCCTGCTGGTGGGCGCGCTCGTCGTAGCGGGGATCCTTGAACGCGATCGAGAAGGTGCGCAGCTCCCCACCCTTCTCGATCTGGGCCAGCGCGCTGATCAGGCTCGAGTCGAGCCCACCGGAGAGGTATGCCCCAACTGGCACGTCCGCCCGAAGGCGCAACCGCACGCTGTCCCCCATGAGGTCACGCAGGCCGTCGCCAGTTCCGTCGCCCGCCCCGTACTCGGGGGTCCACCACCTCCGCTGCTCCATGATCCGGCCCCGCTCCCAGACCAAGAGACCCCCCGGCGGTAGCTGCTCGACGCCCAGGAAGGTGGTGCGCGGCGGCCGGGGGCCCCAGAGCGTGAACACGTCGTCGATGCCCGCGAGATCGGGTCGGGCGCTCACCTCGCCCGAGGCGAAGAGCGCCTTCGCCTCCGAGCCGAACACGAGGGTGCCGTCATCCAGCAGCGCGTAGTGAAGGGGGCGCACCCCGAATCGGTCCCGCACCAGCGTCAGCCGCCGCCGAGCGGGCTGCCACCACGCGAACGCGAACTGGCCGTTGAAGCGGTCGAGGGCGCTGAGCCCCTCGCGCTCGAGCAGCCGCAGGACCACCTCCGTGTCGCTGGAGGTCTCGAAGGCCTCCCCCCGCGCCGCGAGCTCGTTGCGGAGCTCGATGTGGTTGTAGACCTCGCCGTTGTAGACGAGCAGGTCGCCGTTGTCCCCCGTGGCGAGCGGCTGCCAGCCGCACGGCAGGTCCACGATCGCCAGCCGGGTCGAGACGAGGCCTGCCCCGGCGTCGAGCGCGAGCCCGTACCCGTCGGGCCCCCGATGGCGAATCGCCCGCGCCATCCGCAGGAGCGCCGCTTCGGCGACCGGTTGCCCTCCCTGGGGCCGCACAATGCCGGCGATCCCGCACACGGTCAGTCGGCGGGATCGACCAGCACCGCGGGCGCGTGAAGGTACTCGGTGGCGACGCGCATTCGCTCGATCTCGCGGTAGGCGGCCTCGACCTCGTCGGCCTCGAGGCCGACGCGAGAGGTCAGGTCCGCCGGGGCGACTTCGTTGTCGTGTCCCCACATCAGGAGGTCCATCTGCTCGTACGGGTGGCCGAAGAAGAACTCCTCCTGGGTCTGCGGGAGGCTGAACGTGTCAGTCGTCGGGTAGCGCGTGGCGACCGACTCCGGGAGCTCGAGCTCGCGGGCGAGCGCATAGACCTGGCCCTTGTACAGGCCGGCGATCGGCTTCAGGTCAGCGAGCCCGTCGCCTCCCTTGACGAAGAACCCCTGGTCGTACTCCAGCAGGTTCGGCGTCCCCGCGACCGCGTAGGAGAGCCGGTCGGCCCAGGTGTACTCGAGCAGCTTCCGCGTCCGCTGCTTCATGTTCGATGCGGCCAGGAGCTCGCGGTAGGCGTCTGGCGGCATGCGCCGCTGCTCCTCGGTCCCGTCCGGGCGCTCGACGACCAGCGAGAAGACGATCACGCCCCCGGTCGGCTGCGAGCGCACCAGCTTGTGTCGCCAACCGGGCTCGTACTCGGGGAAGACCCGGCGGACTGCCTCGTCCCGGCGGCGGTAGCACCCGAGGGCCTCGAGCGCGTCGGTGATCGGCTCCTCGACCGTCCGCGCGCCGAGGGCGGTGGCGAGCTCCAGGCCGATGTCGGAGGACTCGCTGGCCGCGTCCCGCTCCGGAAGGCGGAGGCACAGCACGTGGTCGGGGCCCAGGGCGCGGACGCAGATCCCGGCAACGACGCCGGAGTCCACGCCCCCGGAGACAGCGACGACCGCCCCGCCGCGGCCGAGCTGGCGGACCGCGTCGGCCGTCCGTTCGGCGAGCCGGTCCAGGCTGGCGGCGGGGTCGAACGAGTCGACGGGTCCATTTGAGCTGCCTTCAGTCATCGCTTCGGTGCAGGATGGCATTCGAGGTAACGCATGGCCTCCTCCGGGTCTGACGCGGCGTGGCGATAGTTTGGTCGCATGACGGACATCCGGCCATTCGAGCGGTCCGATGTGGAAGGGGTGTTGGCCCTACTCGCGGCCCGCCTGCCCTGGTGGACGCACGACGAGTCTTTCCTGGAGCAAACCCTAATCGACTCCCCGTGGGCCGACCCGGGGCTACCATCGCTTGTCGCGGTAGACGACGGAGGCGGCATCCTGGGGTTCATCGGCTCACAGGTGCGACGCCTGAAGCTCGACGACCGCGAGCTCCGCGGGATCTGCTGCGCGCACCTGGTGGTTGCGGCCGACCGCCGCGCCGGTCCGGCGGGCGCGCTCCTGCTCCGCCGGCTCCTCTCCGGCGATCAGGACCTCACCTGGACCGACAGCCCCACGGAGGGCGTGGTCCGAATGTGGCGGGCGTTCGGCGGCAATCTGGACCATCCACGCTCCTGCGACTGGATGCTGGTCCTGCGGCCGTTTCAGTGGGCCCGTGGCGTGCTCACCGCGAGGACGCGCCACGTCGCGGTGCGGGAGGTCGTGCCCGTGGCCGCCCTGCCGGCTCAGGCCTCGGGAGGCCGCTTCGTCCCGCGGGCGTTCCCCAACCTCCCGCCGGAGGTGAGCGGCGAGGATGCCCCCGCGGCCACCATCGTCGAGCACCTCCCACTTCTGACTCGAGGGCTCCGGCTTCGCGTCGACTACGACCAGCCCTACCTCGAGCAGCTCTTCGCTCGGGTGGAGGCCTCCATGGGGCCGCTGGTCCATCGCCTCGTCCGCCGCGACGGAGCTCCCGTCGGGTGGTACGCCTACCTTTCGCGTCCGGGTGGCGCCAGCCGCGTGCTCCATGTGTGCGCCCCGGAGGCGGAGGTGGAGGCGGTGGTCGGCGAGCTCGCGGAGCACGCCAGGGCGCAGGGCAGCGGCGCCCTCGCCGGTCGCCTCGAGCCCCACCTCGAGGGCCCGCTTCGCCGCCGCCTGGCGGTGATCGGCTTCGCTCGGCAACCGGTGATCCACGTCCACGACCCGGAGGTCCACGCCCTGCTCTCCACGAGCTCCTCGCTGCTCACGCATCTCGACGGCGAGTGGTACGTGATCTGAGCCGCTAAGGGGCCGAGCGTGCGCTCGGCCCGAGGCTCGAATTCGCCGCCCGCGCGGCCCGCCGGCGGGCGACCCAGGCGCGGGCGCTGGCCCGCAGCCGCGGCGGGGAGAGGCGCGGCGCCAGCAGCACCGATCGCCCCAGGCGCTTGCCGGTCGCGAAACGCGCCTTGAATGCCTCGTCACCCAGCAGAAGGTCGTACTCGGTGGCCCCTTCGGCGATCGCCTCCTTGACGGTCTCAGCAAGCAGCAAGAAGCCGACGCTGTATCCCCCCCACGCCGGATCGAATCCGGCCTGGTAGTAGGAGAAACGGTGGCCCACTCGCCATCCGTACCAACCGGCGACCGGGGTCGCGTCCACCTCGAGCAGGTATAGGCGAAGCCACCCGCGCTGCTGCGCCTCGACCACGAACCGCCGATGGAACTCGCGGACTTTGGGGTCGGCGATCGACGAGACGACGTCACGGCCGGTCCACCGCGCGTCGTGCAGCTGGAACAGGGTGCCGACGTCCCCAAGCGCCTCCTCGCCGGATCCGGGCCGCCTGATGCGCACCTCGTGCTCTCGTCGCAGCGAGCGCATCTTGCGGCCGACCTGGCTTCGGAACTGGCGGCTTCGCCCCGCCAGGTACTCCTCCCAGCTCGACCCGTTCAACTCGATGTACGGGAGGGTCTCCGCCGGGTGCCGAACGGCGGTCAGCTGGGCCGGCCACCGGCGGCCCAGCTCGCGCCACCACCCCGCATCCCCGTCCACCCGGCCAAGCTCGAGCCGGCAGCGCTCCCCGAGGCGCTCGGCCAAGAGCGGGGCGGCCGCGGCGGCGATCCGCTCCTCGTCCTCCGGGGCGGCCACGGGGTGGTAGATGTCCCCGTAGCGCGTGCCCGGAAAGGATGCCCAGCGCCGGCCGATCCGGGTCCGAGTGTCGAGAAAGGGCAGCAGGCCGCGCACCGCGCCGTTGGCGTCGCGGGCGACCACCACCGCGGGAGCGCTCCCGACGTGGAGTGTCCGGAGCGCAGCCAGGTACCACTCGGGAGTCACGAAGGCGTTGCCTCGGGCCGCAGCGAGCGACCGCCACGAGTCGATCACGGGTCCGAGCTCCTCCTCCCGGTCTATCAACTCGAGATTCAAGCCGCCAGTCGGGAGCATCTACGGAAGCATTCCCGGCCGCCACGCTACCGCATAGGCTGCTCGCCGACGGAAGGCCCGACGCCCGGAGAGAGCATCGTCGAGATGACTGCCCCGAACACCGAGGACGGTGCCCCGATGTGGCTCGTCGTTCCCACCTACAACGAGGCTTCGAACATCGAGGCCATCGTCACCGCGGTGCGCGAGCGCTTGGACCCGCCCCGTCAGGTGCTGGTCGTCGACGACTCCTCGCCCGACGGCACGGGGCAGATCGCAGACCGGCTGGCGGCCGAGCACTCGGATGTCTCGGTTCTCCATCGGCCGCGCAAGGAGGGCCTCGGCCCGGCCTACGTCGCCGGCTTCCGCGAGGCGCTTGCAGGCGGCGCGCAGCTCGTCGGCCAGATGGATGCCGACTTCTCTCATGACCCGGCCGACCTCCCCCGGCTGGTTGCCGCGTCAAAGGATGCGGATCTCGTGCTGGGTTCCCGCTACGTGCGCGGTGGCGGAGTCGAGGAGTGGGGGCCGCTCCGCCGGCTGATCAGCCGCGGCGGGTGCGGCTACGCTCGGGCGGTCCTTGGGGTTGGCGTGCACGACCTCACGGGAGGCTTCAAGGTGTTTCGCCGCGAGGTCCTCGAGGCGATCGACCTGGGCTCGATCTCCGCGTTCGGCTACGCCTTCCAGGTGGAGACCACATACCGCGCGATCAGCGCCGGCTTTCGGGTTGTCGAGCTACCGATCGTCTTTCGCGACCGCCGCGTGGGCGAGTCCAAGATGACGAGGCGCATCGTCCTGGAAGCCGCGTGGCGTGTCCCGGCGATGCGGCTTCCCGGCAATCGCGTCGGCCCGCCTTCCGGCCCGCGAAGCTAGCTCCAGGCGAACGTCCACAGCTTGTTGCCGATGAAGTTCACCGGCATCGCGA
>JBOGZC010000041.1:0-31310 GCA_050697075.1 Solirubrobacterales bacterium | reverse complement strand
TGGGGGGGCTCGGGGACCGGCAACAGCCAGTTCGCCGCCCCCTCCGGCATCGCCACCGACTCGTCCGGCCACGTCTACGTAGCCGACACCGGCAACAATCGGATCCAGGAGTTCGACTCCTCGGGCACGTTCGTCACCAAATGGGGGAGCGCCGGCGTCGGGGACGGCCAGTTCGCCACCCCGTCCGGCGTCGCCGTCGACTCCACCGGCGACGTCTACGTCGCCGACTCCGGCAACAGCCGGATCCAGAAGTTCGACTCCTCGGGCGCCTTCATCACCAAATGGGGGAGCGCCGGCACGGGTGATGGCCAGTTCGGCCCCACCGCGGCCACTCCTCTCGATCTCGCCGTCGGCCCCTCCGACAATGTCGTCGTCGTCGACGCCACCAACAACCGGGTCGAGAAGTTCCGCCCGATCGGCACTTTCATCACCAAGTGGGGGACCGCGGGAAGCGGGACCAGCCAGTTCACACTCCCGTCCGGCATCGCCGTCGCCTCCGGCGGCGAGGTCTACGTGGTCGACCAGGGCAACAACCGGATCGAGCGGTTCCATGAGACCGACACCGTGGCGCCGACCACCTCGCTGGACTCGGGCCCCTCCGGGATCAGCGGGCCCAACGTCAGCTTCAGCTTCTCCTCGCCCGACTCCCCGCTGCTCGGCCCCGGCTTCGAGTGCCGCTTCGACACCGCCGAGTGGGAGAGCTGCGGCTCCCCGAAGGCCTACTCGAACCTCTCGGACGGATCCCACACCTTCCGAGTGCGGGCGGTCGACGCCGCCGGGAATCCCGACCCGAGTCCGATCGTCCGCACCTGGACCGTCGACGCCATCCCGCCCCAGACGACGATCGACTCCGGGCCGTCGGGCACGAGCAACGACCCCAGTCCCTCGTTCAGCTTCTCCTCCTCGGAGGCGCCCTCGACGTTCGAGTGTCGGATCGACTCGAACCAGGCCGCCGCCTGGCAGAGCTGCACCTCCCCGCAGCCCTACTCGAGCCTCTCGGACGGGTCCCACACGTTCGACGTCCGGGCGACGGACGCGGTGGGGAACACGGACGCCACCCCGGCGTCGCGAACCTTCACGGTGGACACGACACCGCCTCAGACGGCGATCGACTCAGGCCCGACCGGCACGACCAACGACACCAGCCCGTCGTTCGCGTTCTCCTCGGAGGCGGGAGCGAGCTTCGAATGTCGCATCGACTCGAACCAGGCCGCCGCCTGGCAGGGGTGCAACTCGCCGAAGACCTATCCGAACGTCTCCGACGGCTCCCACACGTTCGACGTCCGGGCGACGGACGCGGTGGGGAACACGGACGCGACGCCCGCGTCGCGCACCTGGACCATCGACGCCACCCCGCCGCATACGACGATCGACTCGGGCCCCTCCGGGGCGACCAACGACGCGAGCCCCAGCTTCGGCTTCTCCGCCGACGAGCCCGGCTCCACCTTCGAGTGCCGCCTGGATTCGACCCAGGCGGGCGATTGGCAGAGCTGCACTTCCCCGCAGCCCTACTCGAGCCTGGCCGACGGCTCCCACACGTTCGACGTCCGGGCGACCGATCCGGTCGGGAACGTCGACGCGACCCCGGCCTCGCGAACCTTCACGGTGGACACGACCCCGCCGCAGACGACGATCGACTCGGGCCCGTCGGCGATCACGAACAACGCAAGTCCGTCGTTCGGCTTCTCCTCCTCGGAGCCTGGGTCCACGTTCGAGTGCCGCCTGGACTCGACCCAGGCCGCCGATTGGCAGAGCTGCAGCTCACCCAAGGCGTACGCGTCGCTGGCCGACGGCTCCCACACCTTCGAGGTCCGGGCGACCGATCCGCTCGGAAACCTCGACTCGACCCCGGTATCGCGGACGTTCACGGTCGACACCCAGGCGCCGCCGGCCCCCCGCATCACCGGGACGGACCCAGCTTCACCGGCGAACAACAGCCACCCCAAGGTCAAGGGAAATGCCCGGGCCGGAACGAGGGTGAAGATCTACAAGGTGGCCGGGTGCACCGGGTCCCCGCTGGTCACGGGTCGGTCCGGTCCGTTCCACTCGACCGGCCTGGGGGTATCGGTGCCGGACAACTCGACCACTTCCTTCCGTGCCACGGCAACCGACGCAGCCGGCAACGCCTCGCCGTGCTCGCCGCTCCGCAAGTACGTCGAGGATTCGAGGGCCCCGTCTGCACCGTCCATCAAGGCCACGATGCCCGCCTCGCCGGCGAACAACAACCAACCGAAAGTGAGGGGCTTCGCTGAGGCACCCGCCACGATCAGGCTGTACACGGTGATGGGGTGCACCGGCACGCCCGCCGTCTCGGGGACCGCCGCCCAGTTCCATTCGGCGGGGCTCAGCGTCTCGGTGGTGGACAACACGACGACCTCATTCCGCGCCACCGCGACCGATCAGGCCGGCAACACGTCGCCATGCTCAGCGCCGCGCAGCTACGTCGAGGACTCGATCGCCCCGGAGACCTCGATCGTCGCGGGGCCAGGTGCGCAGACGACCAACCACAGGCCAACCTTCAGGTTCCAGTCGAGCGAGATGGGCTCGACCTTCCGCTGCGGGTTTGACTCGCAGCCTTTCGGTCGCTGCTCCGGGCCCGGAGCAAGCCACACGCCCTATGTTCCGCTCTCGTTCGGCTCCCACGTCTTCAGAGTCCGCGCGGTCGACCCCGCCGGGAACATAGACACGACGCCTGCCAAACGGACGTTCGCGGTAGTTCCCTGACACTAGATACGGGGATTCCCTCGTTCGAGTACCTGGTTTCAGCGGTCGACGGTTGACGCCGGAGTCGTCGCGCGCATAGGGTCGTCCTGGCTCGAGTGTGCGGTACGGCCGGCCCCTGAGGAGGAATGAGCCCGGGCTGGATTCCCTCGCGCGCTCATCAACCTAAAGGAGCGGGTGTGCAAATACCCCATGGCGTACTCAAGAAGCGGCTGCGGCTGCCGTCGCCCAGCATGGTCCTATCGATCGCGGCGCTTGTCCTTGCCGCGTCCGGCGGGGCCTATGCGGCCACCCAGATCGACGGCCACAACATCCAGAACGGCTCGATCCCGGCGACCAAGCTCGACGCGGCGGCCGCGAACAAGCTCAACCACGCGGTCGGTCAGCATTGGGGCGTGATCGACCGCAACACGATCGGGTCCGGCGTTGCCGACCTCAGGGCGGGCCCCTACGGCTCGTTCGGCGCCACCGGTGGGTTCGCCTCGCCGCCGCACGGGGTCGGCAGCCTCGGGATCCAGGTGTCGGATAACGCCAACAGCGGCGCGACGACCCCCGAGAAGGTCGCGTTCGGCAACGAGGTGGACTTCTACGGCGATCCGGTCAGTGGCCTCTCGCAGGTCGGATTCCGCGTCTTCCAGACCCAGGAGAACGCGGATATCAACCCGCGGAACATGCCGAACATCTCGCTCGAGATCGACCCGAACGTCGGCACGTCGAACTACACCTCAATGGTCTGGGTGCCCGACGCGGCGCCGGTGACCAACAAGTGGACCGGTTTCCTGAACGCGACCACCACCGGTGACTGGTACTTCACCGGTGCGGCCGGGACCGTGACCGGGTGCAATCAGACGACTATGTGCTCGTTCTCGGCTGCGCAGAGCGCCTTGGTCACGTTCAACAACGCATCCGGGCCGGCCACGATCGACACGATCGCCGTCGCGAAGGGTCGCGACAACACGTGGGCGGGTGCCGTCGACAACCTGCGCATCAACAGCCAGGTCTTCGACTTCGAGCCGTACGGAGTCCGGACTCTCAACGGCTAATAGACAATCTCAACCGAGCGCCCGGCGCCGCGCGGACTGTTCGCAGAGAGCGAGCGGTCCGCGCGGCCCGGCGGTCATGGGCCCGCCGGCTCGGGCTCGTGGATCCGACAGCCGGCGCCCGCGCAGTTCTTGAGCCGGTCAAGGCGAGCCGCCAGCTCGGCCTCGATCGAGGCGTAGTCGGGGTCCTTGTGGCGGCTATGGAGCTCGAACGGGTCGCGCCTCAGGTCGTATAGCTCTCGCTCGCCGTTCTTGTACTCGGCGTAGATGTAGCGATGGGTCCGGATCGCATCGAGCCCGGGTTGCTCGATCAAAAGCTGGCGCCCGTGCTCGATCCCGGGATTCTGTGCCACCGGGATCAGTGAGCGTCCATCCATGGTCAGGCCGGGATTCGCGTTCGCCGCGTCGACGACCGTCGGCGCGAGATCCGCATTGATCGCCAGCGGGTCGATGCTCACCCCCTCCGGGATGCCCGGCCCCCGCATCTCGAGCGGCACCCGAATGGACTCCTCGTAGATCCGCATCTTGCCCTGAGCAATTCGATGCTCGCCGTGGAAGAAGCCGTTGTCCGACGTGTAGATGACCAGCGTGTTGTCGAGTTCACCGGACGCCTGGAGCGCGTCGACCAGCCGCTTCACTCCGTCGTCCACCGAGAGCAGCGATTCCAGCTCGCAGCGGTAGTTGCGCTCGATGTAGACGATCGCGCTCGAGTTCAAACGGCGCCGGTTGCGGATGGCGGCGGGTTTGTCGGAGACGTCCGGCTCATCGAAATCGGGGGGCCGAGGCAAGGGCTCGGAGTCGAAGGCGTGGGCGTAGCGCGGCGGCGGCTTGGGTGCGTCGTCGCAGTTCGTGGGTGGGTTGGGGTCCGTGTACGGGCCACCGCTGTGCGGCGCGCTGTACGTGAGCCAGAGGAAGAACGGCTGCGCCTTCGGAGCTCGGCGCTCGACCAGGTCGACCGCCTTGCGGGTGAGGACGTCCTGCTCGTAGTCCCTGGGGCGGTCTCCGTGGCGCGTCAACTTGCCGTCGTCGTTGGTGGTGTAGTCGTAGGGCCGGTAGGGGTCCGGAGCGACGGCGTGCCACTCGGACCACCCTGGGGGCACGGACGGACGGTTCTCGTACTGGTTCAGGTACTTGCCCACGAGTGCCGTGTAGTAGCCCGCATGGCGCAGCCAGACAGCGAGGTTGTTGTGCGCGTGGAGCGCCTCGAACCGGTCGAACCCCCCGTCCGGGCTCGTATTGGTCCAAACGCCGTGGTTGTGGGCGTACTGTCCGGTAAGGAACGTGGCCCGCGACGGACAGCAGAGCGAGTAGTTGACGAAGCTGTTCGCGAACGTGACTCCCTGGGCGCCGATGAGCGAGTTGACGTTCTGCATCACCTTCATCGACTCCGACGTTTGGTCGTCGGTCTCGATCACGACCACGTTCGGCCGGTCCGAGGTGGCCGACGCGCGCTCCAGGACGGCGGGCGCGCCCGGGCTTGCGAGTGCCGCTGCGGCGCCGACCGTCGAGGCAACCAGGAACGACAGCAGGAGGCGCCCGCCAAGCCCAGCCTTGCGCCCCGCCCTGCGCGTCCCGTCCACCATCATCCCGCGCGACCCTATACCCGGGAAGCGCGACGCGGAAAGCCCCGCGCTCGCCCCCGAGGGAGGGCGACATGCCTAGGCCCATCGGTCGGGGCCAGCGCTATATGCCGGGGCTCGACGGGCTGCGAGCCATCGCGGTGCTGGCGGTGATCGCCTATCACCTGGGTCTCGGATGGGCCCCGGGGGGGCTCCTCGGCGTGGGCGTGTTCTTCACCCTCAGCGGCTACCTGATCACCGACCTCCTGCTCGGGCAGTGGGCCACGGGTCGCCTGCGGCTCGCCAACTTCTGGCTTCGGCGGGCTCGGCGCCTGCTGCCGGCGCTGTTCGTCATGTTGGCGGTGGTGATGGCGTGGGTGACCCTCGCCGAGCCGTCTCAGATGTCGGACCTGAGGGGAGCGGTCTGGGCGGCCACCGGCTACTTCAGCAACTGGTGGATGATCTACCAGCACGTCCCGTACTTCGCGCGCTTCGGCGCCCCGTCGCCCCTGGGCCATCTGTGGTCACTGGCGATCGAGGAGCAGTTCTACCTCCTGTGGCCTTGGCTTCTGCTGCTCGGCCTCCGCTTCGTCTCGGAGCGTCCCACTGGGCTCCCGGTGCGCCCCCGGCTTGCCGCGGCGACGCTGGCGCTGGCGGGCGCCTCGGCACTGACGATGGCCCTTCTTTATCAACCCGGTTTCGACTCCTCGCGGGTCTATGACGGGACCGACACGCGAGCCTTCGGCCTGCTCCTCGGGGCCGCTCTCGCGATGGTCTGGCCCAGCCGCCAGCTGACCACCAAGGTCACCGTGGGCGCCCGGCAGATCCTGGACGGCCTGGGAGTCATCGGCCTGGCCGCCATCGCGGTCCTGATCTGGCGGACCAACGACTACTCGGCCTTCCTGTACCGGGGCGGGATGGTCCTGCTGTCGGTGGCCACCGTGATGGTGATCTTCGCCCTCGTGCACCCGGCGACGATGTTGGGCCGTGCGCTCGGGTGGCGCCCGCTGCGGTGGATCGGGGTGCGCTCGTACGGGATCTATCTGTGGCAGTTCCCGATCATCGTGCTCACGACACCGGCCCCCAACCGTGGGGTGGATCCCCTGCGGGCCACCCTCCAGGTGGCCGCGAGCTTCGCGTTGGCGGCGCTGTCGTGGCGATTCGTCGAGGAGCCGATTCGCCACGGGGCCCTGGGACGCCTGTGGGCGCGGGTCAGGTCCCGTACGTGGCGGCCGCGGCCGATTTCGCTGCGGGGCTGGGCGACGCTGGCCGGGGCGCTCTTCGTGCTGATGCTAGCGGGGGTCGGGCTGGCGGGGGTGGCGCCGCCGGCCCACTTCAGCTCCCTGGCGGCTTCGATCAGCGTGGGCACCGGGAGCGCTGAGCTCCCGCCGTCGTCCGAAAGCGGTGGCCCGGCCGGCCAGTCGTTGGCCGGGGTGGACCCCGGACCATCCACGCGAACTTCCTGCCACGCGGTGGTGTACATCGGTGACTCCACCTCGGAGGGCATGATCTCGACCGACTACCTGCCGGATCGCGCCGATCGCCTGGGTGCCCGGCTCGCGCGAGTCGGCGCCACCAGGCAGCATCTGGAGATCACGGGCGCGACGTCGATCGTCGAGACGTTGCCAGGCGGGACTAATGCCTACGACGTCGCCCGCAGCCTCACCGCCGACGGATTCGACGGCTGCTGGGTGCTCGCGCTCGGCACCAACGACACCGCCGATGTGTACGTGGGCTCGTCGGTTGCGCTGGACACGCGCATCGAACGGATGATGTCCGTGATCGGCGACCAGCCCGTGATGTGGGTGACCGCGAAGTCGCTGCTCGCGGGCGGGCCGTATTCGGAGAGCAACATGGAACACTGGAACAGCAGCCTGATCGAGGCCTGCTCCAGGTATCCGAACATGAAGGTTTTCGACTGGGCTTCGTTGGTGCGCGACGGCTGGTTCATCCTCGACGGGATCCATTACACGTCGGCCGGCTACGCCGCGCGCGCCCGGCTGAGCTCCGACGCGCTGGCGGAGGCTTTTCCGGCCTCCGGCACCACGCCTGGCTCGGCCTGCGTCGTCTCCTAGCTCGAGGGGAGCATCTTCGCGAGCCTTTGCATCGCCTTGCCGTTGGCACGCCGGATGAACGCGCGGGTGAGCGGCGCGCCCATTTGCTCGAGGCGCGGCACCTCGAGCCACGCGAGCTCGAAGGAGATCCGGGCGCCTCCATCGGGAAGCTCCTCGAGCGTGTACGTGCCCCGGGTGCGTCGTCGGCCGCCGGCTCCGACGTCCTCCTCGACGATCCTGCGTGGAGGGTCTGCCTCGACGACCTCGATGGAGATGATCTCGTTCGACCCCGGCGCCCTCACCCTCGCGCTCGCCTTGGCTCCGACACCGGCGCGGGGCCCCGAGAACTCCCAATGGTCCATCAGGTGATCGGTGAAGGACTCGTGGTTGGCGAGCACGTCGAGGAACGCGTAGACGTCCTCCCGGCTGGTCTGCACGTCGACGGACGCGGTGACAGGCTTCATGCAGGCCTGAGTTTCGCACCGAGACTGAAGGCGCACCGGCTTGAAGCCGATGTTTTTAGCGTGCCCGCAATAGCGTCCCGATCGCCCAATCGCGCCGGTTCCTTGGCCATCGGCCTGGTGGGATTCGTTCTTGGCCTCGACCTGCTCTGGAGCGTCGTCGCGAGTTCCACGGCCCCCACGGAGTTCGCGGCTGTGGATGAGCCCGCCCACCTCGCGACCTGCCTGCTGTTCCTCCTGGCGCTGCTCACGCTGGTGCGGTCCCGACGACCGACGCTCTCGTTCGTGGCGGCGGCCGCCGTGGCCAGCGTCGCCATCGATCTGGATCATCTTCCCGGATTGCTTGGGTGGCACGCGCTGACCAGCGGCGTCCCACGGCCCTACACCCACAGCCTGGTCACCCCGCTCGCTCTGGTCTTGCTCGGCCTGATCGCCGGGGGGCGGGCCAAACCGATCGCGTTTGGCGCAGCCTTCGGGGTGGGCGCGCACCTGTTCCGCGACCTCTGCACCGGACCCGGGCTGGCGCTCTTGTGGCCGGTATCGAGCGGGGCCGTCAGGCCCCCTTATGTGGTCTTCGCGTCGGGCCTGGTGTTGACGGCGGGAGTAATCGTGGTCGCCGCGGCCCGGGCAGGTCGTTCCCCGTCGAGTCGTCGGAGGGAGTGGCCAGACGCGCCCTCGGTCTCGCGGCTCCTACCGGCGGTCCTGGCCGGGGTGGCGCTGAGTATCGCGCTCTCGTTCGCGCCGGCTCGCGCCGAAGCGACACCGGTGGCGTTCGGCGCCTACACACCCAGGGGGGATCAGCAGCCGTCGCGGATCGAGTCGTTGGCCCGCCAGGTGGGCCGCGCCCCGGTGATCGTGAGCTCGTACAAGCGGTGGCGCCTGCCGCCCTTCGTGGGCGCCGAGCTGCGGGACGTCTGGAGCCGCGGCGCCGTCCCGCTCGTCACCTGGGAGCCCTGGACCATTGGCGGCCGCGGGTTCCCATTGCGGGCGATCGCGCACGGCCGCTATGACGCTTACGTACGCCGAGCGGCGAAGTCCGCCGCGCGTTGGGGGCACCCGCTCCTGCTCCGCTTCGCTCACGAGATGAACGGCACCTGGTACCCGTGGGGGCGGGACGGCAACACGCCGCGTGTCTACAAGGCGGCGTGGCGGCACTTGGTCCGGATCTTCCGCTCCGCTGGCGCAGACAACGTCAAGTGGGTGTGGGCGCCGAACGTGGACGGGGGCGGCCAATACCCGTTTGCGCGGTTCTATCCGGGGAACAAATGGGTGGACTGGGTCGGCCTTGACGGCTTCAACTGGGCAAAGAGGGGCGAGTGGCAGTCGTTCACGGACACCTTTGGCAGCTCTTACAACATGCTCACTCGGATCACCTCTCGGCCGATGATCGTGGCCGAGACCGGGTCGAGCCAGAGTGGCGGCGACAAGGCCGCCTGGGTTTCCAGCGCTCTCACGGAGGAGATCCCGCGGTTCTCGAGGCTTCGAGCGGTCGTCTGGTTCAGCGACTCGGTTGGCGACGTCGACTTCCGGATAAACAGCTCGCCGGCCGCGCTTCACGCGTTTCGGTCCGCGATCACCTCCCCCCGATACGGCCTGACGAGACGCGCCCTTCTCTCCACCCCTTCGAACCTCCGTCGCAAGGCCGTCGCGCCCGCGGCGCCGAGCGGCGGCTTCGGTCGGCCCTCGCTCTTCTACCGGCTCGGCCAGAAGCTCCACGGGCGGTACCTGTGGATGGCGGTTGCCGTTCTCGTCGCATTCCTTCTCGCCGTCGCGCTCGCCGTCGCCTGGGTGAGGCGCGGCAGGCGGGCACGAAGGTCGGGGCCGCCGATACCTACGGGCAGGAGGGAGGCCGGAGGCTCAGAACCCTAGAAAGGGTGGCTGAACCGAACCCCCGAGGCATCGCGAGACCTCCGCAATTCGTCCACACAGGCGTCCACGACGCGGGTCCAGGCGTGCGGTAAGGCGCCTTCCGGGCCGATAGGGATAGGGGTGCGGATACTCGTCCACAACAAGATCAGGCTCATCCCCCTCGTCGCGGCCATCGCGGCGTTCGCTTTCTCCGCCGACCATCCCGCCCACGCCGCCGCCGCGCCCATCAAGCTCGGCGCCGCCGTGCCGTACGCGCCCGAGGACGCCGGCGCCCTGGATCGCTACGAATCGATGGTCGGGGCCAAGCCCGACATCGTCATGAACTACAGCAACGTCACCGATCCGCTTCTCACGACGACCGACATCAAGAATCTAGAGGTGCGCGGAGAGACGCCGATGGTCACCTGGCAGCTCTACAAGTCGGGTTGGAGCGGGCCGACGATCTCGCTGTCGGATATCGCGAACGGCCGGTACGACAGCTACCTTCGCGATTCCGCCGATCTCGCCAAGGGCCTGCCGTTCGACGTCATGATCCGATTCGGCCACGAGATGAACGGCGACTGGTATCCCTGGAGCGGGCAGCCCTCTGCCTACCGGGCGGCGTGGCGCCACATCGTCACCGTCTTCAGACAGCGGGGCGCGACCAACGTCAAGTGGGTCTGGTCGCCGAACGTCGATCAGGGCAGCTATCCCTTTGCCCAGTACTTCCCCGGCGACTCGTGGGTCGACTACGTGGCCCTCGACGGCTACAACTGGGGGAAGTCCGGGGTCGGCGTCAACCAGTGGCAGACCCTGTCCCAGGTCTTCTCCTCCTCCTACAGGCAGATCACGCAGCTCAGCTCCAAGCCGGTGATCATCGCCGAGACCTCTTCGAGCGAGCTCGGGGGCAACAAGGCGGCTTGGATCCGAGACGGCCTCCTGAGAACGATTCCGCAGCAGTTCCCCCGCGTTCGCGCGGTGGTCTGGTTCGATCGCTCCATGGAGCAGGACTGGCGCGTCGACTCCTCGCAGGCCTCGCTGGATGCATACCGGGACGTGGTCTCGAGCTCGGTCTACGGCGGCCCGGACCCTGCGCCATCCGTTGCCAAGCGCCGCGCGACCGTGCGGAAGCTTCAGGTGGCGCCCTCGGCGGCGGTCGCGGCGAAGCGCCGCGCCAACGTCGTCTACCGGCTGTCCCGGCGGGCCCGCATCCAGGTCAGCCTCAGCGGTCGCCGAGCCAAGCCGGCCACCATCAGGATCGATCAGCCGACCCGCAACGGGCGCATTCGACTGTCGAAGCTGGCGGGCGGACGCCGGATGCATCGCGGCAGCTATCGCCTCGTCGCCCGGGCCATCGACCACACCGGAGCTCTCTCGAAGCCCCGCCAGGTCCGCTTCCGGGTCGCCTGACGTCGAATCGGGGCGGGTTGGGAATCGGGCGATCAGGGGCGCTCGAATGTGCGCGCGTCCAGGGCGGTGAGGGCGGCAAGCTCCTCCGTCGCCCTGACGGCGCGGGGTGCCTCCGCCCGATCGGGGCGGAGGCCGCGGAACACGTCCCTGCCCATCACGAGCCCCTCGATGCACAGGCCGGCGAGCCATCCCCACGCCACCCCGGTGAGGCCTCCCGCGATCGCGCCTGCAGCACCCCCGCCAAGCTCCAGCAGCGTCCCGCCCCAGACGATCGGCAGCGCCGAGCGCAGCCGGTGGTGAACACGGTGGATCGCCACGTAGTGCGTCTTGATGGTGAGCGGAAACACGCCCAGCGCGAGAACGTGAAGGGCGGTGGTGGCCTGGTCGGCGTACCCCTGGCCGAAGACCTGAAGCGCTGGGGAGGCGGCCGGGATCAGCACGAGGTTGGCGATCACGCCGAACCCCAACGAGATTGCGAACGTGAACCTGAAGCGCCTCGACAGACCGGCCGCGTCGGCCGACCCGATCGCGTAGGCGACCATGCTTAGCGACAGAGGCACCATCACCAGGAAGCCCGCGATCATCCAGGCGATGTAGAAGGCAGCGTTGGCGCTGGCCGAGAGCAACACGATCACCAGGATCGGCATCGCCAGGTCGGCGGTCTCGAGGGCCAGGTTGACGGCCGCGTGAGAGGCCGCGGAGACCCGCATCTTCATCAGCAGGGCGAAGTTCGGGCGCAGCGAGTCGCCGTCACGCCGAGCGTAGAAGCGGACGAGCACCACCAATGACAGACAGATGCCGGCGGTCCAGGCGGAGTAGATCCACGGCGCGCCGGCATCCGTGACCAACACCGCAATTGGGATGAGCGCGAGCAGCTTGACCACGGCGAAGACGACGTTGCGCACCAGCTGGAGGCCGCCCTGGAGGAGTCCGATCAGGGCTTGATCCAGGACGAACGCGAGCGCGGTCAAGCTCACGCCCGCCGCGAAGAACGCAGTCGAGGGAAGGCTCTCGCCGATGGCGCCGAGATTCGAGGAAACCAGCGGGGCGATGAGGGCAAAAACGAGGCCGAGGACGGCACCGGCGGCCACGTTGATCAGCAGCGCCGCGTTCAGCAGGGAGTGGTGGCCATCTGCCCGGCGCGGCAAGTCGCCCATCAGAAGCGTGCCGAGGCCCAGCGTTCCCATGAACCCGAGCAGGGTCATGGCGGCGACCGCGGCGCTCGCCACCCCCACCGCAGCCTGGCTGAAGCTGTGCGCCGCGACCAGCCAAAACGCGACACCGAGCGCCGAGGTGACCAGGGTGGTGCCGACCATCGACCCCGCGTTGGTGAGCAGGGCGCGATTGTGGTGCGCGGTCTGGAGAAGTTGGGCCCTCAGACCGCTCAGCTGCGTCGGCATTCTCATCTCGCCAACCCACCCTTCCAATACACCCCGGCCGTGGAATAGATGGTGATCGGGCCGTTGGTGTAGATCCTGCTCAGACCGTAGGCGTCGTTGAACTTCGTAAGCGAGGAGATCGGGATCGGGCTCGTACGGCTGAACGCGCCAGCCTCATCGGCCTCGAAGTAGTAGCCCAGCACCGGGAGCTCGCGGGTGAGGCGGCGGTCGACCATGATGTAGTCGATCCGGTCGTTCCTGATCACCCGCCGGTTCCTCGGGTCGAAGCTCTTGCTGAAGAAGACCCGCGTCACCGGGGTCCCGCGGATCTGGCCGAAGACGGGGTTGAGCTCGCCGTAGGAGGCCATCAGGGTGGCGTTCGGCCGGTCGACCAGGATGCGGCTGTGGGCGGGCAGCTCACTCGCGGCGAAATGGGCGGCAGCCACGCCCTGGGCGCTGATCGAGCGATCCTCGGCCCCCACCAGAAATGGCCCCGGCTGCCTGGTTGCCGGCAGTTCCCCGATGATGAAGCCGCCGAGGAAGACGACGAGCGCCACGGCGGTCAGCGCGAGGGCGATGGCATTCCGCCTCAGCCAGCTCTTTGGCCACTGCCATCCGCTGATCACGAGGCCGGCGAGGAACGCCACCCCGACGAACACGAACTCCGAAGCCCGCTGGGAGGTTTCCGAGCCAGCGAGCGTGAGGCGAAGGCCGAGGCTCACCGGGTAGAGCACGGCCGCTATGGCGAGCGTTCGCCACAGCGTGCTGGTGTCGGGCGCTCGCCACACCCTCTTCAGGCCGACCGCAATCAGCACGAGCACCGGAATGACCGAGCCCACCGCCAGCGCCCTCGCTCCCAGGGAGTTCGTCTGACCGCCGCCCGCGAACAGGGTCTTCGGACCGGAGCTCCCAAGAATCAGCCCCAGCGTCGAGTTGACCGCACCCGTGACGACCTTGCCGAGCTCGTCGATCGTGACGGGGCCGGCGACGAAGGCGAACCAGGTGGCGGCCATCGCTGCCAAGAGCAGCGCTGGGAGGCCCGGCCCATCGAGGAACGACCCACGCGACACCGCCAGGGATTCGCCTGGAACGACTCCGATAACCGGACCGCGAGCGTGGGCTCCCCGCTGCCGGCGCTTGGCCAGTGCCGTGAGCCCGCACCACGCGACGAGGAAGGTGAGCAGCGCGTACGAGGTCATGTGGTGGGTGACCGTCAGCGTGGCGGCCAGGATCGCCAGCGCGCCGACCAGCCCGCCCACGGCCGGGGTCCGACGCCAGGTTGCGAACTCCGACCAGCGCACAGTCACGAGCAGCAGGGCCAAAGCGATCGGCAGCGCGAGCGACTCGTACGCGAACTGCGAGTCGAAGTAGAGGAAGCTCGGGTTGCATGCGTAGATGGCAACCCCGATGCCCGCGGCCCGGCCGGACCGGGTGACCCGTTCTATGAACAGGAACAGCGCGACGACCAACGTCGTCCGCGCCACTCCAAGGACGATCAGGCCCGAGTGGAAGATGCTGAGGCCAGTGAGGGATGCGACGGCGGCGGTGACGGCCTCGATGCCTGGAAAGCCGGCCGTGCTGACGATCATGGGATTGATCGAGAAGTAGTGGCCCGTCTGGAGCACGTCGTTGGTCGCGCGCCAGGTCCCCAGCTCATCGAAGCGGACGAAGCCGGTCGGGCTGGCGAGGATCTTGACGACGAAGAGGGAGAGGCCCAAGAGGACCGCCAAGGAAATTCTCTCCGCTCGCGACGCCGAGGTGCCGATTAGGCGGAAGGCGAGCGGCGCGTAGATCAGCACGAGCCCGCCCCAGAACAGGGCCTCTCCCCAGCGCAGATCCTCGCGCGCGGCATTGTTGCCCAGGGCAATCGTCACAAGGCCCCCAGCGGCGACCAGCGCAAGGACAGGTGCGGCGCCCAGCAGCAGGCGCTTGGCGCGAGCCGCCCGGGGCGCGGCGTTGCGCCGCCGCCGGCGGCCCTTGACGGCGGGGCGGCGCGGGGCAGCGGTTGGAGTCCTCAGAAGCATCAGCCACCACCCGCGATCGGAAGTGACACGCGGTGATAAGGCTCTCCGCCCCGATCGAGCCGTGCGATCAACGGCGCCGTTCCAGAGATCGCAGTGGGGGCGACCTGCCCCTGCCACGTCTGGTTCGGCTCGAGAAGGAGACGCCACCGCCCGATCGTCCGGTTGTCCTGCCGGACGGACAGCCCGTAGGCGACCACCTTCCCCTCGTGATTGAAGACGCCGACCTTGGCCGGTTGCACCGCCGGCGAGGAGCCGCCCGGCACGAGCGACAGGGAGGAGAAGTGGGCGGCGTCCAGCTGGCGGTGCACGCCCTCGGTCGCAAGGGCGATAGCCCAGCCGGCAATCGCCATCGATGCGACCATCGCCGCGGCGGCAGCGATCCCGATCCGAGGCAACCTGACCCTGGTCTCCTCGCTGTCGGCCGGCATGGCGTCGCGTCTGTCGAGGGCGACCGCGGCGGCCAGCAGGGTGATGCCCGTCAGCGTCGCCGCCCAGACCGGGCGGTCGAGCGGGAGGAAGAGCTGCACGACCAGGCCTCCGAGCACGGTCGCGCTGACGCTGAGGGCGACGCTCAGGACGGTGCGAAGCTCCCGGCTTATCTCGCCGGGCCGAAAGAGAGCGGCGGCCACCGCGTAGCCGGGAAGGATCAGGAGCAGGGGCAGGAGCGCCGCAGTCCGAACCGGCTCGGGTACCGGAACCAGCGCCAGGACGAGCCCCCCGAGGGCGAGCCCGGCCACCGCCGTCAGGTCGCCCCACCAGGGCACGCGGGAGCCCCTCACGATTACGCCCTCTGAGAGATCGCGACGGTGTCGTAGTAGAAGCGCTCGAGCTGAGGGACGACCGCTTCCCGCGTGAACCGGCTTGCCCGCTGATGGGCCTCGTGGCCGAGGCGCTCGCGCAGCGCCTCATCCTCGACCAGCCGGGCCATCGCGCCCGCCAGTGCCTTGGCATCCCCTCCCGGAACCAGGAACCCCGTCTCGCCGTCGTCGATCATGTCCTCGTGACCGCCCGGCGTGGTGCCGATCACCGGTCGGCCGCTGCTCATGGCCTCATGGACGACCGTCGCGAGCGGCTCCGGCCACTTGCTCGGGAACACGCCGAACAGCGCCCGATCCCACATCGCCATCACGGTCGCGTGCGGGACGGCGGTCAGAGCCGTGACGCCGGCCGGAAAGGCCTCGGGCGTGTCTGGCGTCTTGATTCCCACCATCACGAGGGGGGGCGGACTCTCCAGCTCCCGGTAGGCCTCGATCAGCTCGTCGACCCCCTTGAGGCGCCTGAATGCCCCGACGAAGAGGATGAAGGGCTCCTTCGGGAGGCGCTCGAGAATCTGCTTGTCGACCGTCGCGTCGGTCTCGTCCACGTGGAAGTTCGGAATCACCACGGACGGCACGCCCGGGACTTGCAGGTCGCGGTTGAGAACGGACGCGACGTAGTGGCTGACGCTATGGATCGCGGTCGTCTTGCGCCGCAGCAGCGGACGCACCGCGAACACGCTGACCGCCGCCACGGTGCCCTTGGCGACCCCGCGACCTGAGGTCGAGCAGGCCAGGCACTTGGCCGGAGCGGGTCCCGAGCAGATCTCCTTGCCCCGAACCATGGTGCGCATTGCGCAGACGTTCCCGTACTCGTGGCCCCAGATGACGAGCGGGATCCTCTTTCCAATCAGGGCCGCGGCTGCGGAATGCGCGAGCCACCCGTAGGCCGGGATCAGATCCGGCTTGAAGTCCTTGATCAGGTGTCGTAGCCGCCAGACCGCCTCAGGGTCGGGGAAGGGGGGCGGCGTGTGGCGCTTCGGGTCCTCGGAGATCCACCGCATTCGGCTGGGGATGTCGCGAATCCGATGCACCTCCACCGGGCCGTCGAACTCGTGGGTCGGCGCGTCGGGGTGCCAGGCGGTTGCGATCGCGACGGTGTGACCCAGCCGCGAGAGCTCCTTCGCGAAGAGCTCGATGCACCGGCCGGCGCCGCCGATGTACGGCGGGTACTCGTCGGTCACCATCAGGATCCGCAGCGAGGAGCGCGGTGCGCCCCCGTGGCGGGGTGGGGGGGAAGCCGTGCGGCGTCGACGGCGGCGCTGATGCCAGCGGCTCCGCGCGTAGGCCATCGGTCCGTAGGCCATTCCGCGAAGCTCGAGGCGGACGAGCGACGAGGGAAAGTCGCGTTGCCTCCCGACGTTCTTCGCCGACTTGGGTGACAGAGCGAAGGCGACGCCTCGTGGAAGCTTGCGCATCAGATCGAGAAGAAGGCGAGGGTGGGTCGCGATGGCCTTGGTGAGGCATGCGGTGAGGCCGACGCCGTAGCCCCAGACGCGCTGGTGGAGCTCGCGGTACTCGCGCGGATGGGCATGCCAGGCGATCGCGGCCGGGTCGTGAACGATCTGATGCCCCGACAGAAGGATCCGGAACAGTGCCTCGATGTCGTCGCCGTCGTGGGCAAGCGTTCCCGGACCGAGAGCCGGATCGAACCCTCCCTGATCGATGAGCAGATCACGACGGAAGGCCATGTTCCGCCCGGCGCCCAGGTCGCCGACCGTGAACGGAAACAGAGGTTGGTCGGCGGGCGGATCCATCAGGTCGAAGACACAGGTGTCGAATCCCCGTACGCGTCCGCCGAATCCCTCGACCCAGCGCTGCGCCGGCGTTTCCAGGGCGCCCGGCAGGGTCATTCCGGAGGTGGCGCCGACCCGCTCGCCGCGAGCAAAGGGCGCGACGAGCGTCGCCAGCCAATCGCGGTCCACCTCGACGTCGTCGTCGGCGAAGACCACGATCTCGCCGGTCGCGCCCTCGAGTCCCTTGTTGCGGGCGTTCGAGAGCCCGGGCTCGAGCTCGCGCAGCACGCGGACCGTGCTATCGGGGCCGAACTCGCCGTCTGAGAGGGTGACCGCCGCATCGCCCTCCGACGCGTTGTCCACCACGATCACCTCGAGGCGCTCGGCCGGGTAGTTGCAATCCAGGATCGAGCGCAGGGTCGTTCGCAGCGAATCGGGCCGATTGCGCGTGCAGATCACGACCGACAGGGTGGGCGCGTCGGCGAGGAGCGCCTCACGCGGAGACGCGCACGGCGGCGGTGTTTTGCCAGGGATGCCGTCGGCGTCGAGCTTGCACGGCGGAAGGCCGTCGTCGGTGAGGTGCCGGGCGATTTCCTCCGTCAGCTCGGCTTGAATGCGGGCCGCGAGCGCGTCCGCGGGAAGGCCCGTGGGCGGCAGGTCCACATGCACGAGGCCGAGCGGCTTTCCATGGAAGCGCACGAGGCATAGGGACGAGGAATACGAGGTTTCCGTCCGGGGGTCCTCGGTCGGGAGGGCCGGGAGCGGCCTGCCGATCTCGACGTCGTCCATTCGCGCCGGGGCGAAGTCCGGCGACGCCGGCTCGGTCGAGTGTCGCGTGATGACGTTCACGCGCTCACCGCATCCCGCGGGTGCGTTCGATGCAGGCTCGCCAGTGCGAATCCGACCGCGCTGGAGGCGAGTCCAAGGACGATCGCGAGGGCCCTGAGGCCGCCGCGTGGATCCCCGTGGAGGAGCTGACCGAAGCCTCTGGCGATGCCGCGCGGCAGCACGACAGCGAGGTGACGGCGCTCGGAGCTGAGCCCGTCCTGCGATCCCACAAAGCCCGCCAACCGCGCCTTGCCGGCTCCCTCCTCGAAGCTTCGACGAATGAAGTAGGAGAGCGAGGCGCGCTCGCTGGTCACGGTGTGATGCACCTTGGCCCTGGGCTCGTAGAGCCAGATCGACTCGGGCCAGCGCTGCTTCACTCGAATCGCGAGATCGGTGTCGTCGGGCACGTTGCCATGCGCGCGCACCACCCCTCGCGATCGAATCGCTCGTGGCTCCTCGCCTGCGCCCGCGGCGCGAAAGCCGCCGATCTCCTCGAGCGTCTTCTTTCGCACCGCCATGTTGGCGCCGATTGGGTTGCGCACCGGGGCGAGCTCCTCAGGCAATCCGGTGTAGCTGCAACCGAATACCCAGTAGAACTCGGTCGGCAGCCAGCGCGGCACGCCGTTCGTCCATCGCGGAATGAGCGCGCCGCCGGCTCCCACCGCGGCGGAATCGGCGAAGCAGTCGTGCAGCCGTTCGAGCCAGTCGGCCTCAGGCTGGGCATCGTCATCAACGAAGGCGACGATCGAGCCTCGGGCTGCGTCGACGCCCGTGTTGCGGGCGCCCGCAAGTCCGCGTGCATGGCCGTTCTCGATCACGGTTGCCGAAGGGAACGCCTCACGGGCGGCCGCAAACAGCTCCGGGTTGTGATCGACGACGACGATCACCTCCGTGGGCGCAACCGTCTGTCGGCCGAGGGCCGTCAGGCAGGCGTCGAGCTCGTCGCGTCGCTTGGCGTTGTAGGTTGCGACCACGACGGATACATCGACCTGGGCAGGGTCGGTTCGCGGCGTCACAGTGCTGTCATCGGCCGGAAGCTAGCGGCTCATGAGCCGGCTCCTGGGCCGGCTGCCCAGCACGCCTGCCCACGCCTGCCGCGACCGGGCGCTCTGAACCGGCGAACGCGGGCAGCTCCCTGAGCATCGTCCTCAGGACGCGGAAGCCGTCGCGGAAGGTGTTGAGGTGGCTCTCGCCGTGGATGCGCTCGGCCTCGAAGCTTGGGACCTCCTCGATCTTGAGCCCGGCCTTGGCGATCCGCACGTTGACGAGCGTCTCGACCTCGAAGCCCGGGACATCGACCGAGATGTAAGGGAGGCACTGGACCCAGAACGCGTTGTAGCCGTAGCAGAGGTCCGTGTAGTCGGTCCCGTAAAGGAGATTCGCGGTTCGGCTGAGCGCCCAGTTGCCGAGCTGGCGGATTCTCGTCATGTCGGCGCTGCCCCCACCGGGGACGTACCGGGAACCCTTGGCGAAGTCCGCGCCGCCGACGAGGCAGTCGACGAACCGTGGGATCTCATCGGGAACGGCGGACCCGTCGGCGTCGAGCATCACGATGATGTCGCCGGTGACGGCCGCGAACCCTGCCTGAAACGCGTCTCCCTTTCCGCGCCCAGATTGGGTCACGACGCGAATCGAAGGGCGCTCCTCCAGCGCGACCTGGGCGGTGCCGTCGGTCGAATGGCCGTCGACCAGGATCACCTCGTGAAGCCCTTCCGGAAGGCGAGGCAGCACGTGACGGAGGTTCTCGGCCTCGTTCAACGCCGGGATGACCACGCTGACCCTCGGGGGTGCTTCGAGACTCACCGGCTGACGGTGGTCGGGTGAGATCTGCCCTACCGGACGCCGAGCCGGACCCGCGAGCGCCGCCCGCGCGAGCAAACCGAGGGCGAGCAGCCACCCCCAGAGCGTGATGGTCCCGAGATCGGCGAGATGCACCGGGGCTGCCGCGCCTCGGCTCAGGAGAGCCGCGGACCAAGCAACGAGGGCGGTGGCGAGCAGCGCGCGAAGAACCGACGCCAGAGGCTCGGAGAGTCGGGGTTCGCTTGGGCCGTAGGACCGCCGCAGGGCGACGCTCGTGTTGAGGGCAGCCAGGATGCAGGCCGCGAAGGCGACCACCGATGCGAGTGGCGTTCCGCCGGACAGGGCGAGCAGCGCGAGGGCTGCTCCGGCGAGGACCAGGTCCAACGCCGGAGCGCCCCCTCGCGGTCGGTTGCCATCCCTGGCTTCGTACGTCCGTTGGGTTATCCGTTCCCCATTCATGCCGCGCACCTTCCCTGCCGATTTATTGCTTGATTCCCGCAGTGGGCTGAACTGCCCGTTGCGAAAAACGCTACAAACACCCCCTAGCCGAAAACAGGTAGTTCGGCGAACGATTTGTAGGGTTTGGCGGGGTTTCCCATTAGGTCGATTACCGCGTTCCGGTAGGCGATTACCGCAGCCCGGGCATGCTCGCCGGAACCGGCGCGCGCCGCAGCGGGTGTTGCTAGGTTGGCCGCCGTCCGCAGGCCTCGGATGACCGGCACTCGCAGACAGAAAGGGATGGGATGGCGCACCGCGTCGCTGGCGATCGCTGCCGCGATCGGCTTACTGGCCCTGCCCGCGCTCGCCGCCGCCCATATCGAGCGCCCCGCATACTGGCCCGACCCGAGGCCGGATCGGGGGGTGAGCCCCCCGGCCGGCGGGCGCGTGCCTACGGCCCGGACCCTCGGCTCCGCGCTCGAGGAGTCCCCACCGGGCAAGACCCGGATCGTGTGTCAGTCGAAGTCGCTCGAGTTGGCGCGGCGCTCCATTCGGGCGGCCGAGACGGACGGCTACAAGCTTCGGCCGACAACCCAGCGGCACCGACTGAGCCAAGCCGCCGGGGACCACCTGCTGGCGCTCAATCAAGCGTTCGCCCGGCGCTGCGTCTATCACTCGATCCAGCGAGCTGTCTTCAACGCGCACAACAACGACTTCATCGTCGTCATGCCCGGGATCTACACCGAGCCTCACTCGCGCCAGCAGCCCACGAATGACCCCCGGTGCCAGAGGTACCTCACGGACACCGACTTCGGCGGCGGCGGGCCAATCGGCCTCTCCTACCGCTACCAGTGGAACTGCCCGAACGACCAGGCGCTCGTCAACGTGCTCGGGCGACGGCCGGCACCCGGCGCGCCGCCCCCGCCTCAGGCGGATCGCCACGGCATTCCCGACCTGGGCCCGTGCGTTCGGTGCAACCTCCAGATCCAGGGCTCGGGCCCGAAGCCCGAGGACGTGGTGATCGACTCGGGCAGGGTGTCGGCCGGCAATGGCGGACCGAGTGGAGTGGGCTCGAAGAAGGACGTGGCGCTGAAGATCGACCGCGCCGACGGCTTCGTGCTCAAGAACATCACGATGCGCCACGCGAAGGAGCACGACCTCTACGTGCTCGAGACAGACGGCTACCTGCTCGACCGGGTGAAGTTCTTCTATGCGGGCGAGTACGGACATCTGACCTTCGCGGACGACCACGGCCTGACCGAGAACTGCGAGGGCGTCGGCAATGGTGACTCGGCCGTCTACCCCGGCGGCGCCCCCGACACCGGCGACGACACGGCTCCCAACGCGCCGGATCCCCGCGACACCACCTTCTACCCCCGCCCCCGGCTGAATCAGGAGATCACGCACTGTGACCTCCACCACAACAACCTCGGCTACTCCGGAACGATGGGAAACGCGACCCATGTCGTCGACAACAACTTCTACGACAACACGACCGGGATCGCCACCGACTCGTTTTTCGCCGGCGGCCACCCCGGCTTCCCCCAGAACTCCACCGTGTTCGAGAAGAACCGGATCTACTCGAACAACTTCAACGATTACCACTATCCGCAGGGCTACCCCCAGAGCCGCAAGGTGCAGTCCGCCGTCGGGGTGCCCCTGGGCACCGGGATCATCATCGCCGGCGGTAACGACGACGTCGTTCGCGGCAATCGGATCTACGACAACTGGCGTCGCGGCACGATGTTGCTCGCCGTGCCGGATGCGCTGAGTTGCCCGCCGGGGTCTGGTAGCTGCACACCGTCGAATGCCTCTTCCACCTCGTACGACAACCGGTTCTTCCACAACACCCTGGGACGAACGGCGAGCGGAGCGAGAAAGCCAAATGGCGTCGACTTCTGGTGGGATGAGTTCCCCGACGACACGGGCAACTGCTGGTTCGCCAACGTCGGCCCCGATGGGACCAACGCAAGCTGGACCGGCGACCCGCAGCGGTTCCCCCAGCCCGGCAGGTCGGTGCCGCACTTCCTGCCGGAGAACTGCGGCTCGAGCGTCGGAACCGGCAGCCCCCAGAAGGAGGCGGTGCTGGCCTATTGCGCCAACGCCGCGATCGGCGACGAGAACTGCGAGTGGTACACGGAGCCTCCAAGGCCGGGAACGTCGGCGGCCGCCAAGTACCAGCGTGCCCAGGACCAACAGGCGCGGGCGACGCTTGCTGCCGACCGGTTCTCGGCTCCATCGTGTCAGCTGATCAGCACGACGCTCAGCTGCGCCGCCTACGCCAATCGACCATGAGGCCCCCACGCGCCGAGGGCGCATTGCCAGTCGCGTGGCGCGGGGTGGGAGTCCCGGTCGCCAGGCCACGGGAACGCGCCTGGAGGCTGCCAGCGGTTGGGCTGAAGGCTCGCGTGGCGGCGCTCGCCGCAACGGTCCTGCTCCTCGTCGTCGGGACGGCCGCCTACCTGGCCGGGCGCCCAGGCGCACCCGTTGCCGGCGCTCCCGCGGTGGCGTCGCAGGGCACCGCCCTCCTCGGCACGGCCACCTGCGCCACTTGGCAGGCGGCCGGGGCCGGCAAGCGCCTGACCGTCATCCGCACGCTCGGGGCGGCGGCGACGCAGCCCGATCCGGAGAATCCGGGCGCCACCCTGTCCCAGGGAGCGGCGTACGGGTTGTTCGAGCGCGCTTGCGCCACGCGGGCCTCACGATCGGTCCTGCTGTACGAGGCCTACAACCGCGCCGCCTCGATGAGCGCCGCCCGCGTCGTGGCTGGACCGGGCTGGGGCCCAACCCCGCACCCCTAGCCTCCCGAAAGCCGTCCAGGGCTCGCGTTAGCCTCCGGCGCGCTCGTAGAGGAGGGCACGTCTGTGAAGCTCGTGATCGGGATCGTTCGCCCAGAGAGGGCGAATGACGTGTTGGAGGCCCTGTATCGCGCAGAGGTCAGGGGACTGTCCATGAGCCGGGTGCAGGGGCACGGAGGGGAGTTCGACCGGGTCGAGACGTATCGGGGGACCACCGTGAAGGTGGGGCTGTCCGAGAAGGTCCGGTTCGAGATCGCCGTGTCGGACTCGTTCGTCCAACCGACCATCGACGCGCTCTGCGACGGGGCGCGAACCGGCGAGGTGGGCGACGGCAAGATCTTCGTCGTCCCACTCGAGCGGGCGGTCCGGATCCGCACCGGCGAGACCGACGTGGGTGCCGTCACGCCGGTGGGCAAGTGACGGGCATCCCCGTCCACCTCGCCGTCGCGCGGGTCGACACGGGCGACACCGCCTGGATGCTCGTCGCCACCGCGCTCGTGCTGATGATGACGCCGGCGCTCGGGCTCTTCTACGCCGGCCTGGTTCGCTCGAAGAACACCCTCAACACGTTCATGATGAGCGTTGGAGCGATCGCGGTGGCGACCGTGACCTGGGCGCTTCTCGGCTACTCGCTGGCGTTCGACGGAGATGCGTCGCTGATCGGAGGCCTCCACCACGTCGCGCTCCACGACGTGGGCTTCGAGCCGCGCGAGGGAACCACGATCCCGCAGCTCGTCTTCATGGCGTTCCAGGCGACCTTCTGCATCATCACGGTCGCGCTGGTGTCAGGCGCCGTGGTCGAGCGGATGCGGTTCGGAGCGTTCCTCGTCTTCGCTGCGCTGTGGTCGGTGCTGGTCTACGCGGTGCTCGCCCACTGGTCCTTCGGCGGCGGCTGGCTGGCTGCGAACGGGACGCTCGACTTCGCCGGGGGAGTGCCGGTCGAGATGGGAGCCGGCTTCTCGGCGCTCGCGGCCGCGCTCGTCGTTCGCGCGCGAAAGGACTACGGTCGCCAGGCGCTTCTGCCGCACAACGCCGTCTACGTCCTGCTGGGGGCCGGCCTGCTGTGGTTCGGCTGGTTCGGCTTCAACGGCGGCAGTGGGTTCTCGACCGGCAACAACAGCGTGCTCGCCTTCACCAACACGCTGCTCACGCCCGCGTGCAGCCTCGTCGTCTGGTTCATCCTCGACCTCGTTCGGGGAAAGCGGGTGACCGCGATCGGCGCGGCGACCGCGATCATCGTGGGCTGCGTGTTGATCACCCCGGCGGGGGGCTTCATCAGCCCGGGATGGGCGATGGTGCTGGGGGCCGCCGGTGCGTTGCCCTGCTACGCCGTGGTGGTCTACCGCCCTCGGACTCGGGTGGACGAGACGCTCGACGTGCTCGCGGCGCACGGCATCGCGGGCTTCGTGGGCATCCTCTTCATCGGCTTCTTCGCCCAGCTCGCCTGGAACGGCATCTCGGACGGCCTGCTGTACGGCAACGCCAGTCAGCTCGGCGACCAGGCGATCGCCGCGCTCGTCACCCCCGCGTACGCATTCGGCGCCACTTACCTGCTGCTGCGCGTCATCGGATTCGCGATGCCGCTCCGCGCAACCGAGCGACAGGAGGCGCTCGGCATGGATGTCGTCCAGCATGGGGAGGAGGCCTACGCGACCGGCGAGGGCGCGATCCTCGTCACGCCGGAGTCCGGAATCGAGGGCGAGGTGGCCGTCAAGCCGATCTGATCGGCGCCTCATACGCCCGCGGGCGCCGAAATCGAGCGATTGCACTTAGCCTTCCCACCCATGGGTAGCTCACGGGAATGGCGATATGCCGCGGCGGCATTCTGGATCGCCAACGGCCTGAACCACTTTCGGGCCCCGAAGTTCTACAAGGCGATCGTGCCGCCGCCGTTCGAGCGGTGGAAGAGCGAGGTCAATGTGGCCTCGGGCGCGGCCGAGCTGGTCGGCGGGCTGGCGGTGCTGCCCGACCGCACACGCCCGGCCGCCCGCTGGTGGCTGCTGGCGACGCTCCTGGCGATCTACTGGGCAAACGTCCACATGGCCCTACGGCCCGACAAGTTCCCGCGCATCCGGCCAGCGCTTCTGTATGCGCGGCTGCCCGTGCAGGGCCTGTTCGCCTGGCTCACGTGGCGTGGTACCAGAGGGGCCGTCTAGGGCGGGAACTCCCGCGCCGTCTGCCGGCGCAGGATCTGGATGCCCACCACGGCCAGCGCCGCGAGCGCGACGATCACCAGGACCTGGCCGAGGTTGTTGATGCCCGGTATGAACGACAGCCAGATCAGGAAGAGCACGGCCACGACCGAATACACCGCGACCGGATGGTCGCGCAGGTACGGGGCGAGGAAGCGTCGCACCGCGACCTCGTAGCGGCCCGGCCCCGCCACAAGGCCCCCACCGATGAACGCCAGGCCGATCGCGAGGACGAACAGCGCCCGCTGGCGAAGCCCCGCGGAGATGATGTCCCACACGGAGGTGATCGCCGGCTTGACGGTGTCGGAGGCGGCGACCGAGTCCACTCCGTTGCCGATCAGGCGCCGGACCAAAAGGACGAACAGGGTCGCCACCAGAATCCCGCCGCCGGCGGCGATCAAGGCCTCCCGGCGCCACCCCTTGGCCAAGAAGATAGCTCCGAAGTAGAGCACGAGGGCCAGCACCGGGAGGACGAAGCCGAGGTTTCGCAGCAGGCTGACGAGCTTCTGAAGCCCATCGAGCTGACTGGACTTCACCAGCACGAGCTGGCCGGGGGTTTGAATGGCCTGGCGGCTGAGGACCGTGTTGATCCGCGACTCAGCGGAGGAGAGCGCGGCATCGAGCGTTGAGACGTTTGCGGTGCTGGGGTTTGCGAGCACCGCGGCCGTGCGCTGCTTGAGCACGGTTACCTTGGCGTCGGCCTTGGACAGCCGGCCCTGGAGTTGGGACAGCCGACCCTTGAGCTGGTCGGGCACCTGCCCCTTAACGCCCTTGATCGTCGCCTCGAGCTTCGCGATCTTCCCGTGGAGCTCGGTGGCGTTTTGGTGGAGGTTCTTGAGATTCTGTTTCAGGGTGGGGGTCAGCTTGCCGCCCTGTAGCTGGGCGAGGGTTGCCCGTGCCGACGTGATTTCGGCCTGAGCGGTGGTCAACCGCGACTGCAGGTCCTGGGTGAAGCTCTGGACGAGGCCCTGGAGCTTTGAGATCGTCGCCGGATTCACCCCAAGGCGGGTGGCGAGGTCGGCGACCACGCTTCCGTAATCGAGGGTGACGTTGCCTCCCGTGGTCGAGACGAACTTGTTCTTGTCCTCGATCAGGCTGACGAACTGCTGCTGGGCCCGGGCGATCGCCGTGGAGACCAGGTTCTGAACCTGTGGGGAGGCGAGCGCTCGCTCGGCCGCGTTGGTGGCGAGTTGCCTGACGCCCGCCGAAACCGGGAGGGCAAGCGGCTGGGCGGCACTCGGCAGTTCCTTCGCGATCTGGCCCTGGACGTCGACGTTGGCATACAGCTGATCGACCGTGTAGGTGGCGAGTGCCTGCTGTACGTCCTTGTCCTTGAGGATCTGGTCGGTGGTGTTCTTGACCTGGTTGGTGTCCAGCGCCTGGGTCTGAACCCAGTTCGCGATGATCGAAAAGATCAGAATCAGCGACGCGAGCACGATCAGCGGCCAGACCAGGGCGCGGCGGCGATGCTTGGGTTTGGGGCTCCCCGATGATCCGGGCGCTGGCTTCCCCGAGGGCTCAGGTGCGGGCCTGCGGGCTGGCTCGGGTTGCGGGGAGGTGTCGGGTTGGTCGGGCACTGGTGGACGGCTCGGCGGGGCACACTACTGCGAAGTGTCAGCCGTCACTCCCCCGCCGCTTGTCGTCCGGAATTGCCGAACCAGCGGCCGAGCCGCTCCTTGCTCATCACCGCCGAGGGCTCGACGAGGTGGCTGAAGCAGTCGCGAACGTCCTGACCCGCATCGAAATCGCACGCCCAACCACGGAAGATCGGCTCTTGCTCCGTCCGCGGAAAACGCCCCCAGGCAAACGACCACTCGTAGTGCTCTGCGGCGCGAGCGTCGCGCCAATCCTCGTACCCGTCGATGCTGGCGGCGGCGCTTGAAAGAGACTCCGCGACGTAGACCGACTGCTCCAGGGCGTCGCCGATGCCCTGTGCGGTCCCGGGGTGCTTGAAATGGCAGGCGTCGCCCACCAGCGCCCATCCGGGCCCGTTCGGCCGCCTGAAGAAGCCCCTCATGAGGGGCTCCGGTGCGACCGCGACGTCGGTGACCAGTTCGCTGCGGTCAAGCAGATCGGGGCTGACCGTCTCTGGAAAACCTCGGACGAACTCGAGGTACCTGGTCCGGCGCTCCTGCTGCACTCCACGAACCATCTCTGGGGGCCCCGCCGCGATCAGCATGTGGAGCCCATCCTCGACGGGAACGCTGGTCAGCACCCGTCCCACCTCCATCTGAAAGCACCCGTAACCGTCGTTGGGGATGCCCCGCCAGTAGCCGTAGGCCATTGACATCTCACCTCGCAAGGGACGCTCCTTCGGAAGGTCGAGTGAGCGGGCAACCGTCGAGCCGCGCCCGTCGGCGCCGAACACCCACCGGGCGCCGACCTGCCGCCCGTCGGCGAGGACGACTCCCCGGACCGGGTCCTCACCTGATCCGGCTCCGAGGAGGTCAACGACCTTGGTTCCGGGCTCGACTTTCGCCCCGGCCGCTCTCGCCGTCGCTACGCCCGCTTGATCGAGGGCGATGCGTCGCGGGGCGATCGCCCGGTCGAACCCTCGCACGGCGGTGAATCCGCCGCGACTTTCGTGTCCGAGCCCACGAATGACGCTCTCGTACATCGGCACCTCGTGCTCGGAGAGCAGCTGATCCAAGACACCAAGCTCGTTCAGCCTGGCAACCCCGCTGGGCCAGAGCCCGTGGGTGGAGATGGTCGTGCTGGGGAATTGATCGCGGTCCACGACCAGCACGTCCCAGTCACGAGCCGCGAGTGCGATGGCCATCGACGAGCCCGCGCAGCGAGCACCGACGACGATCGCGTCGTACTGCTGCTTCATGGCAGGAGCCTAATCCGCGTCTCGGGGCAGACCCGCGCCGCCCGGCCTCGTCGGCAGCAGCTCGTCGAGCGGAACGTCCGGGTCACCGAGGCGATCCCGATCGATCCGCTCCCCGGAGCGGATCAGCTCCTGGATTTGGTCGGTCACCTCCCAAACGTTGACGTTCATCCCAGCGAGCACACGCCCCTTCTTCACCCAGAAGGCGATGAACTCGCGCTCCTCCGGGTCGCCGCGGAACACGACCTCGTCCCAGTCCGTGGCGTAGCCGGCGTACTCCATCCCGACGTCGTACTGATCCGAGAAGAAGTAGGGGACCGCGTCATATGGCTGGTCCGAGCCAAGCATGCTCCGTGCGGCGGCCGGTCCCTGGTTGAGCGCATTGGCCCAGTGCTCGATGCGAATCCGCCGACCAAACAGGGGGTGCTCGGCATTGGCGACGTCGCCGGCTGCGAAGACGGCGGGCGTGCTCGTCTGGAGCCGGTCGCTGACCAGGATGCCGTTGTCCACGTCGATCCCGGCCGCCGTCGCGAGGTCGGTGCGGGGAATGACACCCACACCCGCCACCACGAAGTCGGCATCGATCCACCTCCCGTCTTCGGTGCGCACGGCCTCAAGCTTCCCGTCCCCCTCGAACGCCTCGAGCGCCGTCTCCGTGAGCACCGCAATGGTGGACGCAGTACGGGCTCGTGCAGACCCTCCCGCTTCAGAGTGGCGCGGGCTGCATCGGCGCGGTACACGACTGCGGGCTCGCCCAGACTTGGAGCCTGGCGATCGAGCTCACGTTCTACGCCGCCTTGCCCCTCTATGTGCTGTTGGCCGAGAGGCTCACTCGCGGGCGCAGTGTGCGGTCGTGGATGCGCGTTGAGCTGATCCTGCTTGCTGGGCTGGCGGCCACCTCGGTGGCACTCGACGCCGGGAAAGTAGACCCCGGCGCTAGGTCCTGGGTCGGAGGCAGCGTGGTCGGCTTCATGCTCTGGTTCGCGCTGGGGATGGGGCTCGCGGTGATCTCGGTGGGCTTCCAGGGGCGCGAGCATGAGTCTCGGCTGATGCGATTCGTCACCGATCGTCCGCTCGTTCCCTGGCTGGGGGCGGTCGCGATCTACCTGGCCCTGGTCGCCTGGTTGCCCCCAACGAGCTTCCTCATCAACCGAGACCAAGTGATCTTGGTGCACGTGACGTTCGCCCTGATCGCCGCCCTCCTATTGCTTCCGGCGGTGTTCGGCGATCGGGCGGGCGGTCTTCCCAGGCGAGTACTGGCGAACCCGATCATCGCCTGGCTCGGCCTGATCTCCTACGGGATCTTCCTCTGGCACTACGTCGTCGCGCTGAAGCTGGGCGCTTTCGGAGCCGGCGCGGGTTTTGGCCTCGTCCTCGTCGGAACGCTGGCCATCTCGATCCTCTGCGCTGCCACCAGCTATTACCTGGTCGAGCGGCCCATACTGCGGCTCAAGTACCGGCGTCTGCGGGATTTTCTCCCACCGCGTCGCCCCGAACGCGCTTCGAGCGCCAGCTCGTGAAAAAGGAAGCGGCCGGCCATGCCGGGCTCGGCCCCTCGGGATTCCGGGCGATCATCGGCGGACCCGCCGCACCTGACCGAGGAGCCGCGAGACTCGAGTCGATCGGCTGGGTGCCTCGAGGTTGTGGATCGCTGACTGCACCCTCTCCACGGCCAGGCGGCCGCGCGTTGCGCTCTGCGCACCCAGCACGCGCGTGTCCCAGTCGGTCATCCACAGCATCGACCTCCCGCAGTGCGGGCACGACCCCGCTCGCTCTCCGAGCCGTCCGTCGGGGCGGCGCTCGGGGCCGACCCAGCGACACAGCTCACACCCGGCTACCTGCACCCCAGTGCCTCCACATCAAACGTAGGACCCGGATACCGCCTCCTGAAACAACTGCTCGGTCAGGCTCCTGACAGCGGCAGCTCCGGGTAAGCCGAAGCGGGGCTATCGAACAGCCATCGCGGGCCCGTGGTCCGTGGTCCAGAATTCCTCATGCAGCTTCCGAGCCTGCTCGCGGAAGCGTGGCGCGTAGCGATCGGGCAGGGTCCTGGGGACCGGGGCGAGCATGACTCGCCCCACCAGCGCCTCCCGGTCGTCAGCCTGGATCGCCTGGTGGCACTGCTGACAGGCGAGCCAGTCGCGCGATTCGCCGGGGTATCGCCACCCGACTCTGGGGCTCCGACAGAAGTCGCAGGTCACGGCGAGCACCATAGCTGGCCGAACATACGTTCGTGCGACTGGCCGTGCAGCAGGGCTTCTACGTCGACAACGACCTGACCGGCCAATCCGAAGGGGATAGCCGAAGAGCTCTGCGGACATGACGTCCGAGGAGGCGAAGTTCGCGCTCGGGTGCTAGTCCCTCGAGGCCGCGGACGGGCCCGCCTCCGCCTGGCCCGACCGCGTATACCTGAAAACGGCGAGTCCCTTCATACCCCGGGACGTCGGGACGGCCGCCGGTGGTATACGGTTGCGGCGATCATCTCTCACTCCCCACGCCGGGCTGGCGAGAGCTTGACTTGGTTACAGGGCTGTGAGATGGTCGCTGCAGCGTCTTCTGACCGGTCGAGAGCAGGAAGTCTCGGCAGGGTAGGAGCCTGAAAGCAAGGAACGCCATAAGGAGGTGCAGTGTGGCCTCGACTCTCGACCCATCCGGGTCGCGGCTAGCAAGGGGGAAGTACGTGGAAGCAGGTAGTTTGTCTCGGAAAAAGGCAGGCCTCGTAGCCCTGCTGGTCGCCGGTGGCCTCGCGCTGTTGATGATCATGAGCGGGCTGACATCCGGCGGCTTCAAGGGTGTGCCGTCCGCAGGCGCGGCGCCGTCGCCCGTGCCGACGTGTCCGGGGATTCCAGGGTGTAGGAAGTCTCTCGATCAGCGCGCTGGCTGGGAGGGCTGGGTCCTCAACAACCCGTCCCACTGCGCCGCGAGGGTGATGAAGCCCTTCCTGGACTCCAACACCCAGGTGGTGGCGTGGACCGAGGTCTTCTGCCAGCAAGACCAGAAGCTGACCGTCCGGTCTCGTCTGTTCGCGAACTATCAGTTCGCTGACCTGAACGTGGATCAGAAGGGATGCATCAATAAGGCCAGTTGCGTCCACAACGTGCCTAGGGGCTTCAGCTATTACCGGCTGGCATGCCCCAAGTCGGGCGAGATTCTGCCCAACCGGCTGTACTACTCGGACATCATCTTCTACAAGGGGATGCAGATCGACACCGCCAGCGGCGGTCAAGGTACCGGGGTCAATGGAACGACCAGGTCGAGGGACGCCAAGCTCTCGCCCTACTGCGCCTTCTAGGGGAAGGTCCGTTCAGAAGATTGTCTGCGTAAACACCTCCGGCGTTTTAAGCCCGGAATCAACGGTGGGGCCGGTCCCTCGGGAC
>JBOGZC010000040.1:0-32160 GCA_050697075.1 Solirubrobacterales bacterium | reverse complement strand
CCACAAGCCTCTGGGTGGGCCCGGATGGCCTTTCAGCTGTTCACAACGTGTGTGGGCGGGTCAGCTAGCCGCGTCGGCGCCCGAGGGCCCGCCGCAGCCGCGTCCAGGCGCGAAGACGGCCGCCTCCCGCGCGGCGGCCGAAGCGTTGCTCCCGCGCCTGGGCCGCGTCCCGCTGCTCGATCACCTTCGCGAGCCGCTCGCGGTTCCGGTCGCGGTTCACCATCAGCCAGCGGCTGGTTCGACCCAGCGTGTGCATCGCATCGAACTCCAGCTCCGCCCGGTCGCGCTCCAGCTCCTCCGGCGAGGACTCGATGCGAACCGAACCGGCGGGCTCGCCCGCGAGCGGATCGGGACACCTGGCCAACAAGCGGGCAAACCGCTCGTCGATCACCAGCCGGCCCTGGCGCAGCCCCTCCTGAACGTCGGACTCGTCGAAGATCAGCTCGCCGTAGAGCTCGGAGAAGCGACCCTTCTCGTAATGCTCGCGCAGCCGCTTGAAGCGCCCGCGGTCCGGGAACATTCCCTCGAAGATCGCGATCTGGGTGCGTCGCTTGAACTGCGCGGAAGACCGGACGGGGAAGTGGAGTATCCGCACCGGCCACCACGGCGCCCAGGTGAGTCGCGTTTCCTCCTCCGGCCACGAGCTCACGCCCAGCTCCCGGTTTCGAATCACACGGTGAACCGGCCGTCCGGGCGGCCTGACGCTGTCCGCGACGTCGCCTGAAGGGCCGAGCGCCGCGACGTCGTGCGGCCCCCTGTCGAGCATTACGACGTCCGGGTCGGCGCGGTGCGCGACCTTTGGCTGGTACCGGGCCCGTGCCTCGCGAATTGTCAGGCGGTCCGCGAACGAGCCCGGGCCGTCGGGCCGGCCGATGAACTCGCAGCGCGGGGCGATCAGGACCCCGTAGCGCTCGCCGACCGCGCCGAGGACCTGCTTCAGGGAGCCCTCGATCGGCCACCAGAACTCGTCGGCGTCGGTGTGGACGACCCAGTCCGCTCCGAGCTCCGTTGCCGCCAACCGGGCCATCTCGGTCATCCACCGAGCCCCCTCCTCGCGATAGTCCATGTCCGGGGCCTCGATCACGGTGAGCAGCCCGGCATCCGCGTAGCGGGCGAGGATGTCGACGGTCTCGTCGGTGGAGCCGTTGTCGGTGACGATGAAGTGGTCGACGCCCAGCGCGTGATGGAAACGCAGGTTGTGCTCCAGGACGTCGCCCTCGTCTCGGATCTTGAACGCCATCGCGACGCGCGGGGCTCGGCTCTCGGACGGCGCAGACAAGGGCGGGATTGTATGGACGGCCCGCGTTGACCCGAGGTGCTAGGAATCCGCGCGTGAGGCTGTTCATGACGCTGCTCCTGCGCGACGAGGAGGACATCGTCCGGGAGAACCTCGACTTCCACCTGGCGCAGGGGGTGGATCGCGTGATCGTCACCGACAACGGCTCCGAGGACCGGACGCTGGAGATCCTCCGACAGTACGAGGCGCGGGGGGTGGTGCGGTTGCTGATCGAGCCCACCGACGACTACTCACAGGGGCGATGGGTGACGCGCATGGCCCGGCTCGCCGCCGAGGAGGGGGCCGACTGGGTGATCAACAACGATGCCGATGAGTTCTGGTGGCCTCGCGTGGGGTCGCTGCGGTCGACGTTCGAGGGGCTGCGCGACGACATCGGCGTGGTGGTCGCGCACCGGACCAACTTCGTGCCGCGCCCCGAGGACGGACGCCCCTTCTGGGAGCGAATGACGCTTCGGGAGCGCGAGTCGCTGAACCCGCTCGGCAAGCCGCTGCCGCCCAAGGTCGCCCACCGCGCCCATCCCGGGATCACGGTCGTGCAGGGGAACCACCGGGTCGAGGAAGTCGAGCTCGGGGAGAAGCTCGACGACGGGTCGCTCGAGATCCTCCACTATCCGATGCGCACCTACACCCAGTTCGAGAACAAGATCGTCAAGGGTGGTCGCGCGTACGCCCGCAACCGGGAGCTTCCCCCCCGCACGGGCCGCACGTGGCGACGCCTATACGAAGTCTGGGAGCAGGGCGGGCTTCGCGATCACTACGCGGAGCAGGTCGCCGGCGAGGACGGCCGCGAGGACCTGCTCGAGGACACCCGGCTGCGGGACTACCTTCGCGATCTGAGCGCCGGCGCGCTCAGCTGAGCGCCGCGTCGACGGCCGGGGCGCTGCGGGTGCGGCCCTCGCCGGCGACGCTCGGCCACAGCGAGAGGTCGATCTCGGGGCACAGCTCGGCGAGTCGCGCCGAATCCTCGCGGTAGCGCTCGGCGAGTTCCCCGCTGAGGCCGGACTCGAGCTGGGGAGTGCCGCGGCCGGCCTGCCGGTGCTTCAAGAGGCGCTCGGGCGGCTCGGGCATGGGATCCACCCCGACGAACCGCCACGTGCGCTCCATCTCGCCGACCGGGTCGCGGACGCAGCGCTCGAACTGGATCACGTGCACCTGATCGCGGGGAAAGAACTCGAACACGTGGCGAAGCTGCTGGTAGTAGAAGCCACGCCAGGTTGCATCACCGAGCGACGGCAGCCGCACGCGGTCTCCGCGCTCCTCCGCCATTCGCTGCAGCCGCGCGACCGCCGAGCGGTAGCGCGCCACCGGGTCGCGAAGCATGACGAGGATGCGGGCGTCCGGGGCGGCCCGTCGAAGCAGCGGGATCGACCAGAAGTCGGCGAGGTAGCGCGGTGTCCACTCTCCCACGAGCTGGCCGGGCGGCCGGGGGAACAGCGACCCGTACTCGCCGGCGATGTCGTCGGGGGCGTCTCCGCGCCAGAAACGGTCGAAGTAGTGGACCTCCTTGCCCAGCGGCGAGCGCCTGATCCGAGGGTGACGGCGCATCGAGTCGTACCACCAGCTGGTCCCACAGCGCTGCGCGCCGATCCCTACATAGGTGGGTGGCCCCGTCTCCCATCCCCGCGGGCATTCGGGGATCTCCAGGGGGGCGTTCCAGGGCCTCAGCCGGTCCACAAGACGTGTAAGAGTAACGGCGCCCATGGGACTGCTCGATCGCATCCGGCGGCGCGGCCGGCGGGACCCGCAACGAGCTCCGGCGCCATTCGTGGTCGGGATCGCCCGCTCCGGCACCACGCTCCTTCGCCTGATGCTGGACGCGCATCCCGAGCTCACGATCCCGCCGGAGACCCACTTCCTGCCCAGGTTGTTCAACCACTTCAACCGCTGGGTCAAGGAGGGGGTGGAGGGCGTCGAGCTTCGCGAGCGCGCGATGGAGCTGATCACCAGCCATCCCCGCTGGGGCGACATCGACATCGATCCCGAGCAGGTGCGGAGCCGGATGGCGGAGCACGACCCGCTGACCGCCGGCGACGCCGCTCGCTCGCTGTACGAGGCTTACGCGTCGCTCGTGGGGAAGCCGCGCTGGGGCGACAAGTCCCCGCCCTACACGTGGAAGGCGAAGCGAATCCAGCGCGAGCTCCCCGAGGCGCACTTCATCCACCTGATTCGCGACGGGCGGGACGTCGCCCTATCGCTGAGCGAGGTGAGCTGGGGGCCCGGCGACGTCAAAGCGGCGGCGGCCAAGTGGGTCGACGAGTTAAGGCGCGCGCGCGATCGGGCGCGCCGGCTCGCACCGGGGACGTACATGGAGCTTCGGTTCGAGGACCTGGTGGCGGATCCCGAGCCCAACCTTCGGCGAATCGCCGAGTTCGTGGAACTGCCCTGGGACGCGACGATGCTCGCCTACCACCAAGGCGCAGAGGAGCGGATGAGCGAGGTGATCCGCGACTTTCACCCGATGGGGGGCGGCACGATCACCGCGGAGGAGCGCAAGCGCCAGCACGAGCTGGTCTCGAGCCCACCCAGCTCGAGCCGGGTCGGCCGCTGGCGGACCGAGATGTCCAAGGAGGACCGCCAGGCATTCGAGGGCGTCGCCGGGGAGCTGCTCGCCGAGCTGGGCTACGACGTCTGAATAACTCCGCCGCCTCCTCCGCTCCCGCCCTGAATAGCTTGCCCTCGCCTACGGCTCGGGCATTTCCGATCTGCTTCCGCGTCCGGGGGCGGCGGGCTAGGGACTGTTGCGTGGCGGCAGGTCGTAGGCGCTGTTCAGTCGAGGGCCCGGCCCGTGATCCGCTCGTGGGCCTCGAGGAACCTGGCCCGCGTATTGGCCACCACGTCCTCCGGCAGCTCCGGCGCGGGCGGGCTGTGGTCCCAGCCGATCTCGTCCAGCCAGTCCCGGAGGTACTGCTTGTCGAAGGAGCGCTGTGGCCGCCCGGGCTCATAGTCGTCCGCCGGCCAGAAGCGCGACGAGTCCGGAGTGAACGCCTCGTCTCCAAGCACGACCTCCGCGCCCGGCGAGGCGCCGAACTCGAACTTCGTGTCGGCGAGGATGATGCCGACGCCCTCGGCATGGGCTGCGGCGTGCGCGTAGAGCGCCAGCGACACCCGTCGCAGCTCCTCCATCAGCGGGCGGTCGCCGATGATCTCGGCGGCGCGATCGAAGTCGATGTTCTCGTCGTGCTCGCCGATCTCGGCCTTGGTCGCCGGCGTGAAGATCGGCTCCGGCAGCCGTTCGGACTCCCTCAGCCCGGCTGGAAGCTCGATGCCACACACGGACCCGGATTCCAGGTACTCGCGCCACCCCGAGCCGGACAAATATCCCCGCACCACGCATTCGATCGGGTACATGTCGAGCCGCCTCACGCGGATCGCCCTGCCCGCAACCTCCTCGGGCACCTCCTCGGAGAGCAGGTGGTTTGGGCACAGGTCCCCCGTGCTCTTGAACCAGAACACGGACATCTTGTTCAGCACCCGCCCCTTGTCGGGGATCGGGTTGGGCATGATCACGTCGTAGGCGGAGATCCGGTCCGAGGCGACCATCAGCAGGTCGCCGTCGACCTCGTACATCTCGCGCACCTTCCCGGTGGAGTGAAGGCGAAGATCGGCGAGTGCGGTCGAGCTCTCCATCGGGCGTCGTCAATGCTAACAACGGACCCGGAGGCCCCGCCAGGCGCGTTCACCCGCCGGAGGACTGGTGGCGTCATACCCCCTCCCCGTATATACTCGAAACATGACCGACTCTGCCGCTTCCGCCCCCGGCTACCTCGAGGACAAGGAAGCGATCCTGCGACGTCTGTCCCGTATCGAGGGACAGGTTCGCGGGCTCGGCCGCATGGTCGGCGACGAGGCGTATTGCATCGACGTGCTGACGCAGATCGCCGCCGTGGAGCGGGCGCTCGACGGGGTCGCCGTGAAGCTCCTCGCCGACCATGCGAACCACTGCGTCCGGGATGCGATCGAGGGGGGCGGCGCCGAGGCTGACGAGAAGATGGACGAGTTGATGGCGGCGGTCGAGCGCTTCACCCGGACTCGCTGACCATGACGAGCCAGGCGACCGCCCGAGCGCCAGCGCGCCCCGATGCGGTCGAGCCGCGACCGGTCGCCGACGGCCTCCCACCGGGCCCGCGCCTTCCCGCGGCGGTGCAGACCGCGCGGCTGATCGCCCGGCCGGTCGGGTTCTTCGAGGATTGTCGGCGCCGCTACGGGGAGACCTTCACGGCGCGGGTGCTGAGGGCCGGCACGATGGTCTTCGTCTCGGACCCAGCCTCGCTGAAGCGACTGTTCGCCGCGGATCGCCAGAACACGATCGCGCCGGGACGAAACGTCGTCCTCGCGCCGATCCTCGGAGGGCGCTCGCTGCTGTTGCTCGAGGGCGAGGAGCACCTGCGCCGACGAAAGCTCATGCTGCCGCCTTTCCACGGCGAGCGAATGCGCGCCTACGAGCGGGTGATGACTGACGCCACCGAGCGCGAGGTCGCGGCCTGGCCGCTCGGCGAGCGGTTCCGGCTCCACGCGAGCATGCAGGCGATCACGCTCGAGGTGATCCTCCGCGCCGTGTTCGGGATCGAGGACGATCGCCGCCGTACCGAGCTGCGCCAGAACCTCGTCGGAATCCTCTCCATCACGCGCTCGCCATTGGCGATCGGGCTCACGATCGAGAGCCTGCGCCGGCTCCCGTCGCATCGCAGGATGGCTCGGATGCTCGCCGACACTGATCGACTGCTGTTCGCCGAGATCGCCGAGCGCCGCGCCGATCCCGACCTGGCCTCCCGCGAGGACATCCTGTCGCTGCTGGTCGCCGCCCGGTTCGAGGACGGCTCCCGGGGGGAGGATCGAGAGCTCCGCGATCAGCTGATGACGCTGCTCATGGCAGGTCACGAGACCACGGCCACGGCCCTCGCGTGGGCCTTCGACCTGCTGTTTCGGGCTCCGGGCAAGCTCCGGCGACTGCGGGAGGAGGTCGACGACGACGGCCACGACTACCTCGACGCGGTCATCGAGGAGACGCTGCGCGTGCGCCCGGTGGTGCCGTTCGTCGGTCGCCAGCTTCTAGTAGGAGCCGAGCTCGGCGGCTACGGGCTGCCCGCCGGCACGGTGGTCATGCCGGCGATCTACCTGACTCACACCCGCGCCGACCTCTACCCGGACCCGCACGCGTTCCTGCCGGAGCGCTTTCTCGACGGCGGCCCGGAGACCTACACCTGGATCCCGTTCGGCGGCGGCACGCGACGATGTATCGGGGGCGCATTCGCGCAGCTCGAGATGCGGGTCGTTCTCGCGACGATCCTGCGACGTGCGGACCTACGCCCAGGCACCGAGGGGCCCGAGCGCATGGTGCGACGAAACGTCACCCTGTCGCCGCGGGAGGGCACTCCAGCGGTGCTCGCCGGCCGCCGCTAGGAGCCCGCCCGGTCCGCGATTGCTCTGGCGGAGCCGCCTGAGGCTGGGTGGGGAGGTTGCGCGGCCCTCGTCGGGCAGGGAAACGCGAGTGTGGGATCTGCCCCTTATACGGGGGTCAACGCCACGCTCGTGACCTCTCCTCCTAACCCGCTCGCTCGCCGCAGCCGCCCCGGTCAGCGATCGGCGTTCCCATCGCGAAGCGCCTCCAGGCGCTGGAACAGCTCCGGCAGGTGGGCCAGGTAGGCAGCCGGGTCGAAAACCACGTCCCAGTCAACGCGCGTCGCCTCCTCGCCCCCGGCGAGCCGGGTGGCCAGCAGGTCGCGGAAGCTCGTGCCCTCGTCCCAGGCGCGCTGCGCAAGCTCCTGGACCATCCAGTAGGCGTCATCGCGCTGCATTCCGGACTCCACCAGCGCGGTCAGAACACGCTGGCTGTAGAGCGCCCCGTGCGTGAGCTCGAGGTTGTCGCGCATCCTCTCCGGATGCACGGTCATCTCACGCGCGACGCGCGCGGCGAGGTGCTGCATGTAGTCGAGCAGGATCGTGGCGTCCGGCAGCACGATCCGCTCGGCTCCCGAGTGGGAGATGTCGCGCTCGTGCCACAGGGCCACGTTCTCGTTCGCCGCCTGGGCGTAGCCACGGAGCACCCTGGCCAGGCCGCACAGGCGCTCGGTGAGGATCGGATTGCGCTTGTGCGGCATCGCGGAGGAGCCCTTCTGGGTTGCCCCGAACGGCTCCTCGACCTCCCGCACCTCGGTCCGCTGGAGGTTCCGGATCTCGGTCGCGAAGCGCTCCAGTCCCGCCCCGGTCAGGGCGATCGCGCCGCAGACCTCCGCGTGGCGGTCCCGAGGGACCACCTGAGTGGAGATCTCCTCCGGGCGCAACCCGAGCGAGCCCATCACCCGGCGCTCGACCGCGGGCGGCACGGACGCGTAGGTGCCGACTGCCCCCGAGAGCTTGCCCACCCGCACTCCCTCGAACGCGCGCTCGAGCCGGCGCAGGTTGCGCTCGGCCTCAAAGGCGAAGCCCGCCAGGCGGAGGCCGAAGGTGGTCGGCTCCGCGTGCACCCCGTGAGTGCGCCCGGCTGTGAGGGTCTCGCGGTGCTCGAGGGCGCGCCCGATCAGCGCGTCCCGGTAGTCGCGCGCCCCGGCGAGGATCAGGTCGCCCGCCTCGCGGAGCTGGAGCGCGAGCGCCGTGTCGAGGACGTCGGAGGACGTCAGCCCGTAGTGGATCCAGCGGCCCTCGGGGCCGATCGATGCGGCCACCACGTCGACGAAGGCCGCCAAGTCGTGCCCCGTGGCGCGCTCGCGCTCCTCCACCGCCTCGACCGTGAACGAGGCGCGCTCACGGCAGGCCTCGGCCGCCTCAGAGGGGACCACACCGTCCGCCGCCCAGGCCTCGGTCGCGGCCAGCTCGACCCGGAGCCAGCCCTCCATTCGGCGCTCGGCCGTCCATACCGCGCCCATCTGCGGGCGCGTGTAGCGCGCGATCACGAATTGATTATGCGGGCGGCGAGCAGTCCGGCGTTCTTGGCGCCGTCGATTGCAACGCAGCCAACGGGCACCCCGGGCGGCATCTGAACGGCCGAGAGGAGCGCGTCGAGGCCACCGAGGCTCGTTCCCGTGAGCGGGACCCCGATCACCGGCAGGTCGGTGTGGGCTGCCGCGACGCCCGGCAGCGCCGCGGACATCCCGGCGCCCGCGATGATCACCCTCAGGCCCCGCATGCGCGCCGCGTGGCAGTACTCGCGAACCTTCTCGGGATCGCGGTGAGCGCTCATCACCCGGACCTCGTAGCGGATCTTCTTGTCCTGCAGAGCCCCGCCCGCCGGCTGCATCTTTGGCTTGTCGTTCGGCGAGCCCATGATGATCCCGACCAGCGGGGCATCCACCTCGATCTCCTCGAACGCCTCCTGGACCTCGGGCATCGGCTCGTCGGTCGCGGTCTCACTGGGGCGCGTGCCCTCGGGCTCCGTTATCTCCATGGTGTTCTCCTTCGCTCCCCTTGGGATTCTCGCGCGGGCTTCGGCTGGCTAGGTCGCGGCCACCCTCTCGACGGCCCGCGCTGCGATGTCGGTTCGCATCTGCATCCCGTCGAAGGCGATCAGGTCGGCGGCCGCATATGCGCGGTCGCGCGCGTCGCCCGGCGTTCGCCCCAGCCCGGTCACGTTCAACACCCGCCCACCCGCGGTCACGATGCCGTCCTCCGTGCGGGCCGTACCCGCGTGCGTCACCTCCACCCCCTCGAGGGCTCCCGCCTCGTCGAGGCCGTGGATCACATCGCCCTTGGACGAGGAGGCTGGGTAGCCGGCCGAGGCGAGCACTAGCGTGACCGCCCAGTCGTCGGCGAAGTCCGCCTTGGCGCCGGCGAGGCCTCCGGGCTCCCGGGATGCCAGACAGAGCTCGGCCAGGTCAGAGCGGAGCCGGGGCAGGACGGCCTGCGTCTCGGGGTCGCCGAAGCGGCAGTTGAACTCGAGCACCCTGAGCCCGGCCGGGGTGATCATCAGGCCCGCGTAGAGAACCCCGTGATACGGCACCCCCCGCGTCCCCATCAGGTCGACGATCGGCCGGTGGACGTCGTCCGCGATCCCATCCGTGCTGGCCGGGTCGAACCCCGGCACCGGTGAGTAGCTGCCCATCCCGCCCGTGTTCGGGCCGCGATCACCGTCGAAGATCCGCTTGTAGTCCTGGGCGGGCGCGAGGGGCACGACGTTCCGGCCGTCGCAGAGCGCCAGCAGCGACAGCTCGTCGCCCTCGAGGTACTCCTCGAACACGACCTCGGTGTCGCCGAAGCGGCGCTCCACGAAGAAGACCTCGACCGCCTCGCGCGCCTCCGCCTCGGTGGCGGCGATGATGACGCCCTTCCCCGCGGCGAGCCCGTCCGCCTTCAGGACCACCGGGTAGTTGCTGCGGGCCAGCACCTCGAGCGCGTCGGCGTGCGAGCGAGCCACGGCGTACGCGGCAGTTGGCACTCCCGCGGCCGCCATCAGCTCCTTGGCGTGGACCTTCGAGCCCTCGATGCTCGCCGCCGCGGCGCGTGGCCCGAAAGCCGGGATCCCCCTCGCCTCGAGGGCGTCCACGAGCCCGGCGACCAGCGGCGCCTCGGGGCCGACCACGACCAGGTCGACGCTCGCCGCCGCCTCGACGACACCCGCTACGTCATCGGCCCCGACGTCCAGGCAGCGGGCGTCGGCAGCGATTCCGGCGTTGCCGGGCGCGCAGAGGAGCTCGTGGCGAGCGGCCGGGCGAGCCAGGGCGCGCACGATGGCGTGCTCGCGGCCGCCCCCTCCGACGACGAGGATCCTCACCCGAACGCACCCCGCATCCGGACCGAGTGCTTCATCACAGCGAGTTCGTGAACTCCTCGGCGGGGATGGCCGACATGGTCTCGTTGCTGGTCGTGCCGCGAGAGCCGAGTTCCACTGAAACCTTGGCCATCGTCCGCTCGTCCGGCGCCTCGACGACGCTCACGAAGTCGTACTCCCCCAGCGTCGCCCACTGGCTCAGCACCTTCACGCCGAGCTGCTCGACCTCCTTGTTGACCTCCTGAACCCGACCCGGATTGTCCTTCAGCGTCTTCACCCCGTTGGACGTCAGGCGGGTGAGCATGATGAATACGGGCATCTCCTCCTCCTATCCGATTGGTCCACCCGGTGCGTCCGGCCGATCAACCGGACGCTCGCCGGCCGATGCCGGCTGGGACCGCCTGAGCCTATCTTGCGTTTGCCCGCTTGGGGACCGCGAGCCGTTTAGCCTCCGGATGAGCGGCAATCTGAAGGTATGAGGGAGTTTCGGTGAGGAAGCTCGAGCCGATCCGGCTGAAGCCGTGGGCGCTGCCGCTGATCATCGTCGCGGTCGCGGTGCCGATCGTCGCCGCCTTCATGTTCGGCGGGCCGGGCGCCGGGCTGGCGGCCGGGGCGCTGGCCGTGCTCGTGATCCTGGTGATCGCCGCCCGCGCGCAGTTCGACGAACCGATCGAGGTTGGCGCCTCTCCCGGCGACCGCTACCTGCTCCTGGTGGTCGCGATCGGGGTGGTCGGGGACCCCGCCCTGGCCGGAGCGATCGCGCAGATCGCATCCGAGGGAGCGAAGGCGACCGGGACCGGCGCGCCGGGCGACGCCGACGTCCTGGTCATGGCGCCGGCCCTCAACACGGCGGTTGCGCACTGGCTGTCAGACCTGCGCAAGGCGCGCCTGGACGCCCAGCGCCGTCTGGCCGTCTCGCTCGGCTCCCTTGCCGCGGCCCACCTGGACGCTCGCGGCGAGGTCGGGGACACCGACCCGGTGCAGGCGGTCGAGGACACGCTTCGGAGCTTCCCGGCGCAGGAGGTCGTCTTCGTCGTTCCCTCGGACCACCGGCGCGTGGTCGAGGAGGTGCGCCGCCGGCTGGACCGGCCCGTGCGGGTGCTCGCGACGGACGCGAAGGCCGGCGAGCGTTAGGCCTGATCCCGCCGGGCCTGCCGGTCCGCTAAGCGGCGGCCGGGACCTTCGCCGGCGCCTTCGCGAATGTGAGCTCGCCGTCCTCGGCGTCCACCTCGACCGCGTCCCCCTCGCGAAACTCACCTTCGAGCAGCTTCAGCGCCAGCTTGTCGATCAGCTGCTTTTGGATCACGCGCTTCAACGGCCGCGCGCCGTAGGTGGGGTCGTAGCCGAGGTTGCCGAGCAGGGTGCGGGCGTCGTCGGTGAGCTCGATGTCGATGCCCTTCTCGTGGACCCGGCCGGCTAGCTGGTCGACCTGGAGCTCGACGATCCGGCCGAGGTCCTCGCGGCTCAGCCGGTGGAAGATCACCGTGTCGTCGATCCGGTTCAGGAACTCGGGCTTGAAGGTCGTCGCCAGGATCTCCTCGATCCGCTCGCGGATCCGCTCGTCGATCGCCTCGACGGCGATCTCCGCAGACCCCACGTTCGAGGTCATGATCAGGATCGAGTGCTTGAAGTCGACCGTGCGGCCTTGGCCGTCGGTGAGCCTCCCCTCGTCCATGATCTGGAGCAGGACGTTGAAGACGTCGGGATGTGCCTTCTCGATCTCGTCGAGCAGCACCACCGCGTACGGGCGGCGACGCACGGCCTCCGTGAGCTGGCCACCCTCCTCATAGCCGACGTAGCCCGGGGGGGCGCCGATCAGCCGGGCGACCGTGTGCTTCTCCATGTACTCGGACATGTCCAGCCGGACGATGGCCTGCTCGGAGTCGAACATGAACTCGGCCAGCGCGCGAGCGAGCTCGGTTTTGCCGACGCCGGTCGGGCCGAGGAACAGGAAGACCCCGATCGGGCGGTTCGGGTCCGCGAGCCCGGCGCGAGAGCGGCGCAGGGCGTTGGAGACGGCCTCAACGGCTTCCTCCTGGCCGATCACGCGGTCGTGGAGGCGCTCCTCCATGTGGATCAGCTTCTCGACCTCGCCCTCCATCAAGCGTGACACCGGGATGCCGGTCCATTTGGAGACGACCTCCGCGACGTCCTCCTCGGTCACCTCCTCGGTCAGCATCGAGCCACCATCGCGGTGGAGCTCTCCCAGCTTGGCCTCCTGTTCTGAGACGGTCCTCTCAAGCTCGGGGATCTCCCCGTACCGAAGCTGGGCGGCGCGCTCGAGATCGGCGTCGCGCTCGGCCCGCTCGGCCTCGCGGTTTGCCTCCTCGAGCCTCGACTTCGCCTCCTTGATCGCCTCGATCGCGCTCTTCTCGTTCTGCCACCTCGCCTTCATCTCGGTGGAGCGCTCTCGGAGCTCGGCGAGCTCCGCCTCGATTGCCTCGCGGCGGGCCACCGACGCCTCGTCCTTCTCCTTCTTGAGCGCCTCGCGCTCGATCTCGAGCTGCTGGATGCGCCGTTCGACCTCGTCGATCTCGGTCGGCATGGAGTCGATCTCGATCTTGAGCTTTGAGGCGGCCTCGTCGATCAGGTCGATCGCCTTGTCGGGTAGGAAGCGGTCGGCGATGTAGCGCTCCGACAGGGTCGCCGCCGCGACTATCGCCGCGTCGGTGATCCGCACCCCGTGGTGGACCTCGTAGCGCTCCTTGAGGCCGCGAAGGATGGCGATCGTGTCGCTGACGTCGGGCTCGTCGACCATCACAGGCTGGAAGCGCCGCTCGAGCGCCGCGTCCTTCTCGATGTGCTTGCGGTACTCGTCCAGCGTGGTGGCGCCGACCGCGCGCAGCTCCCCGCGGGCGAGCATCGGCTTCAGCAGGTTCGCGGCGTCGACGGCGCCCTCGGCGGCTCCCGCGCCAACGATCGTGTGCAGCTCGTCCATGAACAGGACGATCTGGCCCTCGGACGCCTGGATCTCCTTCAGCACTGCCTTCAGCCGCTCCTCGAACTCGCCGCGATACTTCGAGCCTGCCAGCAGGGCGCCGATGTCGAGCGCGATCACCCGGCGGTCGCGCAGGCTCTCGGGGACGTCGCCGGCGACGATCCGCTGTGCCAAGCCCTCGACGATGGCGGTCTTCCCGACCCCGGGGTCCCCGATCAGAACCGGGTTGTTCTTGGTCCGGCGCGACAGCACCTGGATCACCCGCCGCACCTCCTCGTCGCGGCCGATCACCGGATCCAGCTTGCCGCGCTCGGCCTCGACGGTCAGATCGCGGCCGAACTTCTCCAGCGCCTGCATCGTGTCCTCGGGATTCGGGGAGGTGACGCGATGCGGTCCGCGCACCTCCGAGATCCCCTTGTTCAGCGAGTCGCCGTCGGGCAGCAGGTCCGCGACCCCGGAGGACTTGTCCGCCAGGGCGAGCAGGAGGTGCTCGGTGGAGATGTACTCGTCGCCCAGGGCGGCCATCTCCTTCTCGGCCCGCTGGAGGGTGCGAACGAACGTCTGCGACGGTCGGATCTCGGGCTCGGCGTCGCCGCCGACCTTGGGCAGGGCGTCGATCGCGGCGAGCGTGCCTTCACGGATCGTCCCCAGGTTCGCGTCAAGCTTCTGAAGCACCGGAACCACGAGGCCGTCCTCCTGGTCGAGCAGCGCGAGGAGGAGGTGCGCCGGTCCGACCTCGGGGTTCCGATTCTCCGCCGCAAGCCGCTGAGCGCCGGCGACGGCCTCCTGAGACTTGATCGTGAAGCGGTCAGGTTGCATGACTATCCGCGCCTCGAGCGTTTGACGGGGATTCTGATCCGCTCCCGGCCGGTGGCGGGGATGATCTCGCGAGCGTCGTAGGCGCCATAAGGGACGAGCTCCGCGCGGAAGGAGCGTTTCACGCGGTCGATCTCGTCGAGCATCTGCCGCTCGAGCGCGTCGGCTCGCTCGCGCACCCTGCCCAGCTCGTGGCGCGCGCGCTCGAGCTGGCCCTCGAGATCCAGCACCGTCTCGACCCCGGCCAGGTTGAGTCCCTCTTCGGCGGTCATCCGCTGGATGCGCCGCAGCCTCTCCACGTCCTCGAACGAGTACAGGCGGGTGTTCTTGGGGGAGCGCTTCGGGCTGATCAGGCCTCGGGCCTCGTACAGGCGCAGCGTCTGGGGGTGCATGTCAGCGAGCTCAGCGGCGACCGAGATCATGAACACCCCGCGCTGTTCGTCGATCGAGGCGTGGACCTCGGCACGGGCGCGGCGGGGCTTCGGTTGTCTCGCGCCGCCCATCACGTGCCCACCTTGCCCTCTTGCGCGGACGCATCGCGCAGCAGATCCTGGCGCGGATCGTTGTCGTTCATCGCGGTCGCGAACTCGCCGAGCGCCTGCTTCTGGTCACGGGTGAGCTTGTCGGGCACCTCGATCTCGAGTCGATAGAGGATGTCTCCGCGGTCCCCGCCTCCCGGCTTCGGCGGCCCCTCGCCCCGGAGGCGCTGCACGGTGCCGTGCTTGGTGCCGGCGGGGATGCGAATGCGCTTCGTCCCGTTCAGGGTCGGGACCTCGATCGTCCCACCCTCGATCGCCTCCGCGATCGTGATCGGCACCGTCACCTCCAGGTTGCCGTCGGCGCGCCGCTTGAAAACCGGCGAGGGGGTGACCCGGGTGACCACGTAGAGGTCGCCCGGCGGACCGCCGAGCGGCCCGTCCTCGCCCTTGCCTGCGACCCGTATGCGGCTGCCTTCCCGCACGCCGGGCGGCACCTTCACCCGATAGCGCTTGCGCTGCATCGTCAACCCGGAGCCGCCACAGGTCTCGCAGGGGCTCTCGATCACCTCGCCTCGCCCCCCGCAACGCGGGCAGGGCTGACTGATCGAGAAGAAGCCCTGGCTCTCGGAGTCGATCCCCCTTCCGTGGCACCGCGGGCAGATGGTCGGCGACGTGCCGGGCTTGGCTCCGGTGCCTCCGCAGGTTGCGCACGTGGCCTGCTTCGGGACCGTGACCCTCACCTCCGCTCCCTCCATTGCCTGCTCGAAGGACAGTTGGACCTCGGTCTCCAGGTCGCGGCCGCGCGCAGAGGCCTCTCGTGGGCCGGCCTGGCGCCCGAAGAAGGTCGAGAAGATGTCGCCCAGGTCCGACGTGAACCCGCCGCCCGCGAAGCCCCGCGGCCCGAAGCCGGAGAACATCCCGCCGGAGTCGTACTCCTGCCGCTTCTTGGGGTCGGACAACGTGTCGTAGGCCTCCTGGACCTCCTTGAAGCGCTCCTCGGCCTCGTCGTCGCCCGGGTTGCGGTCGGGGTGGTACTGGCGCGCCAGCTTTCGGTACGCCTTCTTGATCTCCTCGGCGCTGGCCTTGCGCGGGACGCCGAGGACCGAGTACAGATCGCGGTCAGCCATGGCGCCCTCCTACTCGCTCACGACGACGCGCGCCGCCCTCAGCACCTGACCGTCGAGGCGGTATCCCTTCTCGAGCGTCTCGACCACCACACCGGGGCCGACCCCATCCGCGCCGGGGCGCACCGAAAGCGCCTCGTGCTGGTTCGGGTCGAACGGCTCGCCCGTCGGGTCGTACGTCTCGACGCCCGCGCGCTCCAACGCCGCTCGCAGCTCCCGGTGGACGAGCGCCACGCCCCGGGCGAGGGCCTCCCGCCCCGACACCTCCTCGCTCTGCGGCTCGCCGTCGGGGCTCGTGGTCGCCCCGGCATCCGGGTCGATCCCGGATGCCCGCAACGCGCGCTCCAGGTTGTCGAGAGCCGGCAGCAGCTCGCGGGCCACGGCGGCCTTGCCGCGACGCTCGGCCTCCTGGGCCTCGCGAGCCGCGCGCTTGCGGTAGTTCTCGAAGTCGGCGCGAGCCCGCTGGGCGATCTCGAGGTACTCGTCGCGCTCGCGCCGGACGTCCGCAAGCAGGGCATCGAGGTCGGCGTCAACCGCGGCCGCGGCCCCGGTTTCCGCCTCTCTCGACGCCTTGGTCTCGGTATCCGAGAGTTTCTCGTCGAGACCCGCCTCGTCGGGTGTGGTGGGCCCCTTCCCTACCTGCTCATCCGGAGCTCCAGCAGGTGGGCGGTGTTGGCGGTCGTCGCCGGGTCTACGAGCGCTCGTCATCCACGACCTCCGCGTCGACGACCTCCTCCTCCGGCTCGCCGCCCGCTCCGTCGGCGGAGGCGCCGTCGGGGGTCTGTGCCTGCTGCTCGGCCGCCGCCTGATAGATCTGCTCTGAGACCTTGTGGAAGGCGGCCTGCAGGGCGTCGGTCTTGGCCTTGATCTCCTCCGCGTTCTCGGACGAGAGAGACTCACGCACGTCCGCGATCGCCTTGGTGATCTCCTCCTTGGCGGAGGACTCGACCTTGTCGCCCATGTCGGCGAGCTGCTTCTCCGCCTGGTAGGCCGCGTTCTCGGCCACGTTGCGGGCCTCAGCGAGCTCGCGCTGCCGACGGTCCTCCTCGGCGTGCGACTCGGCGTCCTTGACCATCTGACCGACCTCCTGCTCCGAGAGGCCCGAGCCGCCCTTGATCTCGATCGTCTGCTCCTTGCCGGTCCCGAGGTCCTTCGCCGAGACGTTCAGGATGCCGTCGGCGTCGATGTCGAACGCGACCTCGACCTGCGGCATGCCGCGGGGCGCGGGCGGGATGCCGGTGAGCTGGAACTTGCCCAGTGACTTGTTGTATGCCGCCATCTCGCGCTCGCCCTGGAGCACGTGGACCTCGACCGAAGGCTGGTTGTCCTCCGCGGTCGAGAAGATCTCCGACTTGCGGGTCGGGATCGTCGTGTTGCGCTCGATCAGCTTCGTGAACACGCCGCCCTTGGTCTCGATTCCGAGGGAGAGCGGGGTGACGTCGAGGAGCAGCACGTCCTTGACGTCGCCGGCCAAGACGCCAGCCTGGATCGCCGCGCCGATCGCCACCACCTCATCGGGATTCACGCCCTGGTGTGGGTCCTTGCCGGTCACCTCCTTCACCTTCTCCTGCACCGCCGGCATCCGGGTCATCCCGCCGACCAGGACCACGTGCTCGATCTCGGCATCGCCCGCGTCCGAGAGCGCCCGCTTCAGGGGCGCGACCACCCGGTCCAGGAGGTCGGACGTGAGCTCGTTGAGCTTTGACCTGCTGAGCTTCATCTCCAGGTGCTTGGGGCCGCTCGCGTCGGCGGTGATGAACGGCAGGTTGATCTGCGTCTCCTGGGTCGTCGAGAGCTCGATCTTCGCCTTCTCCGCGGCCTCGTAAAGGCGCTGGAGGGAGTTCTTGTCAGCCGACAGGTCGATCCCCTGGTCCTTCTTGTACTCGGCGACCATCCACTCGACGATCGCCTTGTCCCAGTTGTCGCCACCGAGGTGGTTGTCGCCTGCCGTCGACTTCACCTCGAACACGCCGTCGCCGATCTCGAGCACCGACACGTCAAAGGTGCCGCCGCCGAGGTCGAAGACCAAGATCGTCTGGTCGGTCTCCTTGTCGAGCCCGTAGGCGAGCGAGGCCGCAGTCGGCTCGTTGATGATCCGCTTCACGTCGAGGCCGGCGATCTTGCCCGCGTCCTTGGTCGCCTGGCGCTGGTCGTCGTTGAAGTAGGCGGGCACGGTGATGACCGCGGAGTCCACCTTCTCGCCGAGCTTGGCCTCGGCGTCCGCCCTGAGCTTCGAGAGGATCATCGCCGAGATCTCGGGGGGCGAGTACTGCTTCCCGCGGACCTCCACCCGGACGTCACCGTTCGGGCCGGGGACGACCTTGTACGGCACGATCGTCTCCTCCTCCTTGACCTCGGCCTCCTTCCGGCCCATGAACCGCTTGATCGAGAACACCGTGTTCTCGGGGTTCATCACCGCCTGGCGCTTGGCCACCGTGCCCACGAGCCGGTCGTCGGAGTCGGTGAACGCGACCACCGATGGGGTGGTGCGCCCCCCCTCGGCGTTCTCCAGCACGGTCGCGTCCCCGCCTTCGAGGACCGCCACGCACGAGTTCGTGGTCCCCAGGTCGATACCGATCGTCTTCGCCACTACGTTCTCCTTCTAAGTCGTTCGCGAAAGAAATCTAAGTCTGAGGCTAGCAGATGTTTCCGGACCGTCAAGGGTCGGGCGGGCGTCGCCCGCAGGGCGTGCGAACGCCCCGCCCCCGACGAGCGCGGGCGGGGCGGAACGTTTAGCCAGCGGTCCCTACTTGAAGGCCAGGGCGCTCGAGAGCCCGGCGTGGTCGGAGCCCCAGTACCCATTCGTCGGATACCGGCCGGTGACGCTCGACTTGACCAGGCGGACCTGGCTCGGATCGTTCGTCATCACGTGGTCGACCTTGTGGTCGAAGTCCGACACGCTGGCGCCGCCGCCGGCGGTGAGGACGTCGGCGTTCAGGCAGCAGCCCAGCGGGTTGTAGGTGCTGCGCTCGACGAAGCCCGCGTTCAGCAGGTCGCGGTCGGCGAGCTGATCACCGGGCTTGAGCGGCGTCTTCGTGTCCGAGTTGAGGTCGCCGAGCAGGATCACCGGCAGATGGCTGTCCGCCGGCCCGCCGCTCGCGAACAGCTCGTTGGCCTGGGCCTCGCGGACCCGGCCATTGCCCACATCCGTGTTCTGGTTGGTGTGGTTGGTCAGCTGGTTGTCGAAAGCCTCGAGGTGGGTGTTGACGAACCTGAACTTCGGCTCACCGGTGACCCGCGCGTCGACGCTCGTCCAGCCGCGGGTGACGTTGAGCGGGAATCCGCCAGGCTTCACTTGCAGCAGCGTGTTGAAGTGAGCGGCCCGCGGATCCGAGGTGATGACGCGGCCGCCTGTGCGGGCAAGGATCGCGTCGCGCATCGTCAGCCGCCCTTCGGTCTCGCTGCCGTACGGGCAGCCCGGCGCGGACGTGCTCTCGTTGCCATCCATGTTCGCCCACACCTGGAAGTCGAACTCGGGCTCGGAGACCGCGATGCGGTAGTGCCGCCCGTCCTTGTTCAGCTCGCTGAGCAGCAGCCCGAGGAAGTCGCCCCCGGGACGGACCTGGGTGGCCGTGAAGGAAAGCGGGTTGTCCGTGCAGGGCGCCTTGCGCCACAGCGCCCCCTCTTGCAAGCCGACGAGGTCCGGGTTCTGGTTCAGGATCTCGTGGGCGAGCACCTTCGCGCGGATCCTGAAGTCGTTCTGGTCGACCTGGTGGAGGATGTCGCCCGCGGCGTTCACGAGCTCCTGGAAGCTGCCGGCGTTGGTTCCCGGCGACAGGTCGGCTCCGAGATAGAGGTTCCGGCTCATCACCCTCACGTCCGCCTGCGAGGTCGCGGGCGCGACGGCCGCGATCGCGGCGAGCGCCGCCAACGCGAAGATCCACCGTCCCCGCCCGCGGCGAAGGGACGCACGACTCATTCTCTGCGACAAGGGAACTCCTTTTCCTGCCCTCGGCCTACCCACAGGCGGCCATCACTCCATCTGCCGACGCTGACCCTAACACTCATCCGGTGGAGCCACCGGACGGCAGCCTGGTTTCAGGTAGGTCTCGATCGGACGGCCCGCTCAGGGGCCGATATAGGAGACGTTGTTGGCCACGAACGCGGCGACCTGCTTGGCCTGGGCGCTCTGCAGGATCCCCTTGGGCATCCGACCCCGGATCCCCGTCTCGACCGCGATCAACACCCGCGACTGATTGGCCTTCACGGTGCTGGCGCTCTTCGGTCCGGTGCCGAGCAGCTCGTCCAGGTTGGGGCCGATAAGCCCGTCGGTGCCGGCGGCGGCGAGCGTATGACAGGCCCCGCAGTTGATCTGGAACAGCTGCAGACCCTGCTGATTGCTCGCCGGCACAGCGCTTGCGTTCGAGGCGTCGCTGCCGCCCTTCTTGGTCAGCGCCCAAGCGGGCAGGGCGACGAGGCAGATGGCCGCGAAGATCCCGAAGATGACGAGGGGCCGCTTGCTCATTCGCTCTGGCCGACGCCGGTGGGAGGCGACGGCGCGGAGATACTAGCGGCACGAGCCGGTCGAGCCCGCTCGTGTCCGCACTTGGGATTCCGAGCGCGCCGCGCTATACCTAGGGGACCGGCGCGCCCAAGGCGTCGGTCGCCCACGCCGACCCCGGGGCGACATCGTCGGGAGGGTTGGGCCCAGACGGTCACGGGCGATTCACGACCGCGACGTTGGAGGTGGCGATGCGTTCACAACCCGAACGCGCTCCCAGAGAGCGTCTTCCGCAGCCCACGCGGGCGGAGCGTGAGGTCGCAGACCTGCTGCCGATCGGCGCCAGCCCCGAGGTCGCGCGGGCCGCGCTGGATCGCGTCCCGCTGTGGTTCCACACCTTCTCGCTCGACGAGGGCTCGGTGTACACGCCGGGGGTAGCGCGTGACCATCGCTATCGCATCCCCGCGCTGCCCTCCAACCTTGCCGGCAGGAGCGTGCTGGACGTCGGGACGTTCGACGGCTTCTACGCGTTCCTGGCCGAGGCTCGCGGGGCCACACGGGTGCTGGCGATCGACAACGAGCAATACCGCGAATGGGTCGCGGCCCGGTGGGGCGTCGAGCTGAAGGGCGGCGAGGGATTTCGGGCGATCCGGGAGCTGCTTGGGTCGAAGGTGGCGTACCGACGGCTGGACGCCTTCGACCTCGATCAGCTCGAGGAGCTCTTCGACGTGATCTTCTGCTTCGGGCTCCTGCATCGCGTGGAGAGCCCCCTCGGGCTGCTCAAGGTCCTGAGGCGCCGGCTCGCCGACGGCGGGTACCTGGTCGCCGAGACCTACGGGGTCGAGTGCGAGCTGATGGATGACGCCGCGGTCCAGGTAATCGAGCCGGGGGAGGTGTACGCGCGCGACGAGTTCGTCTATTGGGGCTTCACCCGCGAGAGCCTCGTTCGACTGGCTCGCCACGCCGGCTTCGCCGGCTTCGAGCTGTCCGATTCCCCGACGATCGAGGGGCACCCGCGCCTGATCGGCACCATGACCGTCCCCGAGTGACCGCGGTCACACTTCGGTAACACCACCTGAGCAGGGGTTTAGTGCCATGTCGGCATGGCGCTTCCGCCGCTCCACGCACACCGCCTCGGGCGGGCGTACGGACCAGACTCCTCCGCGGAGGCGCTCGCGGGCGCGCTGGCCGCCAACGTGGACGGACTGGAGACGGACGTCTGCCTGACCTCCGACGGCGAGCTCGTCCTGCTCCACGATCCCCTGCTGTCCCTCGGCACGACGATCGACGGATGGGCCCACGAGCGCAGCTCGGCCGAGATCGATCGGGCGTCGCTTCTTGACCGCGGCGGGAGGCCCACGGCCGAGCGGCCGCTGTTCCTCGAGGAGCTCCTGGCCGCGACGCCTCGCCACCTGCCACTCCAGGTCGAGGTGAAGGCACACGCCGACAGGGACCTCGCGCGGCGCACGGCCGCCGCGATCTGTGAGCGCTGCCGCGGCCGCCCCGACGCGCATCGGATCGAGGTGATCAGCTTCCACTCGGCCGCCTGCGCCACCGCCGCCGTCCATGGCTTGCGCTCGCGGCTGGTGGTCTTCGCCGACTACGCGCCGGAGGCGCTCGCGGCCTGGGCCGTCAGCCACGGAGTCGCCGGAGTCTCCGTCGAGCACTTCCTGCTCACGCCCGAGCTCGTCTCGGTGTTCCGGCTCGCCGGCCTCAGCGTCAACACCGGGACCGTCAACGATGCCGAGCTCCTGCTTCGGGTCCGCGACCTCGCGTCCCCCGACGCCGTTTGCACGGATCGTCCGGCCGAGCTCCGCGCCGAGGCGCTGGGGCTGGAGGAGGCGTCATCAACCCCAACGATCCTCGACGCGGAACCCGCGCCGGCGGCGCTTATCGCAAGCGCAGCGTGCTGATCACGCCCGTCCGAGCGGGCATCCGAGCCGCTGCGGGACGGACGGGCGTGAAAGTCAAGTGGCCTCCCTCTTAACGGTCGCTGGCGCCGGTCGAGCGTCACCCAGGTTCGCGTAAGGCAACAGTACTGCGCTTCGTCTATCGGCAGGTCCCGGACGTTCCTTGAGCGGCCGGCACGAACCGGTGTCGAGCTAGGTGCCTGACTTCAGCCGACGCCAGTAAGGGCACATGCGCCGCAGCCCGCACTCGTCGCAGCGCGGGCGCGGGCGACATACGGCTCGTCCGTGACGGATCAGGTTGATGTGCAGCTCGTATGCGTCGTCGGGATCCACCGCCCTCAGCATCTCGTCGTGGGCCTCCTCGAACGAGCCGCCTTCGCGAAGCAGGCCAAGCCTTCCCCCGACGCGATAGACGTGCGTGTCGACGGGGATCTCGGGTCGACCGAAGGCGAAGATCAGGACGCACGCGGCGGTCTTTCGCCCGACCCCAGGGAGGGCGGTCAGGAAGTCGATCGCGTCGGAGCGCGGCGCCTCGGCGAGCCAGTCGAGGTTCGGGTGATCGCCGAGTCGCCGAAGGGTCGCCTGAATGCGGGGCGCCTTCGTGTTCGCGAGGCCGCCGGGGCGAATCGCCTCGATCACCTCGGCGAGGGGGGCGTCGCGGACCTCCTCCCAGGTGCCGAAGCGGTCCCGCAGGCGCCCGTAGGCCACGTCGCGGTTGGTGTCGGACGTGTTCTGCGAGAGCACGGTCCGGACAAGCTCGGCGATCGGGTGACCGTGCGGCTGGTTGACCGGACGGCCGTAGAGTTGGCGGAGCCGGTCGCGGATCGCCCGCACGCGCCGCTTTGGAGGCCGCCTCCAGGTCATCTGGCGAGGATATGGGCGAGCCGGATCGAAACAGCCTGATTACAATTTCGCAATCCGTGTCCCGCCTCGTCCACAGCGCCGGGGGCAGACTGCCCCGTGGATGGCGCGACCTGCTGCGTCAGGGCGCGCTGTTCTTCGTTGCCTACAACCTGTACCAGGTGGTCCGGGGGGTGGCCGACGGGCGCCACGCCGTCGCGATCGCGAACGGTCTTCACGTGATGCATCTCGAGCGCTCGCTCGGCGCCTTCTTCGAGCCCGGCTTCCAGCAGGCCTTCCTGGCGCACGAGTGGGTGATCGAGGTCGCCAACTGGATGTACTTCAACAGCCACTTCGTGATCACCACCGCGTTCCTGGTGTGGCTCTACCTGTTCCGTAACGAGAGCTTCAACTTCGTGCGCAACATGTTCCTGGTCGCGATGTGCTTCGCCTTGGTCGGGTACCTGCTGTTCCCCACCGCGCCGCCGCGCATGTTCCCGAGCGCGGGATTCACCGACACGATCACCGTCCTCGGCCACACAAATCACGACTCGTCGTTGATTGGCCTGCTCGTCAACCCCTACGCGGCGGTGCCCAGTATGCACATCGCCTTCTCGCTGATGATCTCGGTACCGGCCATGAACCTGGTCCGCAGCGCGTGGGCACGGGCGCTCTGGTCCACCTATCCGTTGGTGGTCTTCTTCGTGATCGTGGTCACCGCGAACCACTTCTGGTTCGATGCCGCCGCGGGCGCGGCGGTCGCCTGCATGGCGGCGGTCACCGCGCATCAGCTGGCGCGGCTGCGCCCCGACACGTGGTCGTGGGGCGAGGACGCGGTCGACGAAGCACCGGCGTAGCAGGGCCGCTCTCCCTACCGAGCCCCGTCGCGCCACCGGCCGACCGCGGGCGCCCCAGGATCATCTAGCGTCCCCCACATGCCAGTTGAAGCACCGGGCGGTGGGCTGCGCGACGTGCGAACGGCGGACGAGCTCCGCTCCTATGCGCGCGGGCGACTGATCGAGTCCCGCCTCACGCCGAACGCGATCTCGCTCACGGGGTTGGCCCTCAACCTCGCCGCGGCCGTTCTGGTCGTCGAGCGGCTGTTCTTCCTTGCCGGGATCGCGTTCATCGTCGGCTCGGTGATGGACACCCTCGACGGCCGCTACTCCCGCATGTCCGGCAAGGGGACCCTGTTCGGGGCCTTTCTGGACTCCACTCTGGACCGGGTCGAGGAGGGGATGGTGCTCACGGCTGTGGCGTGGTACTTCGCGGACCAGGGCGACGCGGTGGCGGCCGCGGCCTGCGTGCTGGCGGTGCTCGGCTCGCTGATGGTCTCCTACACGCGCGCCCGTGCCGAGGCACTGGGGCTGGAATGCAAGGTCGGAATCGCCACGAGGCCGGTTCGGGTGGTCGTGCTTTCGATCGGCCTGGTGTTCGCCAAGGGGGCCGGGATCTTCGACATTGAGCTGCTCGCCCCGGCCATCTACGCTATGGCGGCGCTCACCGCGCTCACGGTCGGGCAGCGTGTCTGGCATGTGCGGCGCGAGATCCGCGCGCTGAACGTCTGACCCCGCAACACACAACAAACCTGTAACCCGGTAACGAACCTGTAACCCGGACGACACGGCGGCGTAGTAGCAGGCCCGACCCGCCGCGAGGAGGACCTTCTACGCAATGAGCACGGACAACGGATCGGCAGACCACGGCGCCACCACGAATGGGCATCTAGTGGACGACGGCAAGGTCCGCGTCGCGATCGTCGGCGTTGGCAACTGCGCCAACTCCTTCGTCCAGGGCGTCACCTACTACCAGGACGCCGACCCCGCGCAGCAGGTGCCGGGGCTCATGCACGTCGATCTCGGCGGATATCACGTTCGGGACATCGAGTTCGTGGCCGCATTCGACATCGACGCCGAGAAGGTCGGCAAGGACGTCTCCGAGGCCATCTGGTCCGGCCAGAACGACACGATCAAGTTCGCCGACGTCCCCGAGCTCGGCGTCAAGGTGCACCGGGGGATGACCCACGACGGGCTGGGCAAGTACCTGAAGCAGCGGATCAAGAAGGCGCCGGGCCCGACCGACGACGTGGTCGGGATCCTGCGCGACACCAGGGCGGACGTGCTGGTCTGCTATCTGCCCGTCGGCTCTGAGCAGGCCACGAAGTGGTACGTCGAGCAGGCGCTCAGCGCGGGCGTCGGGTTCGTCAACTGCCTGCCGGTGTTCATCGCCCGCGAGGACTACTGGGACGGCCGCTTCCGCGACGCCGGGCTGCCGATCGTCGGCGATGACATCAAGTCGCAGGTCGGCGCGACCATCGTCCACCGCCAACTCGCGCGGCTGTTCCACGATCGCGGGGTGCACATGGACCGCACATCGCAGCTCAACGTCGGCGGCAACATGGACTTCTTCAACATGCTCGAGCGCGAGCGCCTGGACTCCAAGAAGGAGTCGAAGACGAACGCCGTGACCTCGATCATGGGCCACGAGCTCCCCGCAGAGGACGTTCACGTTGGCCCCTCGGACTACGTGGCCTGGCTGACCGACCGCAAGTGGGCCCACATCAGGCTGGAGGGCAGCGCGTTCGGGGATGTGCCGCTGAACGTCGAGGTGAAGCTCGAGGTCTGGGACTCGCCCAATTCGGCGGGGATCGTCATCGACGCGACCCGGATCATCAAGCTCGCCCTCAACAACGGGATCGCCGGCCAGCTCGACGGGCCCTCCAGCTACCTGATGAAGTCCCCGCACACCCAGCGGCCAGACGACGAGGCCCGGGAGCTGACGGAGGAGTTCATTCGCACTCATGCTCGCAAGGTGGCCGGCCAGCGCGCCACCGAGCTCAAGGCCGACCTCTAGTCGGGCGCCGTCGACTCGGTCGCGGGCGTCGCACCCGCGCTTCGCTCCTCTTGATCGCGCTTCTATGCTCCGGCGGTGGCGGTGAGCGCTGACCAGCCCCTCACGATCGCCCAGGTGAGCCCCCATCCGTGGGAGTCACCGCACGAGGTGAACGAGTTCGTCGGGCGGGTTTCCGCCGGCCTCGCCGAGCGAGGGCACAGGGTGGTGGTCGCGGCACCGGCGAGCTCGCGGGCGGCGGTGCGCGAGACGCGCCGCGTGATTCGGGCCGCACGCCAACGACCCGAGGCGCTCTTCGACCGGTCCTGGACGGGGGCGCGTGTCGGCGGGGACGGCGGCCCGCCGGTCCTCGCTGTGGGCTCCAGCCTGGCAATGCCGCACGGACCGGGCCCCCGGGTCGCTCCGGTCCCGATCGACTTGAGCCGCCCCCTCGACGAGCTGCTCGGGGGGGTTGGGCTGGACGTCGTCCACGTCCACGACCCGTTCGCGCCCAGCGCCGCCTCCGTCGCTCTGCGGCATTCGCGCTCGCTGAACGTGGGGAGCTTCCACGAGCCGAGCGAGCGCATCCTGTCCACGCAGGTCGCGCGGCCGCTGGTCGAGGTGTTCTTCGGGCGGTTGGATGCCCGAACGGTCAGCACCCGGGCCACGTCCCAGCTGATGGAGCGGTTCTTCCCGGGAACCTACGAGCTCGTGGCGCCGGGAGCGGCCCAGCATTCCGGTGCGCGCTGGCCCGGGGGGCGGGGCGTCGGCTCGGACAAGGCAGACGATGAGCGGCCGGTGAGGATCGCCTTCTGCCTCGAGGAGGAGCGAGGCGCGCTGCGGCTCTTTTTGCGTGCGCTGCGTCGCCTGCCGCTCGACCTGGACTGGGAGGCCGCGATCTGGCTCCCGGATGCCGGCGAGGTCCGGATTGCGCGGCGCCTGCGGGAGCGGATTAGCACCGTGGGGCCCCGCGATACGTCGCCCGAGGAGCTGATCGCGGCCGCCGACGTCGTCTGCGTGGCGTCGGGAGGCCCCCGAGCCGCCCCGGGGCTGGTGCGCACCGGGCTCGCCTCTGGGACGGTCCCCGTCGCCTCCCAGCTGCCCGTGTACGAGGAGCTCGCCGGCGACGGGCAGCGCGGGCTCCTCTTCCCGCCCGGAGACGCGATCACGTTCGCGGGTCAGCTCGAGCGGCTGATCGCCGAGCCGCGACTGCGCCGGGAGCTGGCACGAGGCGGGCGGGACTCGGTCCGTGGCTGGGGCGAGGTCGTCGATCAGATTGAGCAGATCTACCGGCGCCTGTGCTCGCGCCGCCACTCGCCGGAGGGCGACCGCGCGGTCCGGCGGCGCATCTCGGGGCGCTCCATGATCTTCGTCGACCTGCACATGCACACCGACCACTCCCCGGACTGTGCGACCCCGGTCGAGGTGCTCCTCGCGACGGCCCGCGACAGAGGCCTCGGTGCGATCGCGATCACGGATCACAACGAGATCTCCGGGGCGCTCGCCGCCCGCGAGGTCGCCGAGGAGATGGGGGGCATCAAGGTGATCGTCGCCGAAGAGGTGAAGACGGCGGGCCAGGGAGAGGTGATCGGCCTGTTCCTGGAGCAGAAGATCCCCAAGGGCCTGACGATGGAGAACACGATCGCGGAGATCCGGCGGCAAGGAGGGCTTGTCTACGTCCCGCACCCCTTCGACCGCCTGCACTCCGTTCCGGACTACGAGCACCTGCTCGACATCGTCGAGGAGATCGACATCCTCGAGGTCTTCAACCCGCGGGTCGCGCTGACGGCCTTCAACGAGGAGGCGGAGCGGTTCGCGGCGAAATACCGGATCGTTCCCGGAGCGGGATCGGACAGCCATGTGGCGCAGGGGCTCGGCAGCGTGATGATCCGGCTGCACGACTTCGACGGGCCGGGAGAGTTCCTGGAGGCGATGCGAGATGCCGACATCGTCCGGAAACACAAGAACCTGATCTACGTCCAAGCGCTGAAGCTGCTACAGACGACCGGTCGTTCCAGCTCCGCCCGTCGCGGAGCCGCGCCGAAGGCGGCGCGCCCGGTGAAGGGCGGCCGGCCGCGTGCGCATCGCTCGGCGGCGGTTAGGCGAGCCGAGCGCCGCCGTGAGCAGGGCAAGCGCTGATGCACGCAGGAGGAGCGGCGCCCAAGCCGTCAAAGAAGGCGCACGGCTACCACCGAAACGCGACGACGCGGGGAGCGAGCTTGCCCACCACCGACGACGAGATCCAGGAGAAGTACCTCGAGCGGGCGATCCGCGAGCTCAACCAGCTCACCCACCGCCTCCAGGAGTGCTCGCATTGTCCGCGCGGGAACCTGATGCCCGTGCTCGGCTCGGGCCACCCGCAGGCCGACATCTTCCTGTTGAAGCACGCGCCGACCGCGTCGGAGATCGAGGAGGGGGTGGCGTTCTACGGGCGCGCGGGCAACGCCCTGCGAAAGAGCTTCAAGCGCCTCAACATCGATCCGCTGGTCGTCTACGGCACGCTGTGCGTCAAGTGCCCGGTGTCGGATCCGAGCCTGGCGGCGGGGGAGTGCGTCGAGCGCGTCGCCGAGGAGCTCGAGATCGTGCAGCCGAGGATCGTGGTGGTCATGGGGCCGTCAGCTTTGGAGACGCTCAACGAGCTCGGCGTGCCCCTGTCCCAGCCCGTCGCGCCCGAGCTGGGGCGGATCCAGCAGCTCACGCCCACGGTCGAGGCGCTGTACGTGCCCGACATCGACGAGTCGCTCGACTCGGAGGAGTCCAAGCGCGAGTTCTGGACCGCGTTCCGCTCCCTGGGAGAGTGGTACTCGGACCTCCCGCCGTATTAGTCTCAGTTCGTGGAGCTCGAGGGCGAGGCGGGCCTACTGAGCGGGAGCCGCCGCCTCGGCTACCGCCCCCAACCCCTCTAGGGTCGCGCTCGCCAAGCCGCGGACGACCACGACGTCGAGCGCCTCGTACCGGCTCAGCTCGGCGTCCGCGCCCGCGCGGTCCGCTGCCGCGACGCCCACGGTGCCCGGCGGCTCGCCGAGTCGCTCGAAGTGGCTCCGGTAGCCCTCGTGGAGGTTCCGGTAGAACGACTCCTCCTTGGCGAGCCGCTGCGCGGCGTCGTCGCCCACAGCCGTGCGCACGTAGCCGAACGCGGGTGGCGGTTTCCGGCCAGCCTCACGCGCACCCGCGTGAACTTGCTCGCGGGCGCGGGCCGCGAACTCGGGCAGCATCCAGTTGAAGAACGCCCCGTCGAAGCCGGCGCCCGCCAGCGCGCACATCTTCGGCCCCATCGCCGCCAGCACGAGCCGCGCTCCGGGAATCGCCTGCCGGAGCTCCGGCAGCGCCTCGCGCATCGTCGTGAGCGGCTTGGTCGAGAAGCCGGCGCCCAGCCCGATCCAGAGGCGCTCCCGCTCCAGGCCGAGCTGGTCGATTCTGGAGTTGATCTCGGCCGGGCGGTGCCGGTCGAGGGCCATCACGGCGACGCCCAGCTCGAGCTCTGCCGAGCCCTCCGCGAAGGCCGCCGCGGTGTCGAGACCCTGCGCTCCCGGGTGGTCGTTCGACCAGATCGACGAGTAGCCGAGCTCCTCGCAGCGCGCGGCGAGTGAGGTGGCGACGGCGGGGTCGAGGCCCGCCGCGACGCCGAATCCGCGGCGCTGCCCTCCGCCCTCCGCGGGCTGGCCGGTCACGCTCTCTCGAGCAGCGCCACGCACTCGACGTGCGGCGTCTGCGGGAACATGTCGACCGGCTTCACGCGCCGCAGCCTATAGCCGGCCTCAACGAGCTGGGAGGCGTTGGGGGCGAGAGTGGTCGGGTTGCAGGACACGTAGACGATCCGACGGGGCTCGCACTCGAGCACCCGTCGCACGACCTTCTTCGAGAGGCCCGCTCGGGGTGGGTCGACGACCACGACAGCCGGCTTTCCGGCGCGCTCCAGAAGCGGGCGGATGCCGAGGCGGGTGTCGGCGGCGACGAAGTGAGCGTTGGCGATCCCGTTGCGCCGCGCGTTGCGCTCGGCGTCGGCGACCGCCCTGGGCGCCACCTCGATCCCCCAGACCTCCCCCGCGCCGGGCGCCAGGGCCAGCGCGATCGTTCCGATCCCGCAGTAGAGGTCGAACACTCGCTCGGTGCCCGACAGGCCGGCGTAGTCGGCGGCGATCCCGTACAGGCGCTCGGCCATCGCAGTGTTCGTCTGAAGGAACGCGGTATGGGAGATCGAGAGGCGCAGCCCGGCGAGCTCCTCTTCGAGGTCCTCCCGGCCGAGCGCCCCCGTCGGCCCCTCCGTCCCGCCGCCGGGGCCGTCGATGACCGTGTGAAGGTCGACCGGGGGCTTGGCGAAGCTCGCCGGCGAGGTCACCAGCCGCGTCTGCACCTGTCCGGTCCGCATGCCCTCTCTGACGACCAGGTTTCGCAGCACCCCGGAGCGCGTACGCCGGTCATACGGGGGGATTCGCTCGGCGCGCGCCCATTCGCGAGCCCGGTTGCGGGCGGCGTTGTTGCGCTCCGAGGCCAGCAGGCAATCCTCGGCGTCGATCACCTCCGCCCAGCTCCCGCGGCGGTGAAAGCCGAGCACGAGCTCGCCGTCGCGCTCCCCAAACGAGTACTCGAGCTTGTTGCGGTACCTCCAGGGCTCGACCGCCGGGTCGATCCGCTCGAGCTCGAAGCCGTCGAGGCCGCCCAGGCGGCGGAGCGCGTCGTCGACCAGGCGGGCCTTCTCGGAGAGCTGGCGTTCGTACGGCAGCCCCTGCCAGGGGGCCCCGGGGCACGGCTCGCCATCGTGAAGGCATCGATCCGGGACGCGGTCCGGGCTCGCATCGATCAGCTCGATGACCCGCGCCTCGCCGAAGTCGCGCTTGGCTCGGTCCAGCCGAGCGCGTACCCGGTCGCCGGGCAGCGCACCCGAGACGAAGACCACGTAGCCCTCGGCCCGCGCCACGCCGCGCCCCCCGTGGGCCAGTGACTCGATCTCGAGCGAGAGCTCCTGGCCGGGGCGGGGTCGCGGCGGCCGCTCTGTCGCTTGGGTCGCCACGCACCTATCGTTGCAGCCCTTGGGGTTCGATCTCGATCGGTACCGACAGCGGGCGGAGCGCTTCTGCGAGGAGCTGAGTCGCGAGTACTACCTGCACCTGGCCGGCCGCAAGCCCGACCTTGAGCTCGAGCCCATCTATCGCGGCTATGAGGACCTGTTTACGCGCGACGCCGTCGCGCGGCTGCGGGAGCTCGTCGCGGACGAGGCCGACGGGGGGGAGCGGCGCCGGCTTCGGTACCTGCTGCACTTCTCCGTCGACGGGCTGATCGGGGCGGAGACGAGGCACGAGTCGTCGGAGCTGGCGGGGCTGGAGGCCTCGCTCGAGGTCGACCCGGGTGACGGGCCGGTTCCGTACCGCGCGATCCAGATCGAGCAGGCCAACGAGCCGGACTCCGAACGCCGCGGCCTGCTGGAGGACGCCCGCAATCGGGTCCTGACGGAGCGCCTCAACCCGTTGCATCTCGCTTCGCTGGAGCGCGCGCACGAGCTCTGCCGGGCGTTCGGCTGGTCGAGCTACGCGGCCGCGTACGCGGAGCTTCGCGGCGTGGACCTGGAGGCGTTGGCGCGCCAGACGGGCCGGTTTCTCGACGCCACGAATGAGCGCTACCCGGAGCTTCTCGATCCGCGGCTCGAGGAGCTCGGGCTGCCGGCGCTCGGCGAGCTTCAGCGGTGCGACCTGCCGCGGTTCTTTCGCGCCGCGGATCTCGATGCTCTGTATCCCGCGGAGCGCCTCGTCGCGTGCTTCAGCTCGACGCTGGCGGGGTTGGGCGTGGACCTGGATCGGCAGAAGAACGTCCACCTCGACACCGAGCCGCGGCGGACGAAGTCCTCGCGGGCGTTCTGTTCGACGCCCCGGGTGCCCGCCGAGGTCTACCTGGTGATCGCTCCACACGGTGGGCGGGACGACTACGCCGCGCTGTTCCACGAGGGTGGCCACGCGGAGCACTACGCCCATACCGACCCGGGCCTGGCGTTCGAGTTCCGCATGCTCGGCGACAACTCGGTCACCGAGGGGTTCGCGTTCCTGCTGCAACACCTTGTCGAGGAGCGGAAGTGGATGCAGGTGGGGCTTGGCGTCGAGGACCCGGAGGCTGCCGTCGCTCATGCCCGCGCCGCGAGTCTGGCCCTCGTGCGCCGCTACTCGGCGAAGCTCGCGTACGAGCTGGAGCTTCACGGCGGCTCGAGCGAGCTCGACCAGATGCCGGCGCGCTACGCGGCGCTGCTCGGCGATGCTCTACGGGTGCCCTGGCCGCGCGAGAGCTGGCTCGCGGATGTGGATGAGGGCTTCTATGCCGCCTGCTATCTGCAGGCGTGGGCGCTCGAGTACCGGTTGCGGGCGGCGGTTCGCGAGCGTCATGGCGAGGGCTGGTTCGAATCCGCGGGCGCGGGGGAGTGGGTGCGGGGGTTGTGGCGCCAGGGGCAGCGGCTCGATGCGCGCGAGCTGCTCGCGGAGACGGTGGGCGGGGAGCTCGACTTCAGCGGGCTCGCCGCGGCGTTTTGAGGGAGCGGCCGGTCCCTGCGTTTTGAGGGAGCGGCTGGTCCCTACTTGAGGCGGCGCTCGATCTCGCCGAGCACGCCCTTTCTCGCCTTGCCGCGCTTCTCGCGCGCGCGGACCTGCCGCAGCTCGGGCGGGCTCAGATCCTTTAGGCGCGCCTTGATCTGGTTCGCCGTGAGCTGGTCGTACGCGGTGATCGGCCCGCCGGCCGTGACCCCGGCCCGCCGTCGGATGCGGTCGGCCTGGGCGAGCGGCTCGTCTGCGGCGTCCCGCGCGGCC
>JBOGZC010000039.1:0-32410 GCA_050697075.1 Solirubrobacterales bacterium | reverse complement strand
GTCGGGAGCGAAGCCCCCCTCGTCGCCCACGGTGGTCCCGAGCCCCCGCTCCTTCAGCGTGCCCTTGAGAGCGTGAAAGACCTCCGCGCCCATCCGCACCCCGTCGGCGAAGGTCTGGGCGCCGGCCGGGACGACCATGAACTCCTGGAAGTCGACCTTGTTGTCGGCGTGCGCGCCGCCGTTCAACACGTTCATCATCGGCACCGGAAGGGTGACCGCCTCCGAGCCGCCCAGGAACAGGTAGAGCGGCTCGCCGGCCTCCACGGCCGCGGCGCGGACGACCGCGAGCGAGACGCCGAGGATCGCGTTGGCCCCCAATCGGGACTTCGTGGGCGTGCCGTCGAGGTCGCATAGCGTGCGGTCGATCGCCCCCTGCTCCGTTGCGCGGGCGCCCACCAGCGCCGCGGCGATGTCCTGGTTGACGTTCGAGACCGCCTTGGTGACCCCCTTCCCGCCCCAGGAGCCGCCGCCGTCCCGCAGCTCGGTCGCCTCGAACTCGCCGGTCGAGGCGCCCGACGGGACCGCCGCCCGGCCGAGGGCGCCGGAGTCGAGCGCCACCTCGACCTCCACCGTCGGGTTCCCGCGCGAGTCGAGGATCTGGCGGGCATGGATGCGTTCGATCGTCGGCATGGTCGCGGAAGTTTGCCAGCTAGCTCTCGGAGAGCCGATCGCGAAAGCGGCGGGCGGCGGCACGAAGGGCGAGCTCCGGATCCACGCCCTTGCGGCGGGCCAGATCGACGAGCCCGAACAGCGCCTCGCCGATGGACGTCTCGGCGGACTGGCGGAGCTCCGGGTCCCGCAGCCGCTCGTCGGCCGGCTCGAGGTCCCCGCGGCCCGCGGAGGCGGCCCGTCGCTGCACCTTGCGGGCGTACAGCAGGGCGGGGAGGTTCTCGGGCACGTCCGCGAACGGCTCATTCGCTCCCCGCCCCTCCTGCTCACGCTTGATCCGGTCCCAGTTTCGGCGCACCTCGCCGGCTGTCTCGGCCGTGGTGCCCCCGAACACGTGCGGATGGCGGCGGATCAGCTTCTCCGACGTCCCCTCTGCGACCTCGGCGAGGCTGCCGGCGCCCCGCTCCTCAAGCAGCAGGGCCAGAAAGTGGACCTGGAACAGCACGTCCCCGAGCTCGTCCAAGAGCTTCGCGTCGTCCCCACTGGCGGCGGCGTCGGCGAGCTCGTACGACTCCTCGACGGTGTGGGGGACGATCGAGCGCTCATCCTGCTCCCGATCCCACGGGCACTCACGGCGGAGCCGCCGTGTGATCTCGTCCAGTCGCCGAAGCGCCTCCAGCGTCCTCGGCCGATCCCCGCCCGCCACCTCGATGCGCTCCTCGCCCACGGCGGGGCGGGCTCAGCCCCCGCTAGGGGGGCTGGTGGTCGGAGGCGCGGCCCCCGGCGGAACCTGCTGCGGCGCCCCCGAAGGCCCGAGCACGCCCGGGAGCTGCTGCGTGCTGGCGGGCGGCGCACCCGTCTGCGGTCCCTGCGGGACCGCAGTGCTCGGCTGCCCCGGGAACACGGTCGCGCTGCCGGGGGCGACAGGCACGGTCGAGGTCACGAACGCGCCGCATCCCGTTTTGTCGAGGTTGCCGGATTCCCCCGGGTCGTCGCCGGTGCACGTGTCCGGCGGGGTGAAGTTTGCGCACCGGTCGACCACGTAGCCGCGGGCGCAGAAGCTCCGCTGCGCCCACTTGTCCACGAACTTCGTCTGGAAGTCCGTGGCGGCCTCCTGCTGGACGCCCTGGCTCAGCTGCTGCTTGATCTGAGTGCTGACCTGGGACAGCGGCGTCGTGGTCGCCGGGGTGATCTTCTCGACCTGGATCAGGTAGTAGCTCTTCTGGCCCTTGATGGGGCCGATCAGCGTCCCCTGGGAGGCGGAGAAGATCTGGCCGTCGACGGCGGGGTCGCTCTGGCCCGTTGTGACCCCCTTGCGCAGGCCGCCGTTGTCCTTCGTGGCCTGGTCGGTCGAGTACTTCGCGGCGACCGTGTCCCAGTTCTTCGCCGAGTCGTCTTTCTCCAGCAGCGCCTTGGCCTGCTCGACCTTCGCCTGGTCGTTGTTGACGATCTCGCGGACGTCGCGGGTCTCCGGCTGGGAGAACTGCGACTTGTTTGCGTTGTAGTAGGCCTCGAGCTGGGTATTGGTCAGCGTCGGCGACTTCGGCACGACCTGGTTCTCGAGCTGAGTGGTGATCAGCGACTGCTCGACGGTGTCGCGCGCCTGCTGGGGGGTGAACCCGGCCTGCTTCAGATACTGCTGAAACTTCTGCTGGCTCCCGAACTGCTGCTTGGCGATCGAGCTGAGCTGGTTCGTGATCTCGGTGTCGGAGATCACGATCCCCCGGTCCTGGGCCTCACCGAGCACCCAGCGGGACAGCAGCACGGCCGACATCGCCGCGTCACGCAGCGTCGGGTACTGGGGGTTGGACGGGGAGGGCGGCTTGGGGAGACCCTGGCGGGCGGCCGACTGCTGCAGGGCCGCGTCGAAGTCGGCCTTGGAGATCGTGCCGTTGGGTGCATCCTCGACCACGGCCACCGCGCCGGCGGGCACGCTCGGGTGGCCGATCCCGGTGGCCACCCCAACGATCGCGAACAGGGCGGCGAAGAGCGCCGCGAAGATCGCCACAACGACCCACCTGTTTCCCAAGCGCTTGCGCACGACGCGGGAGGATAACGTCCCGGGCTAAGTCGACGCTAAGCCGCACTGCCCCGCTGCAGTCGAACGGCGACGGCTGGGTGGGGAGGGGCCGTCACTGTGTGGTGCCTTTGGTACCCCAGGGAGTACCAAAGCTGCCCACGGAGTGCAAATCCGCTCCGGCGTGCCCTACCCAGCCTTTAAGCGGCTATGGGCTCCGCGAGCGCCTGGGCGGCGGCCTCGGCCAGGCCCAGCGCCGCGGCCAGGCGGGCCCCCGGCTCGTCGGGCACGCGCAGCGAGAGTGTCTTGACGCGCGACTCGTACATCGCCTCCGGGATCCGCTCACGAAGGCGCCCGACCGTGGCGGCATCGAGCTCGAGCGGCGTCGCCGAGAGCCGCCCCCCTCGAAACTCGACCGTGCGGGCGCCGAGCGCGCCCAGCTCGATGCGGGCGCGCTGGAGCTCCAGCAGGTTCTCGACCGGCTCGGGGACGGGGCCGAAGCGATCGCGAAGCTCGTCGCGCAGGGCGCGCACCGCGCCGGTCTCGCGAGCACCCGCCACCCTCCGGTGAACGTCGATCTTGGCCGCCTCGAACGGGATGTACTCCGCCGGGAGGTAGGCATCCACGTCGACGTCAAGCCTCACCCCCGCCTCCGCCGGCTCCGCGCCGTCCTCGGCTCGCAGCTCCTCCACGGCGTCGTCCAGGAGGGATACGTAGAGCTCGAACCCGACCGCCGCCACATGCCCCGACTGCTCGTCGCCCAGCAGGTCGCCGGCGCCGCGAAGCTCGAGGTCCCGCATGGCGATCGCAAAGCCCGAGCCCAGCTCGGTGTAGTCGGAGAGCGTGGCCAGGCGGGCCGCAGCCTCCTGGCTCAGCGCCTCCCGGGACGGATACAGGAGGTAGGCGTGGGCGCGCTCGCGAGAGCGCCCGACGCGGCCTCGGATCTGGTACGCCTGGGCGAGGCCGAGCTCGTCGGATCGCTCGACGATCAGCGTGTTCGCCTGCGGGATGTCGAGCCCCGACTCGATGATCGTGGTGGCGACAAGGCAATCCGCGTCGCCGCGCAGGAACTCGAGCATGGTCCGCTCGAGCTCGGATTCGTCCATCTGGCCGTGCGCCTCGGCGAACCGAACGCCCGGGCACATCGCCCTCAGCCGCTCGGCGGTCTCGTGGAGCGTGTCGATCCTGTTGTGGAGGAAGAACGCCTGGCCTTCGCGCTCCTTCTCGCGGTCGATCGCGTGCCGCACGAGCTCCTCGTCGTAGGGGCCGACGTAGGTGCGGATCGGCCTGCGGCCCTCCGGCGGCGTCTCGATCACGGAGATGTCACGCAGCCCGGCGAGGCTCATCTGCAGCGTCCGCGGGATCGGCGTGGCCGACATCGAGAGCACGTCCACCTTGAGCTTCAGCTGGCGCAGGAGCTCCTTCTGGCGGACCCCGAAGCGCTGCTCCTCGTCCACCACCAGCAGGCCGAGGTCCGGGGCCCGGACGTCGCGCGAGAGCAGCCGGTGCGTCCCGATCAGGATGTCGACCTTGCCCTCCGAGAAGCGCGCCAGGATCGCGCGGATCTCCGGGGGGCGCCGCAACCTGGAGACCATCTCCACCTCGATCGGGAAGTCGCGCAGCCGCTCCCGGAAGGTTCCGAGGTGCTGCTGCGCGAGGATCGTGGTCGGCACGAGCATCATCACCTGCTTGCCCTCCGATGCGGCCTTGTGGGCGGCGCGCAGAGCGACCTCCGTCTTGCCGTAGCCAACGTCGCCGCAGATCAGCCGGTCCATGGGGCGCTCGGTCTCCATGTCCTCCTTTACCGCCTCGATCGCCTCGAGCTGGTCCGCCGTCTCCCGGTAAGGGAAGGACTGCTCGAGGCTGAGCTGCCACTCGCCATCCGGCGGGAACGCGTAGCCTCGCCGCGCCCGGCGCTCCGCGTAGAGGTTGAGCAACTCGCCGGCCAGCTCCCGGGCCGCGCGCCGAGCACGCGCCTTGACCCCCTCCCAGCGCTTCGAGCCGAGCGCCGAAAGCTGCGGCGCCTCGCCGCTCGTGCCGACGTATCGAGTGATCTTCGCCAGCTGGTCCGTGGGCGCGAAGACCCGGTCGTCGCCCCGGTACGTCAGGTCCAGGTAGTCGCGGGTGACGCCGCCCACGGTCTTCGTCTCGAAGCCGGCGAAGCGGGCGATGCCGTGGTCCTCGTGGACGACGTGGTCGCCTACGCGCAGGTCGGTGAACGTAGCCATGCGCCCTCGTGCGGGGCCGGGCGCGGCCGCGCGGCGTCGGTGCACCAGCCGGCGAAACGGGATCACGGCCAGCTTCAGCTCGGGCGCGATGAAGCCCTCGGAGAGCTGTGCTTCGGCAAACAGAACCACATCCGCTCGCCTGCTCTGCTCCGCGTCCGCAGCGAGCGGGTCGCCTAGGGACGGATCATCCAGGAACGCTGCCTTGAGCCGCTTCAGGTTGTAGCGGGCCCGCTCGGCCTCGCCTCGGTGCTCAAAGGTGACCACCACGCGATAGCCGGCGCCCAGCTCCTGCTCGAGCCTCGACTCCGCCTCGGCGATGCTGCGGGCCGCCGAGCTGGGCGCCCAGGAGCGAAACCAGAGCTCCTCGTCCGAGTGGGCTGTCGAGATCGACAGCGACGCGCGCTTGGCGAGTGGCTCGGCCACGTCGACGTAGAGGCGTCGCGCGTCCGCGTCCGGCATCGCCGCGGTGACGTCCTCCCAGTGGTCTCGCAGCGCCGCCTCCACCTCCTCCGTGACGACGACCGCCGCCTGGTCGCCGATCAGGTCCAGCACCGCGCCGTAACGATCGACGGGAAGCAGCTCGCTCAGATCAAATTCCGCCGACGCATCCGGCTTCGCCGGATCACCGGTCGCCTTCGGCTCCCTGCGCTTCGCGTCCGCCGCCGCCGGGTTGTGGTCACCCTCCTCGTCCTCGAGCGCCAACTCGGCCAGCTCGCGATGCTCCGTCGAGAGCTCGGCCGCGGGAGATAGCTCGACGGCGTCGACCTCGCCCAGGGAACGCTGCGTGAAGGTGGAGAACCAGCGGATCTGCTCGATCTCGTCGCCGAAGAGCTCGAGCCGCGCGGCGCGCTCCTCGGTCACGGGAAACACGTCCAGGATCCCGCCGCGGATCGCGAACTGGCCTCTCTCCTCGACCTGGTCGACGCGCTCGTAGCCGGCGTCGACCAGCAGCTCGCCGACCTCGGTGAGGTCCATCTGCTCGCCACGCTCGAGCGTGAACCCTGCCGGCCGCAGGGAGGTGTCCGGCACCGCTTCGGCCAGCGCCACGGCGCTCGCCACGACCACGGCGGGCTCCGGGCCGGCCAGGGCATCGAGCGCGGCGATCCGCAGCCCGACGAGGTGCGGCGGCGGGGCTAGGTGCGAGGCGTAACCGGTGCCGCGGGACGGGTAGTAGCGGACGCGCCGTCCCAGATAGGCGCGGAGGTCGTGGGCCAGGTCGCGGGCTCCGATGTCATCCGCGGCGACCAAGAGCAGCGGGCGGCCGGCGAACCCCTCGTCCGCCTCCCCCAGCGCCGCCAGCAGGTACGGGCGCAGGTAGGCCGACATGTGGACGGGCACGGATCCCGGCTCGCGGGCCGCGCTCGCCAGCGAGCGGAAGCGCTCGTCCTCGAGGGCGATGTCCAGCACCGGGCGGAGGCTCATTTCGTCGTGTCGGTCGCTCGTGGTCGCACGTCAACAAGCCGGACACGGAGGTCCGGCGCAAGTCACCGGGCACGGGCCCGGCCGGATTCGATTCTAGGAGGCGCCCTCCGACGACCGTGCGAGCGCTGCTTGACGGGGCCAACCGGACGCGGTTAGGGTCGGGGTCACGAGCCGGCGGCGTGGATGGGGCCGGGCGATAAGGAGGTCGACGGTGATGAGCAGGTTGAGGGCGCCGGGGTCAACCTTTCGTTGTTGGCGGGAGCCCTGATCGCGTCGATGGCGTTGGCCGCGACGCCGGCCCTTGCCGCAAGCGCCCAGGTCAGCATCTCGGGCTCGACGCTCACGGTGGTCGCGGCTCCCGGAGCCAGGGACAACGTGATCGTCAGTCATCCGGCGAGCTCGAGGCTCCAGGTAAGCGACTTCCCGACTGGTGCATACACCGGCTCTCCGATTCACGCAGGCCCAGGGTGCGCCCAGAGTGGGGCAAGGGTGGCGAATTGCGTCGCCACCGGGATCTCCCTCGTGTACGTCTCGGCCGGCGATCTGGGAGACAAGGTGACCAACTCGACGTCGGTTGCGGGCGCGCTCGATGGTGGGCCGGCGAACGACACCCTCATCGGGGGGTCGGCCAGCGACACCCTGATCGGCGGCCGGGGTCCCGACATGCTCAGGGGAATGGGCGGCGGCGATCAGATCCTCGCCCATGACGGGACCTCCGACGCGACAATCGACTGCGGCGCGGGAACCGGCGACCAGGCGGATCTCGACAGACTGCCGCTCGATCCCAACACCGCCGTCAAGGGCTGCGAAACGAGGACGCGCGCTGGCCAGGGGCCCTACGTCGCTCTCGGGGACTCGCTGTCCGTCGGGTTCAGCGCGAGCTCACCGGAGAAGGGATACGTCGGAGTGCTCCGCTCCGGCTATCAGGCGAGCCTCGGCGTGAACCAGCTCATGGACGAGGGCGAGCCCGGCGCCTCCACCACCACGCTCCGAGACAACGGACAGCTGGCTCGCGGGCTCGCCGACATCAACGCCGCGTCCGACACGAAGGCCGTGACGATCGACATCGGCGGCGCTGAGGCCTTCTTCCAAGGACCATGTCCCGGCCACTGGGACCAGCCGAATCAATGTCCCGTGCGCGCCAACCTCGCGTACATCTTCGGCCAGCTGAAGACCGCGCTCGCCGCCGACCCGGGCGTCGAGCCCTTCATCGTGATGGCCTACTACAACCCGGCATCCGGAAAGGGCGATTCGACCGAGGCCTCCGACGACACGAAGCTGCTCGGGACCAATCACACCGTCGGCTGCGCCGACACCGGGGCGAAGGTCGGGCTTAACGACCTCATCTACCAGGAGGCCGGCAAGCTCGGACTGCCCGTGGCCAACCCCTACCCGGCCTTCAAGCAGCACGGCCAGGCATACATGTCGCAGACCGATTCCCTGCACGTGCATCCGAACGACGCCGGGTATGCCGCGATCGCGCAGGCATTCCAGGCCGCGTCGGTGGGCTGCGGCTCCTAGCGATCCGCAGACATCCGGCCGCTCACGACCTGTAGGGGAGGCCGGGGCCGGTGCGCTGCCACTCCACCTGGCCCTCACCCTCGACCCGCGAGCGGCCCTCGACGTCGTCCCACTCGTGGAGCATGCGCTTCATCCGGGCGACCGCCTCGGGCGGATGCTCGGCGACAGCGGCGGCGAGCGTCAACGCGCGCTCCTCGGTTGCGGCCGCGGGCGCGACCTTGTGCACCAGGCCCCATCGCAGGGCCTGCTCGGCGTTGACCTCCTTGCCGGTCAAAAGCAGGTACTTCGCCACCGAGAGCCCGCACAGCGTGACCAGCCGGGCGGGACCCACCGGGACGCCAAGCGAGGCGCCCGGGAAGCGCAGGCGGAGGTTGGACCCGGCCACCCGCAGGTCGCAGGCGACGGCGATCTCGGCCCCGCCGCCCACGCACGAGCCGTGGCAGGCGGCGACCGTCGGACGGGGAAAGCCGGTCAGCTCGTCGTAGAGGCGCGCGAAGAGCTCCATCCGCCGCACCCGGCCGTCCTCATCGAGCTGCTCGCGGACATCGGCGCCGGCCGAGAGGCCCAGATGGTCCGTCGAGGACAGCACCAGCACCCGCACGCCCTCGTCGCGGCGCGCGGCATCCAGGTGGCCCAGCATCTCCTCGAGCATCGCTGTGTCGATCGCGTTGCGAACCTCGGGCCGATCGAGTCGCAGCAGCGCGACGCCTTGCTCGTCGACGTCATATTGCGTGACGGCTGTCATACGCCGGGACTAGCGACGAAGTCGCGGGTCATCACTGTGGACCTGCCGCCCCGCCTGTGCCCGAACCCGACGGCTCCGCAGGCGCAGCCGAGGAGCCGTCGGCAGATAGCTCCTGGACGAGGCGCTCCGCCTCGTCGGCCGCGCGCGCGATCAGCTCCCGCACCTGGTCCTCCGGCTCGGCGAAGCGCGCCAGCACGTAGCCGGAGACGATCTCCGGGTCGGTGGAGTCCGGCCGCCCCACCCCGGCGCGAACGCGCCAGAAGTCTCGCCCGCCGAGCCCCTGGGCGAGGCTCTTCAGCCCGTTGTGGCCGGCGACCCCGCCGCCGAGCTTGGAGCGCACCTCGCCGAACGGGAGGTCGATCTCGTCGTGCAGCGCGACGACCATCTCCAGCGGCACCTTGAGGGCGCCACGCGCCGGGCCCACGGACGTCCCCGACTCGTTCATGAACGTCTGTGGCAAAAGCACCGCGACGCGCGGGCCATTCGGCCCGGCTCGGCCCTCCGTGATCAGCCCGCGGTAGCGCCCCCGGGCCCGCGGCAGCTCCCATCGCCGCGAGAGCTCAGAGGCGACCTCGAAGCCCAGGTTGTGGCGGGTCCCCGAATACCGAGCCTCCGGATTTCCGAGCCCGACGACGAGCACGCGACCGGCGGGCGCCGGGGATCCGGCCTCGCCCTCGCCTCCCCCGCGGCGCAGCCGGTCGAGCAGCGACAGAGGGAGCTACTCCCCCTCGCCGGACTCGCCAGCTGCCTCGCCCTCGGCGCCGCCCTCGCCCTCGGCCGGAGCCTCCTCGCCCTCGGGCACCTCGCCCTCCTCGCCAACCAACTCGGCCTCCTCCTCGACCTCCGGCTCGGGCTCTTCCTCGACCCGCGGGGGCGAGAGCGTCGCGATCGTGACCTCGTCCGCGTCGACCCCCTCGCCGAGGGCGAACTCGACGCCCGCGGGCGCGGAGATCGCGCTCAGCTGAAGTGTGTCCCCGATCGCCATCCCGGAGACGTCGACCGGAATGCTCTCCGGGATCGCGGTCGGGAGCGCCTCGATCGTGATCTGGTGGGTCACGTGCTCGAGCACGCCGCCCTCCTTCACGCCCGGGGCCTCCTCCGTGCCCAGAAGCTCGATCGCCACCTCGGCCTCGATCGCCTCGTCGAGCTTGACCTCGAGCAGGTCGAGGTGGATGAGCTGCCCGCGGACCGGGTCGCGCTGCTGCTCCTTGACCACGACGGGAGTGGGGTTCGAGCCGTCGAAGCGGACGTCGATTAGCGCGCCGCCGTGCAGAAGCACCGCGCGCGCATCGCGCTCGGGCACCTGGAAGGGCCGCGGCTCGTTGCCGCCCCCGTACACGATCCCCGGGACCAGCCCGGAGCGGCGCAGGCGGCGGCTGGTGCGGGAGCCGAAATCGGCTCGCTCCTCGACGTTCAGGGTCGCTCGATCGCTAGCCATGACCGGCCCGGAGGATAGCTGGACGCGCGCCGCCGGAACTGTGGCGAGGGTGCTGGGACGGCGACCGCGCGGGGCACCCGCGGCTACCCTGGTGCCATGGCCGACGACAAGATCCCGAAGGGCAGGATCCGCCGCTCGGTGAAGCTGGGGTCGGCGGTCGGCACCCAGGCCACCCGCTATGCGGGCACCAAGGCCGCCAACGTCGCCCGCTCCGAGGAGGCCGCCGACACGCGGCTGGAGGCGCGACACCTCGAAACCGCGGTGAAGATGGCGTCGGTCCTCGGCGAGATGAAGGGCGCGGCGATGAAGATGGGGCAGCTCGCGTCGTTCATCGACACCGAGTTCCTGCCTCCGGAGTACGCCGAGCTCTACCAGGAGCAGCTCGCCAACCTGCGCAGCTCCGCGCCGGCGATGCCCTGGGAGAAGGTGAGCAAGGTGCTCGAGGAGGAGTACCGGGGCGAGCCGCTCGATGAGCTCTTCGCCGAGATCGAGCCCGACGCGTTCGCCGCCGCCTCGATCGGCCAGGTACACCGCGCAACCCTCTGCGACGGGCGCGCGGTCGCGGTCAAGATCCAGTACCCCGGGATCGCCGAGGCGCTCGAGGCGGACCTGCGGAACGCGGGGATGATCGTGCGGCTGGCCCGGGCGTTCGCCCCGGGGCTCGACGCCAAGGCGGTCGCGGAGGAGCTGCGGCTCCGCGTCATGGAGGAGCTCGACTACGAGTACGAGGCGCAGAGCCAGCGCACTTTCTCCCGCAACTACCGCGGTCACCCGTTCATCTACGTGCCGGACGTGCTGACGCGTCTCTCTCGCCGCCGGGTGCTGGTGACCGAGTACGTCGAGGGCGCGGGTTTCGAGGAGGTCAAGGCCCGACCGCAGGCCGAGCGCGACCGCTTCGGCGAGATCGTCTTCCGCTTCAGCTTCGGCTCGATCTACCACCTCCAGCACTTCAATGCCGACCCCCACCCCGGCAATTACCTGCTGATGCCGGATGGCCGCGTCGCCTTCCTCGACTTCGGGATGACCAAGCGCCTCGACAGCGAGCAGATCGAGCTCGAGCAGCGGGCGATCGACGCCGCCGCCCGGCGGGATCCGGAGGCCTTGCGCGCCTCGCTCCACGATCTTGGCTTCGTGAAGAACCCGTCGAAGCTCGACGCCGAGCGACTGATGGAGCACGTGATGGTCGTGGGCGGCTGGTACATGGAGGACCGGGAGGTCGAGCTCACGCCCGAGCGGGTGATGAAGGTGATCGAGTCGACGTCCGACCCCCGCTCGGAGTACTACGACCTGATGCGCCGCGAGAGCATCCCCGCGGACGAGCTGATGGGCCGGCGGATGGAGACCGGCGTGCTGGCCGTGCTCGCCCAGCTGCGGGCAAAGCGGAACTGGCACCGGATCAGCCGCGAGTGGATCTACGGCGACCCGCCGGCGACCGAGCTCGGCGAGCTCGAGTGGGCCTACTTCGAGGAGCGCGGCGTCGCTCGCGTACCCGGGCTCGCGCAGCGGGCCTAAGGGCGCCGGCCCGGGCTCAGGCCTGGGCGCGCTCGGGCTCCACGCGGCGGCCGACCAGCCGGCCACCCACGAAGAACAGCGAGATCAGGAAGCCGAGCAGCGCGGCGATGGTCACGAACCGAAAGCCGTTCTGGATGCCGACGGCGAACGACTCGCTAACGGCCGCAACGATCTTGTCGTGGACCGCCGCGGGGACCTGGGCGAGCGCCGCCTGGCCGGAGTCGGTCCCCGCAAGCGCCCCGTGCATGACCGCCACCTGGTGGTCGGTGAGGTTGGCGCCCGCGGCGGTGGCCTGCTCGTCCAGCTTGTTCTCCGAGGTGATCGTGAAGATCGCCGTGGTGATGCCCAGGCCCAGCGCCCCGCCGGCGATCTGGAACATGTAGATCAAGCCCCCCGCCAGGCTCGCGCGGGAGGGGTCGAGCGCGGTGACCCCGGCAGTGGTCACCGACGGGATGAACAGGCCCGCCCCCACCCCGGTGACGACGAGGCCTGCGATCAGCGCCCCGTAGCTCGAGTCGGCGTTGACCAGAGAGAGCAGGAACGGCCCGAGCGTGAACGCGACCGCTCCCGCGGTGATCGTCAGCTTGGGGCCCAATCGCCCGTATAGCGGCCCGGCGATGAACGCGACGATCGCGAAGCTCCCCAGCATCGGGACCATGCCGAACCCCGCTTTGAGCGCCGAGTAGTTGAGAATCTTCTCCATGAACTGGGGCACGTAAAGGACCGTGGCGAAGAAGACCGCCGACATCAGGAGCACCGCGGCGCAGACGGAGCGGAACTCGGGGTTGCTGATCACGTCCCTCGGGATGAGGGCGCTCTTCCCCATCCGGGGCTCGATGCGGGTGAAGACGACGACGACGAGCACGGCGGCGACGAGCATCGCGATCACGCGCCAGTCGCCGAACCCCCAGTCGGCGGCCTGGTCGAAGGCGACGAGAAGGAGCAAGAGGCCGGTCGACAGGGTGGCGATGCCGGGATAGTCGATCCGCTGATCGGCGACCTCAGGGCGCGGCTGATGCACCTTGGCCCAGGTGACCAGGACGGCGAAGGCGGCGATCGGGATGTTGAGGAAGAAGATCCAGCGCCAGCTGAGCTCGTCCGTGAGCACGCCGCCCAGGAGCGGCCCCATGGCGTTGCCGATGCCAGCGGCGCCCAGGATCAGCCCGCCGGCGAGCCCAGCCTTGCTCTGCGGCAGCGCCGCGTAGGTCATCCCGAGGATCGCCGGCCACATCAGCGCCCCGCCGATCCCCATTCCCACCCGGGTGGCGATCAGCCAGGGCGCGTCCTGAGCAAGCCCTCCGAGCAGGGAGAAGCCGGCGAAGATCGCCGAGCCCAAAAAGAACGCCCGCCGGCGCCCAAACATGTCGGCCAGCCGCCCGCCGGTGACGATCGCCATGCCGAAGACCAGGCAGTAACCGTTGATCACCCACTGGACCGTGCCGACGTCGACGTTGAAGTCCTGCTCGATCGCCGGCAACGCGACGTTCAGCGCCGTGAAGTCGTTGGCGATCACGAGCACCCCGAGGCCCATCGCGACCAGGGCCATCACGGCTCCCGGCGCGACCCGGTCGGGATCAGCCTCGGCGCTGGCTGCGCCCGTCCCGGAGCCGGCGATCGCCGCGTGACCGTGGTGAGATCCGCCGAGCGGCATCGGGGGCCACTGTAGCCCCGGGGCCGGCTGGCGGACGATCCTGCGCTAGGCGGTCTGCCCGAGCTGGACGAATAGCCGGGGATCGTTGGTGCAGATCCCGTCCACGCCCAGACGCGCCAAGGCCCGCATCCGCTCGAGCTCGTCGACGGTCCACGCGATCAGCTCCAGCCCAACGGCGTGGCACGCCCGCGCCAGGCGGCCCGTGATCACCGGCTCGTAGGCCCAGATCGACCGCACGCCGAGCTCCGGCGCGCGCCTCCGCACGATCCCCGGCAGCCGCACCCGCAGCGAGACGAGTGCCGCGAGCACCGCGGGCTTCGCCCAGGGCATCGAGTTCCAATCCCGGGTGACCTTGGGGAGCGTCCAGCCGCGCGACAGCTCGGGCTCGAGCTCCGCCAGTGCCCGCAGGCTCGAGACCTCCATGGTCGAGATCGACCCCCGCACCAAGAGCCCCCGGCCGGCCAGGGCCGCGACGACCTCGTCCTCGCGCCCGGCGATCTTCAGGTCGCAGTGGACTTCCACACGGTCGAGCGGCGGCCTGGTGAAGGCGTCCAGCACAGCGTCGAGGGTCAGCGGCTTGCGGCGCGCGGCGTCGCCCCAGTCGTGGGCGACGAGCAGCGCAGGGGCGCCCGCCGGCGCCGGCCCGGCGACCGCCCGTCGCCAGTCTCCATCCACGAACTCCGAGCGCGGCCTGAGCACATCGAGCTCGATCATCTCGGCGCCGGCGGCCACCGCCGCCTCGAAGCTCTCCAGGGTGTTCCCGGCCCGGATTGCGTCAGCGCCCTTGTGGCCGATCCGCTTCAAGGCGCGACACCATATGCGGCCCCCGGGCGCGAGCGCTCACGGTTCGAAATCGAACGCGGTCCTCCGGGCACCGTCGGGTAGGGTGCGCCGGCCGCGACCGAAGGCGACCCCCAACCGGTACCGAGGATTTGGATGCTTTCAACTCCTAAGCATGCGCTGGCGCTTGTCGCCGCGACCGCCGCGACCGCCGCTCTCATCGCCGGCTGCGGGAGCAGCAGCAGCGACAACTCGCCGACCCCGCTGTCCTTGAAGATCAGCGAGAAGGGAACGAAGGCGAGCTTCCAGGCGCCAAAGTCGGCAACCGGCGGGCTCGTGACGGTCAGCCTGGCCAACGAGGGCAAGGCTCCCCACGGGGTCCAATTCATCCAGTACACGGGGAACCACACGGCGGGTGACGTCCTCAAGCAGTTCGGCAGCAACAGCAACAAGACCCCGTCGTGGATCAAGCTTCAGGGGGGTATCGGCAGCGTTCCGGGTGGCCAAACGGACTCGGCGGACCTCAACCTTCCGGCGGGCAACTACGTGCTCGCCGACGCGGCCGCCTTCGGGGGGCCGAGCAGCGCCGGGCCGCCCGCAACCAAGCCTCTGAAGGTCAGCGCCGGTACGTCAGGGACGCTGCCCACCACGCCCGCCACGGTCACGGCCGCCAATCCGGGCAAGGACAAGTTCAAGTGGGAGATCTCCGGGCTGAAGGCCGGCAGCAACCGGATCACGTTCAACTCCAAGGGCAAGGAGGCGGTGCACCTGATTTTCGCCGTCCCGGTCAAGGGAAAGGCCCCCCCGCTGAGCCAGATCAAGAAGGACCTGGCGTCAAACGGTCCGCCGCCCCCCTATGTGGACGTCCAGAACGCTCAGTCGTCGGCGGTTCTCGACGGCGGGTTGTCCCAGACCACGACGCTCGATCTGAAGAAGCCCGGGCAGTACGTCTTCTTCTGCCCGCTGACCGACCGCGACGGCGGCAAGCCGCACGACCAGGAAGGGCTGCTAACGGTCCAGAACGTCCAGTAGCCCGACCGCCGGCTGACCAAGCAGCTTTGAGCAGCTCGTTGCCGCGGCTGTCGCGCCCGACCTAATTAGCGCGCTCGAAGGCGCCGATGTCGGGCTGCCCGGTGCGCGGGCGATCACGCTGGTCGACCGCCGGCTCTCGCTGCTGGTTCGCCTTGCCGATCGCCGGGCTGCCCGAAAGCAACTCCAGGGTCCTGGTCGGCCCGCCGTTGTCCTGGAGCGCGCCAAGCCTCGGGTCCGGCGCGAGCAGAGCGGAGCCCGCAAAGCCCCTGCAGCCGGCCATCGTGCTCAGCAGATTGCCCCCGAAGGAGTCGAATGCGCCGTGGCAATCGTTCGCCCTCGCGCCCGCTTGATTGAGCGCGATGATCGAGCTGACGACGCCGAAGCTGCCCGCCTTCGCCGACAGTCCGCCCCCCAGCGCGCTGCGGTGGGAGACGTTGGCGACATTGCGAGCGACCGTGACCGAGTTCAGCATCACCTCGCCGCCGGCGACCGAGGATTGAACCCCGCCTCCGGTGGCCTCGGCGCGATTCCGGGTGATCGTCGAATTGACCAGAAACAGGTTCGACGCCGACTGGTAGATGCCGCCGCCGGACGCGTGGGCGACGTTGCCGTTCACGGTGCTCTTCGTGATCCGGATGTCGGCCTTGACGAGGTACACGCCGCCGCCTGGGCCATCGGCGGTGTTGCGCGCCACGGTGCTGTTGCCCAGCCGCAGCGTGCCACCGTTGATCGCCAGGCCGCCACCCGCGTTCGTGGCCCGGTTTGCGGCCACCGTGCTGCGAACGATCATGACCGGAGTGGCGTGGGAATCGATTCCGCCGCCCACAACGGCCCGGTTGGCGCGGACCCGCGAGTGGTTGAGCGAGAGCGGCGCCGTGGAGAAGATCCCTCCCCCGGAGTCAGCCCGGTTCCCCAGCACGACGGTGCGCACCAGCCTCAGGCGAGCACGGGCGAGCACGCCGCCTCCCGCGCCGGCAGTCGCGGTGCGCGCAGCGTGCGACGAAGCTTGACTGACGTTCCCGCCGGTGACGTTGATCCGGGCCAACTTGGTCGGTGCCCCAGCTTTGATCTCGATGACCCGATCGATCCCTCGCGCGTCGATCGTCGCCCTCCCGCGCACTCCGTGGCGAACGATGATCGGGCCCGTGACGTCGAGATCGCCGCTGGTCGCGTCCGCCCGCCCCGAGTTGTGGCGTGAGAGCTTGTAGGAGGGCGTCCGGTCGGGAAGCACGACCATGTCGCGGCCCGGATGCCTGTTGGCGGCCCGGATCGCCTCCCGAATCGAGCAGTTGTCAGGCCTGCATTTGCCCGGGCGAGGGTCGTCATGTCGAGTGACGCGGTAGTGCTCGGCCTCTGCGCTGGCTGGGGCGAGCACGCACAGCAAGCCCGCCGTCACCGCCAACGGCGTGAACCAGACCACGATCCCCTGTCTCACTCGTCCCTGCACAGGCTGAACTCGCTCATCTCGAGCGGAGCGTCTCCCCCACTAACGGAACTGCGGTCAGGCTTCTGACGGGGCACGGGTGCTCGCGGGCTGGAGGCGGCCAACCCGCAAATTGGGTGAATTCCCCTACTCGGCCGAGCCGAATGCCTTGCGTGGCGGTGGTCGCCAAAGGTACGTTCGGAAAGCGTTCTGCCTCCTCAGGCTCGTCCGAGGCGATCACACACCGCCGCTTCGGGACGCCGCATCAGGCCGAACGTTGAGGGACAACCGGGGACGGGTGCAACAACGGAGTGGAGCACCCGCTCCTCGCTCGCCCGATGCCTGAGGAGGGCCTGGAAATCGGCGGCGGCGGGACTAGAAGAGCTGGTTCTCGCCGGCGAAGATCTCGCTCACGGAGTCGTCGGCGAAGATGCGGCGGATCGAGTCGGCGAGGGTCTGGGCCGTCGAGAGCTGGGTGATGTTGTCGGGCGCCCCGGGGCGAAGCGGAACCGTGTCGGTGACCACGATCCGCTCGATGCCCGACTCGTCGTAGGTGAGACGCTCGTACGCGGGGCCGGAGAAGATGCCGTGCGTGGCGACCGCGATGATCCGGGCGGCCCCCTCGTCGAGGACCGTGCGCGCGGCCGCGCAGAGCGTGCCGGCGGTGTCGATCATATCGTCGACCAGGACGGCGGTCTTTCCCTTCACGTCCCCGACCACGTAGCCGATCTCCGCGACCTGCTGCGCGGGGCGCTCCTTCTCCATCACCGCCCAGTGGCAGCCGATCTTGCGAGCGAAGTTCCGGGCCACCTTGACCCGGCCCGCGTCGGGCGAGACGATCACGAGCTCCTCGGTGAAGGCCTGGTCCATGAACCACTGGGTCAGCATCGGCATCGCGGTCATGTGGTCGACGGGGACCTCGAAGAAGCCCTGGACCTGCCCCGAGTGGAGGTCCATCGCCAGCACGCGGTCGACGCCGACCGCCTCCAGCGCCTTGGCGACCACACGCGCGGAGATCGGCTCTCGCGGCTGTGACTTCTTGTCCTGGCGCGCGTATCCGAACCAGGGCATCACGGCGATGATTCGGTGGGCGGAGGCGCCCTGGGCCGCGTCGATCATCACCAGGAGCTCCATCAGGGCGTCGTTCGGGGTCATGTCCTGCGCAGCGTTGGGGGCGGTCGACTGGATCAGGAAGACGTCAGCGCCCCGGATCGACTCCTCGTAGCGGCAGTACACCTCGCCGTCGGCGAAGGTGCGGAGGTCGGCGCGCCCCAGGTCGACGTCCAGCTTGCCGGCGATCCGCGCGGCGAGCTCCATCGAGCAGCGCCCGCCGAACACCATCAGGCGCTTGGTGTAGTCCTGCGGGATCGAACTGACCGCTTGGGGGCGCTCTTCGAGCGTTGCCATCAGTCCTCCTCGTTCGCCTTGCGCGCCTTCTTCTCGGCGTAGCCCTCGACGTTGTCCTGCTTCGCCCGACTGATCCCGAGCGCTCCCGGCGGAACGTCCTCGGTCACCACCGAGCCGGCCCCAGTGTATGCGGCGTCGCCGACATTTACGGGAGCGACCAGCATCGTGTCAACCCCGATCCGGGTGTCCCGGCCGATCTTCGTCCGGTGTTTGCGGAAACCATCGAAGTTGGCGGTGATCGTCCCCGCCCCGAGGTTCGAGCCGGCGCCCACCTCGGCGTCCCCGATGTAGGACAGGTGGGGAACCTTGGCGCCCTCCCCGATCTCGGAGTTCTTGACCTCGACGAACGTCCCAGCCTTGGCGCCCTCGCGGAGCGTCGCGCCGGGGCGCAGGTAGGCGTACGGCCCTACCTGGCATCCATCCGCGACCTCGCACTGGACGAGGTAGGAGTGCGGGGCCAGGACCTCGGCGCCGAGGACGGAGTCGATGAGCGTGGTGTGTGGGCCGACGATGCTCGCGCGCCCGACGCTCGTTCGCCCGCGGAGGGTCGTCCCGGGCTCGATCACGGCGTCGGGCTGGATCTCGACGTCGGCGTCGACCCAGGTGGCCTCCGGGTCGGTGACCGTGACGCCGGAGAGCATGAGGCGCTCCAGGATCCGGCGGCGCGCGATGCCGTTGGCGGTCGCAAGCTCCGCCCGGTTGTTGACGCCGAAGTTGACGCTGAGGTCGTCGGTGCGATGGGCGATCGCCCGGCCGCCGGACTCGCGGATCAGGGGCAGGACGTCGCCGAGGTAGTACTCTCCGGCCGGGTTGTCGTTGCTGAGGCGACCAAGCGCATCCGCCAAGGCGCCGGCCTCGAAGGCGAACTGGTTGGTGTTCACCTCACGGATCGCGAGGATCTCCGGGGAGAGGCCCTCCGGGTACTTGGTCTCGACGATGCGCTCGAACTCCCCGCTCGAGTCGCGGACGATGCGCCCCAGCGACTCGGCGTCGTCGCGCTCCACGCTCATCACGGTCGCGGCCGCCCCGGCATCTCGGTGCGCAGCGACGAGCTCCTCGATCACGCCGGCCGAGACCAGCGGGTGGTCGCCGTTCAAGACCACCACGATCTCGGCGTCGCGAACGGCGTCGAGGGCCGCGCGGACCGCGCCGCCGGTGCCATCCGGCTTCGGCTGGACGACCGTCTCCGTTCCGTCGGGGAGCCCCGAGGAGAGGTCGTGCTCGGGCGACACGATCACGCACACGCGGTCCGCGCCGGCCTCGCGCGCCGCGATCGCCGGCCAGGCGACCATCGGCCGCCCGCACACCGGGTGCAGGACCTTGGGCAGGGAGGAGTGCATCCTGGTCCCCTCGCCCGCGGCCATGATCAGCACGGTCGGGCCGGCGGTCATGTCCGGGTCCGTGGCCGCTTCACCTGCGGAATCGTAGAGCCCGCCCGCCCACGCGTGGTGCGAGCGGCCGCATGGGTGGTGCGTTCGCACCGATAGTTGCGCAGCTCTCCTGGGGGGAGAATCGAGGTAGCGGGTCGTTCTGCTGTGCCTGGAGGTCGTCGCGATGGACATCAGTGGGACCCGTCACGTCAAGCGGGTCTGCGATGCCGATCGCGCGAGGGTGGACTACTCGCCGTAGCGAGATCTGTCGAAGGCTCGTAGAGCTCGAACTCCCGCTCGTACTGGGCGAGCCACTTCCGGATCGCGTTGTCGGAGACGCGGTACTCCGACCGACGGCGACATAGCTCGATTCGTCGATGTCCAGAACCAAATCCATGTAGGACGGACGCTCCACCTTGCGGGCGTGGGGTCGGGGGATCCCCCACGATGTGATGCCCTGCGGCCGACCCGGATGCGCTCGCCTCAGTCGGTTGAAGCACGCGAGCGTGCAGTAGCGCTGACGGATATGGCGCGGTGCGAAACGACTCACCGCAACTGGCGCAACTGCGCTCGCGGGGAAGGTTCCGCCCACAGTGAGTGTCCAGCGTCCCCGCGCAGTTTGGGCAGACGATGCGAAGGTTGTCCAGGCGATGGTCGTTTCCGATCCCGTTGATGTGGTCGAGGATCAGCGCCATCCGGCGACCTCGCCAGATCTCGCCCTGGCCGCACAGCTCACAGTGGCGCTCCTTGAGTCCAGCCTCGTATAGCCGCTCCTTCAGCGCCCCGCGTGGATATGTGGAACTGCGGACGAGGACTTCTTCAAGGGGCCTTCTGCGGCGTCTGTGCGAGCGCGCCCGGACCAGGTTCGGGTCGAAGTGGTCAACCGAGATCTCCCAGTGCTTGGTCCAGTACTGCAGAGTCCTGATGTTGTGGCCGATCGGCCTGTAGCCGAGCGCTCGAAGTGCGTCTGACCAACAGAGCGCGTTCCGGATGGCCTGGCGGGCCTCGTCCTCCGTGAACGGCGGGGGTCTCCTCTTTCGGGGCACGAACGTATGTTCGTGTGAGCATCGGACGGAACTGAGCTGGGGAGCCAGGACTCGAACCCGGTCCCGGAGCTCCAAAGGCTCCTGTGCTAGCCGGTTACACCACTCCCCAGGGTAGGCTGAGTGTATGCGGAGATCGGGTTCCCGCAAGGCGCTGCCCGATGGTTTTCGCTAGTCGCTGATCCGAATCCGCAGCGTGCGCGTAGGAGCGCTTGAGACCGTGCCCAGCGAATACGTCTTCATCGACGAGTGGGATGTCGCCGCCCCGCAGGAGGCGGTGTTCGACGCGCTCGCCGACGCGCGCACGTACCCGAAGTGGTGGCGCCCCGTGTACATCTCTGTGGAAAGCGACGGCGCGCCGGAGGTGGGCCGGGCCTCGCGCCAGGAGTTCAAGGGCCAGCTCCCGTACCACCTGAAGACCACCTCGACGATCGTCAGTCTGGACCGCCCCGATGGATTCGAGGTCGACGTCGTCGGCGACCTGACGGGCAAGGGCGTCTGGACGCTCACGCCGAAGGACGGCGGCGTCCACGTCCACTTCGACTGGCGGGTCATCGCCGACCGGCCGTTGCTCCGCATCCTGACCCCCCTGCTGCGGCCGCTCTTTCGCTGGAACCACAACTGGTCGATCAAGCGCGCCACGGAGGGACTCGAGCCCTACGCGCGGTCCCGCGGCTAGTCCTCCGTGGGGCGTGGCACCTGCCCCGCCTCGGTACCGGGCTCGGTCGCGGGGCCGCGTGGAGTGGCGATCCCGAGGACCCGCATCGCCTTCAGGCCCAGGCTGAGCTTCTCGCGCCCCTCGCTCGACGTGATGTCGTGGCCCCCGAGCTCGCGAACGCGCTCCAGCCGGTAGCGGACCGTGTGCCGATGGGTGAACAGGCGTGCCGCCGTCTGCGCGACGTTGCCGTCGTTCTCCAGGTAAGCCTCGACCGTGGCGACCAGATCCGTCTCGTACTGGTCGTCGTAGGCGACCAGCGGCGCGAGCGTCTCCTCGTAGAAGCGCTCCAGCTCCCCCGGGTCCTCGCTTACCGCGGGCAGGAGCAGGCGATAGGCGCCCGTGTCCTCGAAGGCGAGCAGCGAGTGCCCCTCGGCCTCGGCGACGTTGGCCGCCAAGAGCGCCTCCTTGCCCGCGCGGTAGAGATCCACGGGGTCGCTCACGCATCGGCTCCGGGCGACGGTCACCGCGAACCCCGGCAGCGCCGCGGTCAGCTCCTTCTCCAACCGCCCCGCCGCGCGGCCCAGCTGATCATCGTCGCCGGCCGCCGCGATCGTTGCGACCTCCGCGGGCTCCCCCTGCCCCAGCGCGCCCAGCGCGCCGCCGCCAACCGAGCGGAGCGCTCGCAGCGCGACAGTCAGCACCCGAACTCGCCAGTCGCCCGACTGCGCCGAGTGCGGGGCCGCCCGCGCCACGATCACGCCGGCCCCCGCCCCGACGTCGGTCCCCAGCTCACCGGCCCGCGCGACGATGTCTCCCCGGTCGGTCACCTGGCGGGCCAGCACCGCCCGAACGAACGCGCTCGCAGCCTCGTCGCTCGCCCAGTCCGGCGCCCGGGCTCGCTCGACCTCGAGCGCCAGCAGGGTCGAGACCATGCGGGTCACCGTTGGCGCCGGCGCGTCCGTGCGCGCCCTGTATCGGAGCTCGCCCACGACGGCGTCCGCCACCCGCAGCTCCGCCGAGGCAACCCCCTCTCCCTCCGAAAGCAGCTTCTTCTCCTCCGCCGCCGACGAGGCCGCCACCGCAAGCACCGCGCTCGATCGATCGATCAGGGCAACGCTCGCCCCGAGGGCCTTGGCGGCGGCGCGCGCCACCGCGGGCAACCCGGCGCCCGACTCGATCGCTCCCGAGAGGGCGTCGAGCGTCGCTTCTTCGCCGTCCTTTGCAGGAGGTTTTCGGCTCGCCGGCTTCGAGCTCACTCGCGAATTCTAGGGCCGGTCAGCCGAGCCCGGGAATGATCTGCGAGATCTGCGGCCAGTAGTAGACGATCAGAACCCCGATCGCGACCCCGAGCATGACGAGCGCGACCAGGACGAACACCGACAGCACCACCGCGGTCGCCTTCTCCCACGTACGACCGTACGCGCCGAGCGCCGGGACCAGGATCAGGGCGCCGAAGGCGAGCAGGCTGACCAGCCCTGCGCCGCCGAAGAGGTAGTACTCAGTCCCGAACGCCAAGCGGGCCATCCCGCGAATTCTGGCGCAAGTGGGCGACGACCATCGCCACGGCCCCGCACAGGGCGAATGCGGCCACCCCGAGCGCCCACCCGGCGCTCACGTCGCTCAGGTAGTGGACGCCAAGGTAGACGCGCGTCAGGCCGACGAGCACCGCCAGCGCCACGCCAACCGCCAGCAGGGCCGTCCCGCCCGCCATCCCCGGCCGCAGCCTGACGGTCATCGTGAGCGCCAGCCACGGATAGATCACCGCGTGAGCGGCGTGGCCGCTGGGAAACCCGGACCCCGAGTACCCCGTGAGCGGCGCGGGCGGGCGCGGCCTGTCGGTCGCGTCCTTCAGCTCCTGCACGCCCGCGTAGATGATCGCCGTGGCGACCACCAGCACCGCGGCCTCCGCGAAGCGCCGCCGCACGGCGAGCAGCACCGCCGCCGCCACGGCCACCGGGAGCGTGACGGCCGCCGACCCCAGATTGGTCACGACCTTGGCGACGTCGGTGAGCCACGCCGTCCGCAGGTCGGCGGCGAGGTCCGCCGCGGTGCGGTCACCCGGCGTCGGCCCCGGATGGTCGATAACGGTCGCCGTGTAGGCGATCACCACGTAGAGCGCGACGGCGAGAACCGCCATCAGCGTCGTGAGCTCGAGCCCGAGCTCGCCCGGCGTCAGCCTCCCGATCACGAAGCGCGCCGGCGGCTCGAGCCGGCGACCGACCGCCAGGAAAGGGCGAAGCGCGGCGCGGCGCTCCATCCCCGCCACCAGCCGCCGCCGGTTCTCCGCCTCCCGCAGAAACCGAACGGCCACCACGATGGCCACGATCACGGCGACCGTGATCCCCAACAACCGCGTCCCCTGGCCCGCCGCCTTGGCAGCCGCGTCGAGGCTCTGGGACGCGAAGTAGCCGATCAACGCGAACGCCGCCGCCCACAGCCCCGTCCCGAGGACGCTGAACGGAAGGTAGTAGGTATACCGCATCCCGGAGCTTCCGGCGATGAACGGCGCCAGAGCCCGTACCAGCCCGATGAACCGCCCGACCACGATGGTCTTTCCGCCGTGGCGCGAGAAGTACTCCTCGACGCGCGCGAAGCGCTGGGGCGTGATCCGCACCTTCGAACCGTGCTCGAGGATGAACCCCCGCCCCAGTCGGCGCCCCAGCAGGAAGCTGGTCGTGTCCCCAAGGAAGGCGGCCGCCCAGATGACCCCGACCGTCAGCACGATCGACGTCTCCCCCTGCCCAGCAACCGCCCCGCCGAGGATCACCACCGTCTCGCCCGGAAGCACCAACCCGACGAACGCCCCCGTCTCGAGGAACGCGGCCAGGGCCACCAGCACGTAGGTGAAGTCGCCGAGGCTGGACGAAACATCCTCGAGCGCCCCCTGGAGGTCGATGTTGGGCACCACGCGGTTCAGCACCACGAACCCGCCGACGACCGCTGCGACGATCGCCACCTGCAGGAGGCGCGACCCCCGCCCGTGGCCCTGGCTCGTGCTCATCGGCCGGCGTCGGGTGCGGCCACGATCGCGTTCGCGAAGCGAGGCGGAAGCTCCGCGGCAGCGCGATCGGCCGCCACGATGTCCTCGAACAGGCCGAACGCGGTCGGCCCCGACCCACTCACCAGCGTCGCGGCCGCCCCGACGTCGGCGAGCGCCGCGAGCGCCGCCGCGATGTCCGGCCGCAGCGAGCGCGCCGCCTCGGCCAGGTCGTTCCTCAAAAGCTCGGTGTAGGCGAGCGGAGATGCGCCCGCGGCGCTCGCCGCCCGAAGCTCCTCCGCCACCCGCTCCAGCTCCTCGAGGCTCCGCCCGAGCCCCAGCCGATCCGCCTCCGCATACACCTCGGCCGTCGCCAGGCCCTCGTCGGAGGGCACCAGCACGACTCCGAAGTCCCCCGGCGCCGGCAGCCTCTCGACCTCCTCGCCGGCTCCGGCGACCAGCGCGAAGGCTGGATCGAGCTGAGACGGGACGTCCGCGCCGAGCTCGGCGGCGAGCTCGGGGATCCCCGCGACCTCGTCCCCCGCCAGCCGCAGCACCGCCGCCGCATCCGCGCTCCCGCCGCCGAGGCCCGCGGCGACCGGGATGCGCTTCTCGATCTCGACCCTGACGCTGGAGCGACTCCAGCCGCGGCCTCGAAGCGCCGCCAGCACGTCGGCCGCCAGGTTGGGGCCTTCGACCCCCGGGCAGACCACCTCGTCCCGCTCCGCATCGGAGACGACGATCCGGTCCGCAAGCGTCAACGGGCAGAAGAGCGACCGGATCTCGTGCAGCCCGTCACCGCGGCGCGGCCCCAGATACAGACAGAGGTTGAGCTTGGCCGGCGCGCGGTGCGTCATCCCGCCCCCAGGCGTGCCTGCAAGCGGACGAAGTCCGCCGGCGCCAGCGCCTCCGCCCGAGCTTGCGGGTCAAGGCCGAGCTCACCAAGCGCCTCACGGACCGAGCCCCGTGACGGACCGCCGGAGAGCTCCAGCGAACCCGCCAGCGGCTTGCGCCGGTGGGCGAAGGCGGCGCGCACCAACCCGGCCAGCTCCGGGTCCGCCCCCGGCCCTCGGCGCACGAGCCGCAGGAGCGCCGAGTCGACCCGGGGCCGCGGCTTGAACACCGCCCGGTCCACGGTGCGAAGCAGCTCCACCTCGCAGGCGAGCTGCACGAGCACGCTGGGGCCGCCGTACGTCCGCGAGCCGGGCTCGGCGCGCAGGCGATCGGCGATCTCCCGCTGCACCATGACGGTCCACGTCCTGACGGCGGGAAGCTCGTCGATCGTCCGCAACAGGACCGGGGTGGCGATCGAATACGGCAGGTTGCAGACCACCACCGTCGGCTCCGGGTCGAGCGCCGACAGCTCGACTCGCATCGCGTCGCCCCGCACGACCGAGACCCCCCCAACGCGCTCCGCCAGCGTCTCCAGCCCCTCAGCGAGGGCCGTGTCGAGCTCGATCACGTGAACGTGGGCCGTCCGCGAGGCGAGCGGCTCGGTGAGCGCGCCATCCCCTCCCCCGATCTCGAGCGCCACGTCGGCCGGATCGAGGTCCGCGTCGCGCACGATCGCATCCAGGAGATTCGAGTCGGCAAGGAAGTGCTGGCCCAGCCTCACCGCCGGCCGCCGGCTCACCAATGAAAGGCCCTCGCCGCGTTCGCCTCCACGGTCCGCTCGAGCTCCTCGTAGGGAACGCCCCGCTCGGCCGCGACAACCTCGGCCACATCCACCACCTGGGCCGGCTCGTTCGGCTTTCCGCGCACGGGCTGCGGCGCGAGGAACGGGGAGTCCGTCTCGACCAGAAGCAGCTCCTCCGGCACGAGTCGCACCGACTCGCGAAGCTCGCCCGCGCTCGGATAGGTGACGTTGCCGGCAAACGAGCAGTACCAGCCCCGCTCCGCGGCCTCCCCGATCCGCTGCGGCGGCGCGGAGCAGCAGTGGAGGATCACCGTCAAGCCCTCGGCATCCGAGGCGAGGATCGCGAATGCCTCCGACAAGGCGAGGTCGGACCCCCGAGGATCGCGTACGTGGATCACGAGCGGGAGCGCCGTGCGCCCGGCGACCCCGATCTGGGCCTCGAAGGCCGCCCGCTGATCGTCTCGATCCGCGCCGTCGCGGTAGTAGTCGAGGCCGCTCTCCCCGATCGCGAGCACGCGCTCGTGGGCCGCGAGCTCCTCGACGTCCGCGACCGCCCGCTCGTCAAAGCCACCCGCGGAGGTCGGGTGACGGCCCACGCAGGCGAACACCTCCGGATGCGCCTCGGCGGCGGCGATCGCCTCGCGATTCGACGTCTCGTCGAGGCCCACGGTGAGGATCCGCCGCACGCCGACCCGCCTCGCCCGCTCGACAAGCTCCGCGTCGTCGGGCTTGCAGATCCCGAGGTGAGCGTGGGTATCGACCACGCGGCGGAGTCTAGGTGCGCCGAGGCCCGCGACAACGGCGGGCTGGGCGCAGCTAGAGGTCGCGGCGGCCGAAGGCGGCGATCGCGAGCGCGAGGACGGCGCCGACGTAGACCGCGCTCCAAACGACCAGGGCGAACCCGCCCGCCTGGGCGCCGCCGAACGGGCCGAGCTGAAGGACCGCGCCCGTGAGCCCCGTGGTGTCGGAGACGAGCGCGTGCAGGGCGCCCTGGTAGAGCGCCTCGAACGGAACCGCCCAGGTGGCCACCTGGGCGATGGACTTGAGGGTGTGCGAGTCGAGCGCGTGCCCGATCTGTCCCAGCAGGCCCGCCGTCAGGCCCGCGCCGTAGATCATCAACACGGCGATCCCCTGCGCCGTCGCCGTCAGGAAGACCGCGGCGAGCAGCGAGATCGCCGCGATCACCACCACCCCGGCCGCCAGTCCCAGCCCGGGCCCGACCACGTGGTCGGGCCACCAGTCCCCGGCGATCCCGGTGATCAGGAGCGCGGCCACGTAAACCACCAGCACGTAGGCGGCCGAGATCCCGGCCGCGCCGGCAAAGCGCGAGCCGAGCATGGTCGCTCTGCCGAGCGGACGCACGATCAGGGGCTGCAGCAGCCCGGTCTCAGCGTCACCCCGAACCACGCCGAGCGTCAGGAACACCGCCAGGACCGTACCCAGGAAGAGGATCGCGAACAACGCCAGACCGAAGATCGTCGCCCCCGTGAACGCGGTCGGGTCGACGATTCTCTGGCCGGCGGCGAAGTGGCGCGCGTCCCGGAACGCGAAGTGAGCGCCGATCCCATAGAGGACGAGAAAGCCTACGGTGAGGACGAGCACGACTGCGAACACCCGGCGGCGAAGGCTCTCCCGCAGCGCGTAGCCGACGATCGTGGTCGCCGCACGCAGCCGGGCAGGCGCCTCGGTGCTCACCCCGTCCGCCCCCCGACCGCCTCGAGGTAAACCTCCTCTAGGGTGCTCGCCAAGACCCTGGCGCCGTACACCAGCTCGCCGCCCGCCACCAGGTCCGCGATGATCGCCGGCACGTCTTCCCGGCCGGCGCCCTCGTACACCCGCGTCCCACCGTCGGTCTCGACCTCCACCCCGCGCGGGCGCTCCAGCTCGTCCGGGCGACCCTCGGCGACGACCCGTCCGCCGTCGATGATCGTCACCCGGTCGCAGACCAGCTCCACCTCGCTCAGCAGGTGCGAGTTCAGCAACACCGAGACGCCGCGCTCGCGAAGCCCGCCGAGGAGCTCGCGGACGATCCGGCGCCCCACGGGGTCGAGCGCGCTGGTCGGCTCGTCGAGGAGCAGCACGCGCGGCCCGCCGACCACCGCCTGCGCGATCCCGAGCCGCTGCTGCATCCCCTTCGACATCGCCTCGACCCGGGTCCGCGTCGCCTCGGAGAGGCCCACCAGGTCGAGGAGCTCCCGCCGCTCGGCCGCATCCCCCTGCGAACCGGAGAGGCGTTGGTGCAGGGAGAGAAGCTCGTCCGCCGTCATCCAGCCCGGGAACCGGAACAGCTCCGCCAGATAGCCCAGCGCTGCCCGCGCGGGCGGCGAGCCGGCCGGATGGCCGTCGACCTCGACCGCCCCCGAGCTGGGCCTGACCAGCCCGCAGGCGACCTTGGTCAGGGTCGACTTCCCGGCGCCGTTCGGGCCCAGCAGCCCCACCAGCTCGCCCGGAGCGACCTCCAGGCTGACGCCGCGAAGCGCCTCGGTTTGGCCGTAGCGCTTGGCGACCTCCCGGGCGGCGAGGGCGGTCGTCACTAAGCCGGGGCCACCTCGATCTTCGGGAACAGCGGCGGAAGCTCCGCGACCCGCTGCCCACCCCCGCGCGAGCCGAAGGCGGCCAGCTCCCGATCCTCCTCGGCGAGCGCATCGAGCAGCCGGTCCCCGGCCTCCGGCACGTAGGCGTGGAGCAGCAGGGTGAGGACGCGCAGGCCCTCGGTGAGGCTGTAGAGGACTACATCCAACCGGTCGGCTGCTCCGCTTCGCGTCCGCTGCCGACCGGGTTCTGGAGGGTTCGCGTCCTCCTTGGCGAGGTCCCAGGGGCGGGTCTCCTCGACGTAGCGATTCAGCCGCCTCACCCGCGCCCAGATCACCTCCAGGGCCTGGGTCAGCTCGGCTCGGTCGAGGAGCCCGCGGATCTCCTCGTCGAGCCCGTCGAGGCCGTCCGCTCCCGCGAGCAGCGCCGGATCCGGGTCAGCGTCAGGGACGACCCCGTCGCGATAACGGCCGATCATCGCCAGCGTGCGGCTCGCCAGGTTGCCGTACTCGTTGGCGAGCTCGCTGTCGTAGCGCGACTCGAACCCGGCCGCTGACACCGAGCCGTCCTGCCCGAACGACACCTCCCGGAAGCAGTAGTAGCGCAGGGCATCGGCGCCGAAGCGCTCGATCACCTCGAACGGGTCGAGCACGTTCCCGAGCGACTTCGACATCTTGTGGCCCTCCATCAGCAGGAAGCCATGGATGAACATGCGCTTCGGCACCTCGTATCCCGCCGCGAGCAGGAAAGCCGGCCAGTAGACGGCGTGAAACTTGAGGATGTCCTTGCCGAGGATGTGGAACGCGGGCCAGAAGCGCTCGGTCAGGTCCTCGCCCTCCCGCGCATAGCTCAACGCGCTGATGTAGTTGAGCAGGGCGTCGAACCACACGTAGATCACCTGGGTGCGATCCCAGGGCAGCTCGACGCCCCAGGTCAGCTTCGGCCGGGACAGCGAGACGTCCTCAAGCCCCCCCTTGATGAACGAAAGGGCCTCGTTGTAGCGAGCCTCGGGACGCACGAAGTCCGGGCGCTCGGCGTACAGCCGCTCGAGCGGCTCCTGGAAGGTCGAGAGGCGGAAGAACCAGTTCTCCTCCCGCTCCCGATCGAGCGGGATCTTGTGGATCGGGCAGGTGTTGCCCGGACCGAGCTCGGACTCGGTCTTGAAGTCGGCACACCGGGGGCAGTACCAGCCCTCGTAGGCGCCCTCGTAGACGTGGCCGTTGTCGTACACGCGCTGGACCACCTCCTGCACCTTCGCCTGGTGCTCGGGGTCGGTGGTGCGGATGAAGAAGTCGTTGGAGGCGTTGATCTGGGGCATGAGCTGCTCGAACTTGGGCGCGTTGCGATCGGCGAGCTCCTGCGGATCGACTCCGAGCCGCTCGGCGGCCTGCGCAACCGGCTCGCCGTGCTCGTCGGTGCCGGTGAGGAAGAACACGTCCTCGCCGCGCTGGCGCATGTGCCGGGCCAGGATGTCGGCGGCGATCGTCGAGTACGCGTGGCCGAGATGCGGCTCCGCGTTGACGTAGTAGATCGGTGTGGTCACGTAGTAGGACACGGGGCGACGGAGCATAGTTAGCGCGCCGCTGTCGCCCCTCCGCTTGCGTTGCCGAGGGTTGGCGGACAATGGGCGTATGTTCGGGCCGGGTTCGCTGACGTGGCGGGTCAACGGCGAGGCGGTGCTACTGCTCGGCGGCGGCCGGGCGCTCATCCTCCAGGTGGCCCACCCCAAGGTGGCGGCTGGGGTCGCCGAGTTCTCGGACTACCGCAGCGACCCGTGGGGGCGGCTCTACCGGACCCTCGAGCTGACCCTGGCGATCGTCTTCGGCGAGCCGGAGGCGTCGCGGGAGGCCTCACGCCGGCTGCGCCGAGTCCACGGTCGCGTCGCCGGCAACGACGATCGCGGTGAGCCCTACCGGGCGCTCGACCCCGAGCTCCTGCTCTGGGTGCACGCCACGCTGATCGACACCTCGCTCACCTTGTACGAGCGCTACGTCGCGGAGCTGACCCCGCGGGACCGGCGCCTCTACTACGAGGAGATGAGAACCCTGGGCGAGGCCTACGCGATCCCCCGGAGCACGATGCCCACCGACTACGCGGCCTTCCGTCGCTACTGGGCCGAGATGCTCGCCGGCGGGCTCCGCGTCACCGACACGACCCGCGACGTCGCCGATGCGGTCCTCCACCCGGAGCTGCCGCGGGTGGCGTGGCCCGCCACGGAGCTCCTGCGCCTGGTCACCGCCGGGACGCTGCCAGCCCCGCTTCGCGATGAGCTTGGGGTCGACTGGGGCCCGGGTCGCGAGCGCCTGCTCACGGGCTCGCAGGCCGCGATCCGCCGCCTCGTCCCGCTCCTGCCCGCACTGCTCCACCGCTTCCCGGGCGCGCGGCGCGGGCTGGTGCGGGCAGCGTAGGAGCGCCGGGCATCAGCCCAGCAGCGTCTCCTGACCCTTGGCCGTTCGGCGGCGCCGGGGGATTCCGGCCGACTCGGTGAGCGCGGCCTCGATCTCGGCGAGGATCGCCTTCTCCGAACGGGAGGCGACGATCGGCTCGCTGAGGCCGTCGACGTGGACGTAAGTGCGGCGTCCCTCCCCGCGCTCGCCGGCCTGCAGCGGCACCAGGGCGTAGATGCGATCGGCGCGCGCGAACTTCCCGTAGCCGAGCGAGATCAGCCGTGGCTCGCGCTTCGTCGCCATCGCGTGAAAAGCCTACTCGCGCTCACCCCGACTGCTTCTCGACGTGCTTCAGCCCCTCCTTGGCCTGGCGGATGCAGTTGGGCGCGAACGGGCGCCGCGCGAGCACTCCCACGGTTCCCTTGGGGCCTGCGATCACGAAGCCCGATCCGCCCGGATGGTCGTCGGCCTGTTGCACCTCGTCGCCATCGTTGAGCAGCCGATCGATCGTGCAGAAGGGGTCGCCCGCCATCTCATACCCATGTCCGGCCTGCTTGAGGCCGAGGGCGTTGACGATCTTCGAATCCGAGATCCCGCTCCCGCTCCCACAGCCGGCCGCCGCCACGGCCAGCAGCGAAGCGCACGCCAGCGCACCAGCGAGAACCGCGAACCAGCCGCCCCGGCGTGTCATCGATCGCAACCTACTTTGCCGGGGCGGCGGAACGCCGACCGGCCGCCTGCCGAAGCAAAAGGGGCGGCCATGTTGGCCGCCCCTTTCTTGTCCCGAAGTTCCGTCGAGCCGGGGGCCCGCTCAGCCGCTAGTGCCCGCGATGGTGATGGTGCTTGTGGTGATGGCGTTGCTTGCGGATCTTGAACCGCTCCTTGGCCGGCGAGGAATCCTTTCCTCCGGGCCCGACAGCCCGCACCTTGAAGGTGTACTTGCCTGGCTTCAGATGCTTGTAGGTCTTGGGCGAGTCACAGCCCCTGTAGCCGTGGCTTTGGCCCTTGCCCTTGAGCTGGCATTGGAAGCCGGTGGCCGTTCCCACCGACTTGAACTTGAACGTCGCTTTCTTGCGCTTCTGAGAAATCTTCGACTTGGTGATCCGGGTGTCCGGCGGGTTGTTCGTGCTCTTCACCGTGCAGGGTTGTGAGGAGTTCGCCGTATCCGGCGACTGCCCGGTGCCGCTGTAGGTGAACGTCGCCTTCGTGTTCCATTGCTTGTTCGCGTCGTTGCAGCGGACGCTCACGTATCTGCCGCGCTTCACCGTGGTCGTGAAGTCGTCCAGCGGCAGCGGCGCCGTGTCGACGTTGGGGACGTCCAGCTGCGTCCCGAAGTCGCCCGTGGCGCCCTTCAGGATGCCCTTCAGCGTGACGCTGGTGTTGCCTGAGGTGTTGTTGGCGGGATCGGCGCAGTTGGCCGCCCCGTTCGGCGTCAGGGTCACCCGCGTGAACAGGATGATGGTAGGGCTGCCGCCCTGCTTCGGGCCGTTGAACGCCAGCACGCACGCGGGGAAGTTCGACGCCGGCGCTGTGGACGCCTTGCCGCTTCCCACTTTGGCGGCGCTGCAGGCCGCCATTGCCGCCTTCAGCGTCGTCCCGCTCGAGAAGTTGCCGGCGCAGGTCGGGACTCCCGTCGTGTCGATCTTGCCGTCGTCGTCGAAATAGACCTGCACGCGCTTCGTGAAGCCGCCGTGGGCCTTGTCCCCCGGGCTGGCGTAGACGGTGTGCGTATGAACGAAGAGGCTTCCCGGCGCGTAGGTCGACTTCGGCGCCTCGCTGGGGCTGAACTTCCCGTCGATCGTGGAGACGTTGTTGGTGATCGCCGGAGCCATGCCGACCAGCGCCAGTGTCCCGACCGCCGCCCCTGCCAGCACGATGACCAGCCGCCTGCCGATTCGCATGAGGCTCCTCTCCTTGTCCGCCTCGTCCGGTCAGGATTCGCCTATCCGGGCTCTGACCCTGAAAACACATGGGAGGTGCATTCGATGCGGCGGAGCGCCGCAACGAGAGAGGGGCGGCCCC
>JBOGZC010000038.1:0-34015 GCA_050697075.1 Solirubrobacterales bacterium | reverse complement strand
GGCGAGGGCCGTCGCGGGCCCTCGCCGCCGGGCTGGGTAGTCGTGAGCTCGGTCATTCGATTATCCGAGGTAGCGCCTATGCGTCTGCGTCACTTGACGAGCTTGCTGACTTCGTTGTGCTGGTTGCGGGCCTCGATGAATCCGATTCCCTTGGCGAACCACTTGGTTTCGTGTTTGCTGGGGTCGAGTGGGTTGATGTCGTCGGTTGCGACCAGGTGGTGATAGGTGCCCCCCGGGACCGTGCGTGTGGCGTTGGTGCTCAGCACCGTGGCCTTGTCCAGCGCGACTCCAGGGCGGAACTCCTGGCGATAGTGGTCGCCCTTCTTCGGATGGGCCTCCATCACGATGCCCGGCTTCGCCTTGTCGACGCCAGCCTCCCACGTGCCCGCGGTGGTCGTGACGACGCCGTTCGCGTACTCGGCCGTCTGCTCGCCGAAGTACCAGACGTTGCCCTTCGAGTCCTGCGAATACCAGTCCGTCGTCTTCTCGACGAGGGACCCGTTGCTGGTCACGACGTCCTGGACGGTGACGCACTTGACGCCCATGATCGTCTTGGTGGCGTTTGTGACGCTGACGCGGGTCTTGGTGGGCACGCCATCCCTGGTTCCCTTGAAGATGTGCGTCGTGCCCGGAATCCACGGCGTGTACGGGTTCGTGATCTTGTCCGTGAACTGAGAGGGAACGATCTTCGGGTTGTAATGGACGTTGCTGGCGACCGGCGCACCGGAAGCACTGGTGGTGGTCGGGACGGTGGTCGCCGCCTTCGTTGTGCTTGTGGTGCTGGTCTTGCTCGCGGTGGTGATCTGCGTGCCGCCTGACCCGCAGGCCGCGAGCACCGTCACGGCGAGCACGGTGGACATCACCAGACTCACCGCCATGATCCGTCTATGCGTTCGTTTGTTCGTGCGCTGGCTCATGGCTCTCCTCAGGGTTGCCTTGCTCGGCGATCAAATCGCGCGCCGATGAAATGCGCATGACAGACCCAAACTCCGCCCTATACCCGGGGTGGATGAAACGGGCATGAAAGCCAGGGCGGGCGGCGGCGGGACGCGGCCCTTTCATCGCGCTCTTATTTCCTTGGGGAACGATGCAGCCATGAAGCGGAGGAGCCAACCCGTGGCATCACACCCAAACTCATTCACACAGCGCTTCAAGGGCGCCCTTGCGGTTTTCGCGATCTGCGCGGTTGGCTCTACGGGAGCTGGCGCGAGCCACGCTGAGGCAAGCCAAGCGGCCCATCCTCGCGACGCTGGCTCAACGCAGCTCGAGCTGGGACCCGCGGCCGACGCCCTGCGGGTGGTCTCGGGGAATCTCGACGAGGCCGCCAGGGAGGCCGCAGAGCGCATGGATCGGGCTGAGGCGAGCGGCGGGCGCGAGGCCAGGGGCCGAGAGCTCCAGAGCGATGAAGACGACTGAGCCCTTGCGGCAAGCGGGTCAGGCGCTGAGCGTCCCTGCAGCCCCCGGTGGTCCGGGCTTTCATCCTCACGTCATCTTTCCCCTCCAACCTCCCTTCGCATGAACGGCAGGTGCAGGACACAGGCGCGCGTGGCCGGGATGGGGTGGATGGCGCTGTGCTCCGCGGTGCTCGCGGTCGGTTGTGGCGGCGGCGGGTCCAACGCAACATCGAGCACTGCGACCGCTGCTCATCAGACGACGTCCACGTCCACGCGCGCGAACGCGCCGACGAAGCCCGCGCACCCCAGCGCCCCCGCTAGCGCCGATCAATTCAATCCCAAGGACTTCGGGGCCCCGGGCGCCGGGACGAACAGGTGGCTGCCGTTGAAGCCCGGGACCCAATGGGTCAGGCAGGGGTTCGTCAACGTCGGCAACCGGCAGCTGCCACATCAGGTGGTCACGACCGTCACCGACGTCACCAAGCAGGTCGACGGAGTGTCTACCGTCGCCGTGGTGGACCAGGACACCAACGGTGGTCAGATCGCGGAGCAGTCGATCGACTGGATTGCCCAGGACAAGACAGGAACCGTCTGGTACCTCGGCTCCTACACCGAGAGCTATCAGGGCGGCCAATTCGTGACCGCGTCCGACGCGTGGCTGGCCGGGGTGAATGGGGCCAAGCCCGGCATCCTGATGCAGGCAGATCCGCAAACTGGTACTCCCGCCTACACGGAGGACACCGTGCCGGGGATCGAGACCGCGACGGCCCAGGTAGCGAAGACGGGACAGTCCCAGTGCGTTCCGTTCAAGTGCTACAAGGACGTACTGGCCATCCAGGAGGGCGGCGAGTACAAGTACTTCGCGCCCGGGGTGGGGCAGATCAGCACCCAACCCCAGGCGTCCGGCGGAAAGCACGAGATCGAGAAGCTGGTCAACCTGACGCAGCTCAGCCCGTCCGGGCTGGCCAAGATCAGCAACCTGACGCTGAAGCTCGACAATCACGCGCAGGTCACCGCGCCCGACGTCTTCGGCAATGCCCCACCCGCAAAGCGGACGCTCTAAGGGCGAGCCTCCTGCGCCGCAGTCGCCCCTCCTCCGGGTAGCGGGCGTTTCCAAGTTCTACGGCGCGGGGGAGTCCCGGACGACCGTTCTACGCGAGGTGACGTTCGAGCTCGCCCGCGGCCAGACGGCCAGCCTCATCGGCGCATCCGGCAGCGGGAAATCCACCCTCCTCTCTGTCCTCGCCGGCCTCATGCTGCCGGAGTCGGGCGAGGTCGTTTTCGACGGGCAGGACACCACAGCGCTCGATGACCGGGCGCGGGCGCGGCTCCGGGCCAACCGCATCGGGGTCGTGATGCAGAGCGGGAACCTGATCCCCTTCCTGACCGCCGCCGAGAACGTGGAGATGGCGATCAAGCTCGGCGGAGACGGCCGGCCACCGGGCCACGCGAGAGAGCTCCTGGGCGAGGTCGGTCTCGCTCACCGCGTCGACCATCGACTGCGCCGGCTGTCGGGCGGAGAGGCTCAGCGGGTCGCCGTGGCGATGGCGCTGGCCAACGAGCCCGGGTTACTCCTCGCCGACGAGGTGACCGGCGAGCTCGACAGCGCCAGCGCAGAGCGCGTGCTGCAGACGATCTTCGACGCGAGCAGGGACCACGGCCTCGCGGTGCTCTACGTCACCCACAACGCCGACCTGTCGGTCCGGGCGATGCACAGGCTGCGGCTCGTGGACGGAGCGGTGGGCCGGGCGTGACCGGGCCTTCGGGGAGCATCCGGCTCGAGTCGGTCAGCAGGCGCTACACGACGCCCGCGGGAACCGTCCGCGCCGTCGACGACATCAGCACCGAGATCGACGCGGGAGAGAGCGTGGCGATCACGGGGCCGAGCGGGTGCGGGAAATCGACGCTGCTGGGCCTGATGGGCGGCTTGGAGGCTCCGACGGCAGGTCGGATCTGGGTCGATGGCCGGGAGCTCTCCGCCCTGTCCGAGCGTGAGCGAACGCGGCTGCGCCGTGAGGAATTCGGGCTCGTGTTCCAGGCCGACGGCCTGATGCCGTTTCTGACGGTGCTCGAGAACGTTGCGCTCCGGCTCGCGCTCCGAGGCGACGGGCCCCGCGAGCAGCGGTGCGGCGAGCTGATCGCCGAGCTGGGCCTGGCCGACCACGCCGACAAGCTTCCGGACCAGCTTTCCGGCGGGCAGCGCCAGCGCGTCTCCGTAGCCCGCGCCCTGGTGCACGGCCCGCGGCTGATCCTGGCAGACGAGCCGACCGGCTCCCTCGACGTGCACAGCTCGGGGGCGGTGATGGACCTCCTGCTCGCCGCGCGGAGGAGGGTAGGGGCGACCTTGGTCGTGGTCACGCACGACCCGGAGGCGGCCCGTCGCATGGGACGTGTGCTGGAGCTTCGCGACGGGCGCTTGGTCGGCGACGTGCCGATGCACGAGCAATCGCGCTGGGGGCGCTCCATTGCTTAGCTACGTCTGGCGGGACCTCGTGCGGAACCCCCGCAGGACGCTCGCATCCCTCCTGGGGGTGGTGATCGGCGTGGGCCTCTTCTCGGGCGTCCTGTTCTTCATCGACGGGTCGGGCGCCACGATGACCAATCGCGCCCTCGAGCCTCTGACGCTGGACATGCAGCGCGTGCTCACCAACCCGCTGGGCGGTGGGCTCGGCCTCCGTGAGCGATTGTCGGGACCGAGCCGATTGGCGCCGGGGAAAAAAGCGACCGTCGCGCTCACGGTGACGAACGCTGGCGCCACACCTGCGCACGAGGTGGTCGTCAACGACGAGCCTCCGCGGACCCTCTCGTACGTTCCGGGCACCACGACCCTCGATGGGCGACCGGTTCCCGATCACGCAGGCGGCAGCCCGCTCGCACAGGGGCTGGCCAAGACCGGCCTCAACATCGGCACGGTACCCGCCCGGACGACGGAGCGATTGACGTACGCCGCGCGAGCCAACGCGGGGGTCGCCGATGTGGCGGCGCTTCGGCCGCGGGGCACGATCTCGAGCCGGGAGAACCTGGTGCCCACCCTGGCCAACGCGTCCTCCCAGCTGACGCTGGGTGAGCTGCGTGCCCGGATCGCCCGGATCCCCGGGGTCGCCGCGGCGGACTGGCTCGCGTTCGTCGACCTTCCGCCCGGATCGCTGAAGGCGGGTGGCACCACGATTCGAACGCCAGTGCGGGTGTTCGGATTCGACCGGCGCTATCAGCAGCACTACCCGGCGATCCGCGTGACCTCCGGGTCGTTCGGCCCACGCTCGGGCCTGCTGAGCGTTGAGGCTGCTCGCGCGCTTGCCGCGAAGCCGGGCAGCAGGGTGGAACTGACCCTGCCCGGGCGATCGAAGCCGCTTCCGGTGCCCGTCGGCGGCGTCGCCGACCTGTCGAGAGCCCAGCCACTGTTCGCCAGCCGCAACTCCACCAAGCTTGAGCAATTCCTCTACGTGCCCAACTCGGTCGTGGTCAGCCCAGCAACGTTCAGGAACGTGATCGTTCCGGCGTTTCAGCGAGTGAGCGCAGCCCAGGGACCGGGGCTGAAGAGCCCTCCGGTGGAGGAGGTCGACGTCCTGGTGGATCGATCGCGGCTGCAGTCCGACCCCGCAACCGCACTGGCACAGACCAAGGCGATCGCGAGGTCGATCAACGGGATCGCGCCCGGACAGGACTACCTCATCGACAACATCTCCAACACGCTCCAGGTGGCCAAGGAGGACGCCGCGGTGGCAAGGCGGATGTTCGTCTTCCTCGGCCTGCCGGGCATCCTGCTGGCGGCACTTCTCGCGGCGTGGGCCGGGAGCGTCCTGGCCGTCGCCCAACGGCGCGAGTGGGCGAACCTGCGGATTCGCGGGGCCCATCGCGGTCACATGATGCGCATTCTCGTCTACAGGACCCTTGCCTTTGCCGGCCTCGGCTCCCTCCTTGGGACCGCCGTCGGGTTTCTGTCGGCGATGGCGGTTCTCGGGCGGAGCTCGCTCCTGGAGGCCTCCGCAGGGAGTCTCGTGCGCTCCGGGGGGATCGCGATCGGAATCGGCGTGGTGATCACCGCGATCGCCCTCTACATCCCGGCGAGGCGGTCGCTGGCCCACGAGGTGATCGGGGAGCGCGGCGAGATGGCGCTCGCCCCGGTCCCGGCGTGGCGGCGCCTGCGGCTCGACCTCGTGCTCCTGGCGGCGGCGGCTATCGCGGAGGTTGTCGCGCTTCGCACCGGCGCCTTCGATGCCCCAAGCGGATCGGTGTCAGCGGGCGAATCGGTGTCGCTCCCGTCTCGCCTCATGGTGGCTCCGATGGTCGCCTGGCTCGGGGGCGTTCTGCTCTCGGTCCGGCTCTTCGAGGACGCAGCCTCGCGGCTTCCGGTTCCCGCCCGAGCGGGGTTCGGCCCCGTGGTCCGGGGGACGTTGAGCCGCAGCCTGCGCCGACGGGCGGGATCGCTGGCCATGGGAGCGCTTGGCGTCGGCCTGGTCGTCGCCTTCGGCATCGCCCTGGCGATCTTCGCCGCCACCTATGACGCGGCGAAGAGCACCGACTCGAGATTCGTCGTTGGGTCCGACCTTCGCATCACGCCAAGCGTCCTCAGCTCGCACCCCCACCCGCCGAGCTTCGCGTCCAAGCTTCAAGTGCCTGGGGTATCGGCCGCGACGCCCGTCGTCTCGAAGCTCGAGAACTCCATCCTGATCGGCTCACACAACCGGAACGTCGAGCAGCTGACCGCCATCGACCCCCGCAGCTTCCAGCGTGTGGCGGCCCTCTCGGACTCCTTCTTCGTCGATCGCTCCGCAGCCGGCGCGATGGCGGCTCTTCAGGCCCATCCCGAAGGACTGCTGGTGGACTCGCAGACGGCCGACGACCTCCAGGTCGGAAAGGGGGATCGCGTCCAGGTCATCCTTGCGCGTGGCACCAAGCATGAGGCGCTGCGGACGTTCCGCGTCGAGGGATTGTTCGATCGGTTTCCGGGCTTCCCTCAGGGCACGAATCTGATCGCCAACCTGAATCGCTACGAGGCGGCCACGGGCTTGACCCAAACCGATTTCTTCCTGGCGCGCACGACGGACGGCAGCTCCTCCGGGATCGTCAAGGCGACGGCGGCCATTCGCTCCGGGCCGGGAAGGACCGATCCCCTCAAGGTCGACACTACGCGCACAGCCCTCGACAAGGATCAGTCGAGCATCACGGCCCTCAACGTCAATGGGCTCGTAAACCTGAACGCGGCTTACGCCCTGGCCCTGAGTGGCGCCGTCTTGGCGATCTTCGTCTTCGGCCTCATCCTTCAGCGCCGCAGGGAGTACGTCACCCTCCTGGCTCAGGGCCTGCAGGGCGGCGAGCTGCGGGCGTTGGTCCTGGGTGAGACGGCGTTCGTCGCGGCGTGCGGAGTGTTGGCGGGAGCGCTAGTGGGCACCGGCGTCGCCTACCTGATGGTGTACGTGCTTCGGCCTCTCTTCATCCTCGGCCCGACCGTGACCTATCCGGTTGGACGGCTCGCGGCCGTTGTGGGCTTGACGGCTCTGGCGACCCTGGGGGCGGCGCTCGCCGCGACCGCATTGCTCCGGCGGATCAAGCCCACGGAGCTTTTGCGCGAGACGTAGCGCGGGCCGATGGCTCCGAGTTCCACCCCGGGACTCTCGCCCAACCGGCGCCCCGCTACCGGCGACAGCTCACGCCCGAGCACTTTTCGAGCTCGCGGAGGCTGCGGGCGAGACGCGCCGCGACGCGCTGGTACGCAGGCTCCCTGACGAGGTTGTGCAGCTCGTAGGGGTCCCTTCTCAGGTCGTAGAGCTCCTTCTCTCCGTCCCGGTAGGCGACGTAGATGTCGTGCTGGGTGCGGACCGCCCCGAACCGGGTATAGGCGGGGGCCCGACCCTGGCGCCTCCCCTCGATCAAGAGCCGGCGAGGGAGCAGCGCGCCGGGATGCCTGGCCGCTGGCAGCAACGAGCGGCCGTCCATCGCAAGCCGGGGCGCGGCACCGGTGACGGCCGTGATCGTCGGCGCCAAGTCGGCGTTGATCACCAGGCTGCGGCTGGTGGCGCCGTGCGGGATCCCGGGGCCTCGAATCACCAACGGCACTCGGATCGACTCCTCGTAGGGCTTCACCTTGCCCGCCGTGATCCGATGCTCCCCGTGAAAGAAACCGTTGTCGGACGTGAACAGCACATAGGTGTTGGCCAGCTCTCGCTTGCGCTTCAACTCGTCGATGATCCGCCTCACGCCCTGGTCCACCGACAGCAGGGATTCCAGCTCGCATCGATAGGCCTGAGTGATCTGGGCGACTTCTCCCGCTCCGATCGGGGGTCGTCTGCGTATGTTCCGCACCTTGTCGAGGACATTGGCCTCGTTGAAGCTGGGCGGCTTCGGGAGCGGCCATGAGGCGAAGGAGCCCGCGTGACGCGGCGCCGGCTTGGCGTCGTGGGCGCAGTCGTGGGGCGGGTTCGGATTGGGATCGGGACCACCGACGTGCGGAGCGGTGTAGGTCAGCCAGAGGAAGAAGGGCTTCGGCTTCGGCGCGACGTGCCCGAGAAGGCGAACCGCCTTGCTGGTCAGGACGTCCTGTTTGAAGTCCGCCGGCGCCGTACCGTAATGCACGAGATGGCCGTTCTCGTTTAGCAGGTAGTCATAGACCTGCTGGTCGGTATGGCCGACCGCGGCGTACCAAGAGCTCCAACCGGGCGGGACAAAGGTCGGGCTCCTGGTCCCATATCCGTTCAGGTACTTGCCGATCAGCGCCGTTCGGTAGCCGGCGTGGAGCAGCCAGGCGGGGAGGTCATTCTTGCCGTGCGTCCGCTCGAACGTCTGATAGCCGCCGTGCGGCCCGTCGTTGCTGAGCACCCCGTGGTTGTGCGCGTACTGGCCGGTCAGGAACGTCGCGCGCGAAGGGCAGCAGAGCGAGAAGTTGACGAAGCTGTTCTTGAACGTCACGCCCTTGGCGGCGATCAGGAAGTTCACGTTGCGCATCACGCTCATCTCCTGCGCCGTCTGGTCGTCGGTCTCGATCACCAGGACGTTCGGCCGTTGACGAGGCGCAGGGACGTGATTCGGCGTCACCGGCGCCCCACATGACCCGCAACCGATCGCGAGAGCGCCGCTGCCGAGCATTGCGGGGAGCAGGAGGACCCCCACGCGGGTCCTCGGGGTGCGCCAGGTTGTGGCCTGCCGGTGGCCATGCCTCTTGATCGCCATCTTCATCGGGAATCCATCTTCAGGCGATACGCATCGACCCGTGGGCACCAGGCGTCGCCATGCCGGCATCGGCGTGATCACGGTGATCGCGATCGTCGCCCTTGCAAGCGCGGTCTCCTCGCTCCTTTCCGGGTGCGCTCAAGGCACCGCCTCCGGGGCCCCCAACATCGTCCTGATCCAAGCCGACGATGCGTCGGTGACCCAGCTCGTCCCGGCGATCATGCCACGGACGGAAAGGTTGCTCGCGCGGAGGGGCACGGCGTTTACCGACTACATCACCACGACGCCCCAATGCTGTCCCTCGAGGGCTTCGCTGCTCACCGGCGAGTACGGGCACAACAATGGAGTCCTTTCCAACACCCTCGCCTACCGATCGCTCCGCGACAAGGGGAACGTTCTGCCCGTCTGGCTCCACAGGGCCGGATACAGGACGATCCATGTCGGGAAGTTCCTGAACGGCTACGAGAACGTCGCATCGCCAAGCACACCGGCACCCGGCTGGAGCGATTGGTACACCGTGGTCGGAAAGACCAGGTACTACGGCTATGACCTGTACGCGAATGGGCGCATCGTCCACCACGGGTCCAGGCCTGCGGACAACGTCACGGGGGTCTTGAACCGCGTCGCCGTGCGGGTCGTGGACAAGGTTGCCGCCCGGCCGCAGCCGTTCTACCTGGAGCTCGACCAACGCGCCCCACACAATGCCGGCCAGGACCCGTATGGAAGCTGCGACTCCGCCGCGATCCCCCCGCCCCGCGACGAGAAGCTCTCTGTGAAGGCCCCGCGGCCGAGGCCGCCGTCCTTCAACGAGCCGTCCATGCGCGACAGCCGCCCTTCCTGCGGCGACCGCCGCTCACCGCGGCCGAACAGCGGGACATAGCCAGGCGCTGGCGGTGCGCGGACCGCTCCCTCGCCGCCCTCGACCGGGGCGTTGCGCAGGTCTACCGCGCCGTGGCAACGGCGGGGCAACTCGACAACACGGTGTTCATCTTCACGTCCGACAATGGGATGTTCCGCGGGGAGCACCGACTCGCAGCCGGCAAGGTCTACCCGTATCAGGAGGCGATTCACCTTCCCCTCCTGATCAAGGGCCCAAGCAGATATTTCGGGGGCGCGCAATGGGTCTCCACGGTCGCTGCTCCGGTCGCAAGCATCGATCTGGCGCCGACACTGCTCGCGCTGGCCGGGGCGAAGCCGTGCGCCGCACAAGCCCGGTGCCGCACGCTCGACGGCCGGTCGTTGATTCCACTGCTCAGCGGCTCGCCGGCCTGGCCCGCTAACCGGGCATTACTGACCGAGTACAACGCCAGCCATGCAACTCGCGCCACCTGCCGGTACGCCGGGGTCAAAACGCCAAACGCCATCTACATCAGGCACCTGGCGATTGGCAACCCAAGGTCGGCGGCTCGAGGCTGCAGGCACGCCGACTTTCGCGAGCGGTACAACCTGAGTGTCGATCCACATGAGCTCCGGAATCTGTGTTTTGGCGGGACGGGGTGCCCACGGGACCGTCTCCAGAGGCACCTGGATCGGGCGCTTCATCGCCTTCGCCGCTGTGCTGGGATCGCCGGGCGCGATCCACGGGTCGATGGTCGTCCATTCTGCGAATAGTCGGGGGGCATGCGAGACGTAGGCGTTGGCATTCACGGTCCTCTCATCTCCCGCCGTGAGCATCCCGCTCTCCATGGCGGACCCCACGCGAACTGGAGCAAGGCCAGGCCAAGGACTCAGACGCGTGGCGTGGTCCGCGCTGGTCCTCGCGTCGCTCGGGCTGGCGGCCGCCGGGTGCGGTTCGGGGGGCGGCTCCAGCACCATCCTTCCCGGCTCGCCGTCGGCCGCGGATCTCGCGCCCGTAAAGGGAGCGAACTACGAGCCGTCCATCCACCCGGCGAACTTCGCGTCGGCGGTCGACAACCGCTACCTCCCGTACAAACCGGGAACCGCCCTCCACTATGTGGGCGTCGCCGAGAACGGGAAGACCGCGCAGACCACGGACGTAACCGTCACCGATCGAACGCGGAAGGTCCTCGGCGTGACGTGCATGGTCGTCCGTGACGTCGTCTCGCAGGGCGGCCGCCAGATACAGCGGACTTTCGACTGGGTGGCGCAGGACAAGTACGGCGACGTCTGGTACATGGGGGAGCACACCTACGACTTCAAGCACGGGCGTTGGGTGAAGGCCATCGACTCGGGGCCGGCCGGAGTGAACGGCGCCCAGCCAGGGATCCTGATGGCCGGCGCCCCGAAGCCGGGGGTCGCCTATCGCCAGTACTATTGGCCCCGTCATGCCGAGGACCAGGCGAAGGTGCTCGGGACGAAGCCGAGCCTCACGGTTCCGGCGGGCACGTTCAAGAACGTCCTGGTCACCATCGAGACCAGCGCCATCGAGCCCGGCGTGGCCGAGAGGAAGTACAACGCGCCCGGGGTCGGTGTGGTGAAGGAGCAGGTGGTGCGGGGGAACCACGAGCGCTTCGACCTCGTGAGCGTCAAGCCCTGAGCCAGCGCTCTCAGGCGGCGTTCAGGTCGGGCGGGGAACACTCATAGCCTGGCCCAGAGCTCTCGACACCTGGCCCAGCGTGGGTCTGCGGCGGGCCGGCGGCGACGGCGAGCGCTGGGGCTCGCGATCGGGATAGCGGCGCTCGGTGCCGTGCTCGCCTTCGTTACCAACCCATTTGATGGCGACGGCGCACCCGGCCAACAGCCGGCGAGCAGCGGCGCCTTCTCAGGCCGGCTGTTGATCGCGGACCGCGGGAACAACCGCCTTCTGCTCGTGGACGCCCACAAGAACATCCTCTGGAAGTACCCCGCCCCCGGTCGTCCCGCCCCAAAGGGCGGGTTTTACTTCCCCGACGACGCGTTCTTTACCCGCCACGGGCAGGGGATCATCTCCAACCAGGAGGGCAATGACACGGTCGTCGAAATTGCGTTTCCATCGGGACGCGTGACTTTCCAATACGGTCATCCCAGGCTCCCCGGCTCGTCAGCGGGCTACCTCAACCAGCCCGACGATGCCTACCGACTTCCTGACGGGAGCATCACGGTCGCGGATGCTCAGAACTGCCGCATTCTCTTCCTCAGCTCCAAGGGGCGACCCGAGTCACAGATCGGGACCACCGGCAGCTGCGTTCACGATCCCCCGAGAAGCATCAACTATCCCAACGGCGATACGCCCCTGGCAAGCGGGGACGTGTTGGTCTCCGAGGTCAACGGGTCCTACGTCGACGAATTCACTCGCTCAGGCAGGCTCGTATGGAGTCGCAAGCTGCCGATCGCCTATCCGTCTGATCCGCAGAAGCTCGGCCATGACCTGTACCTGGTCGCCGACTACCACAATCCCGGCGGGATATACGAGTTCAACCGCTCCGGCAAGATCCTGTGGTCCTATCACCCAACCTCGGGCAGTCGTATGCTCAACCATCCAAGCCTCGCCGAAAGGCTGCCGAACGGCTTGATCGGAGTCAACGACGACTACCGCCATCGGATGGTCCTCATAGACCCGAAGACCAAGCGCATCGTCTGGCAGTATGGGCACACCGACCGTCCGGGGAAGCGACCTGGTTATCTGGCGATTCCGGACGGCTTCGATCTGCTGGGTCCGGGCGGCGTGGCGCCAACGCACCCCTACACCGGCTAGTGAGTGCCGCTCGTCGGCGCGGGTTGCTGCGACTTCTGGCGTTGCTCGTGGCGCTCGGGCTGCTCGTGGCTCTCATCGCGCATTTCGGGGGCGGCTCCCATGGACGGCATGCGGGGCCCGGCACGGCGGGAACGAAATCGAGGGCTCCCCTGGCTCCGGTCTCGCGCCTGGCCAGCCGCATGCTTCCGGCGCCGGTCTCGGGCGAGGCGCTCGCCACCCAGCCCGACGGCGACCTGCTGGTCATCGGGGGGCTCGACAGCAGCGACGTTTCTACCAGCGGGGTCTTCCGCCTCGACTCGAGGACCGCGAGCCTCACCCCGGGCGGCTCGCTGTCCCAGCCCCTTCACGACGCCGCGGCCGCCACGGTCTCGGGCAGGACACTCGTACTGGGTGGCGGCTCGATAACCACGATCGACGAGGTTGAAGCGCTCGGGCGGGGCGGCACGGGCCGGGTCGTCGGCCATCTGCCGACGCCGCGGTCTGACCTGTCCGCGGTGACCATCGGCAAGAGCGCCTACGTTCTCGGCGGCTATGACGGTCAAGCTCCGCTCGGATCGGTACTCCAAACGAGCAACGGGCGGCGTTTTGCCACCGTGGGTCACCTGCATGTGCCGGTTCGTTACGCAGCCGTGGCGGTCCTGGGAAACACGATCTATTCCTTTGGGGGCGAGCTCGCCAGCGGCGTGGACACCGACGCCATACAGGCGATCGACCCCAGCACCGGCCATACCTCCATCGTGGGGCATCTCCCAGCTCCGACATCCCACGCCTCGGCAGTCGTGCTTGATGGTCGCATCTACGTGTTGGGGGGCCGCGTGCGTGGAACGGCGACCAATCGCATCCTGGCCTTCGATCCCCCTTCGCCCGACGTCAAGCCCGCGGGTCGCCTGCCACTGGCGGTCTCAAATGGCGCTGCAACGACCGCCGGCGGGACGGCGTATCTGATCGGCGGCCTTGGGAGGGGAAGGAGGGCCCTGACATCGATCATCAAGGTGCGGCTCCAGAGATCCCCGTAAGACGCGAGTGCGTGGCCACGTTCGTAGTGCATGGGACCCGGGGGGAGGGATGTCGCTCGAGCCGAAGTCGACATGCGAGGCGCGTCACGGGCCGATGTGTTCGATGCCCTTCTGGACATGGACGCTGTGGCGAGCGAGCACGGGGGCTTCGTCTTCTTCAGCACCGGCACGGACGGCAACGTGGCCAGCTGGTCGGATTTTGCCGGCCAGGAGCATGCGATCAGTGACGTGGGGTTCATCGAGAGGGCGCCGGGCGAGCAGTCCGCCCTCACCCTCGAGCTCGGCGACGATCGCTACCTGGTGCCTTTGCAGATCCCGGAGCGCGACCTCGATGGCATGCCGGCCCTGCACTCGCCGGCGGAGTCCGCCGACCAGTTCCTCGTGTTCAAGGCGCTGGACGAGGAGCATCTGATGCCCGCTCTGGCGTCCCTGAAGATCGAGGAGGAGCTGGTCAGCCTGCGTTTTCCCGACCGTGCCTACTTCATCACTGCTCGGGGGTGGCGACGGGCGCTCGCGAGCTCCCGGCGGCTCTAGACAAGCAAGCGGCGCGATTCGCGGTCTGCACCGGACCGGTTCGCCGTCACGAGGTAAGGTGGTCATTCAAGCCACCGATCGTCCGGGATGGGCGGCGGTTTGACGGGAGGGTCGGATGTTCGGGTTGGGCTCGGGTGCAAGGAAGACTCGAAGCCGCGTGTTGCTCGGGGTCGTGAGCGCGGCGTCCGTGCTCGCGTTTGCCGCGTCCGCGCAGGCGGCGCCATACGCGTACGTGGCCAACGCCGACGGCGACGGTCCGAGCGACGTCTCCCAGTTCAACGTCGGCGCCGGCGGACTGCTGTCCGCGCTTTCCCCGCCCACCGTGGCCGCAGGCTCTGGGCCGACCGGGGTGGCGGTGAGCCCGGACGGCAGGAGCGTCTACGTGACCAATCTCGGCGACAACACTCTCTCCCAGTACGACGTCGGAGCCGGGGGCGGCCTCTCGCCCAAGAGTCCCGCCGCCGTTGGCGCCGCTGATGGCCCCGAGGGGATCGCGGTCAACCCGAATGGCAAGAACGTCTACGTGGCGGCCAGCTTCAGCGACCGCATCCTCCACGAGAACATCACGGTGTACGACGTCAACCCCGCCACCGGGGCCCTCTCGGGCAGAGGCAACGTGCGCTCACACGGCGATACCCCGCACTCGGTGGCCGTGAGCCCCGACGGAAATAGCCTCTATGCCACCCAGTGCTGCACTGACAACGGCGTCGCCCAGTTCGACATCACCGCGAACGGAGGCCTGGTGCCCAAGACCCCCTCGACCGTCCATATCTTCGGGACTGGGGCAGGGGTGGCGGTGAACCCGGACGGGAAGAGCGTCTACGTCACGAGCTACGTCGGCTCCACCATCTATCAGTTCAACGTCGGCGCCGGAGGGAAGCTGTCCCCGAAGAGCCCCGCCAGTGTGCAGACGGCCGAATGCTGCGTTTACGGAGTGGTGGCGAGCCCGGATGGAAAGAGCGTCTATGTCGTCAACAGCGGCCACTTCGTCTACCAGTTCAACGTCGGCGCCGGGGGGAAGCTGTCCCCGAAGAGCCCGGCCAAGGTCGCGTCGGGCGGCGGCTCGCAGGGGATCGCCGTGACCCCGGACGGAAAGAGCCTCTACGTCGCGACGCTCGGCGTCGACCAGTTCGATATCGGGGCGGGGGGCAAGCTGGCGCCGAAGACCCCGGCGACGGTGGCCGCCGGCAGCGGCCCCCTCGGGATCGCGGTGAACCCGCTCGGCGGCCCCGCCTCGGTCAGCATCTCGGGCAACACCCTGGTGGTCACGGGCGGCGTGGGTAACAAGGACAATTTCGCGATCACCCGCCCGCTGCCAGGCACGCTTCGGGTGACCAACCTCGTCGCCGGTCCTTACACGGGCTCCGCCGTCTCGGCGGGGGCGGGATGCGCCCAGGTCAATGGCCAGACGGCGAAGTGCAACGCCTCGGGGATCAACATGATCCGGGTGAGCGCCCACGACCAGGCCGACAAGGTGGTCAACTCGACCGGCTTGAAGAGCGCGCTGTTCGGGGAGAAGGGCGCCGACACGCTGGTGGGCGGATTGAGCGCCGACACGCTCACCGGCGGACCGGACGCCGACGTGATGAAGGGAATGAACGGGAGCGACCAGCTTCTCGCCCGCGACATGACCTCCGACACGACGATCAACTGCGACGGCGGAAACGCCCCGGGGTCCGCTGACAAGGCCGACCTCGACCAGCTGCCGAAGGACCCCAACTCCGTGGTCCAGGGCTGCGAGACGAAGACGCGGCACTAGGTCCGACGACGCCTTCCCCCTGAACCGGGGTGACGCAACCGTGGTGAGGCGCCTACGGACGCCCAAGCAGGCTGGCGCACCCATCGAGCCCGTAGGCTCGGGCCATCCGGGTGGCCGCGAGCTTGGCCTCCAGCGCGCGGTCGAGGTCGGCGTTGCGGACCGTTCCGGACCTCTCAACCACGCCAGGGTGATGAGCCTCCAGAGCGATGATGCGCCGCTCGGTTGCCGCGGCCTGCTTGGTGAGCACGGCGAGCTTTCGCAGCTCGTCCAGCCAGCGGTCGATGACCGGCTGGTCGCCGTCGGGCGCTGGCAGCCCGCGGACCTTCGCCGTTAGCCGGTGGACCGGGCTGGCGAGGGATCTGCCGGCCGCCCGGAGCGCTTTCGTGCGCGCGTACCGGCCGCGCGGGAGGCTCGCAAGCCGATGGAGCACTGTTCCGAAAGCCCTTCGGGTCCGGGGTCGCGCGCAGACGCTGTCCACCCGCTGGACGTATGCCGCCTTCGAGGCGCCGGCCGAGCCGCCACCGCAGCCAGGGACGGTGCCGCTCAGCAGCACCGCGCCGGCGACCACCAACGCCTTTCTGACCACTCCCCGGGTCACCGTTCGAAGTCGGGCTCGACGGTGACCGGGAAGTTGACCGAGTTGGCGATGAAGCACATTCGATGGGCGTTGACGTGGAGCTCCCGAGCGCGGTCGAGCCGCTCGGCGTCGGCGATTGAGACCGAGGGCCGAAGGGTCACCTGGGTGAAGCGGCCCGAGAGATCGTCCGCCTGGGCCATGGTTCCCTCGGGGCGGTCGACGTAGGACTCGACGACCACGTCGCTGACCGAGCAGAGGTGCAGGTACCACAGCATGTGGCATTGGCTGAGCGCAGCCACCAGGAGCTCCTCCGGATTCCAGCGGGCGCCGTCGCCGCGCATCGATGCGTCGGACGACGCCGGGAGCGTTGGCTTTCCCTCTCGCCGGACCTCGTGGGCGCGTTCATAGGCGCGGTAGTCGCTCGTACCCGAGCCGCGATTCCCGGTCCACTCGACCTCGACGCGATAGAGATGCTCGCGGCTCACGATGGTTCTACTGAGCGTACGGGTAGGCCGATCGCGGGCTTACTGCACCGACTTGACCGCGCTCTCGATCTCACTCAGGGGAAGGAGCCCGGAGCCCACCACCTTGCTGCCGCCGGGCCCCTCGACCATGATCGTCGGGGTCGCGTTGATGCCGAGCGCCGAGGTCTCGTTTTGGACCTTCGAGAGCACGGAATCCCATTTCGAGCTCTTGCGGGACTGGTTCCACTTCGCGATGTCGGGCACGCCGGCGCCCTTGGCGATCGACTCGAGGAAGCTGTCCGTCACGTAGCCCGAGTTCTCGGTCCCCTGGTTGCGGTAGAAGAGCTCGATGTAGTTCCAGTAGCGGTTCTGCTCGCTCGCGGCCAGGGCCGCCTTGGCGGCGGTCACCGAGTCGGGTCCGATGATCGTGTACTGGCGGAACTCGTACTTGGCGGTCCCCTTGCGAACCACACCCGAGATCAGGTCGGGGGAGGTCTGGACCGAGAACGCCTGGCAGACCGGGCACTGCAGGTCGCCGAACTCGACCACCGTCACCTTCGCCTTGGGGTCGCCGAGCACCGTGCCGTGTTGCGGGATCCCCTTCAGCTGCTGCTCGATCGCGGCGGCGTCCTTGGAGCCGCTCCCAGCCGAGTTGCCCCCGCCCGACTGGCTGACGATGATCAGCACCACCACCACGCAGATCGCCAGGAACCCCGCGGCGCTTCCATATTGCATCAGGCGCCGGCGGCGCTCCTTCACCTGCTCCTGGGCCTCGCGGGCCAGGCGCTCGGTTCGCAGCCGCTCCTTTTCCTCCTTGCGACTCGCCATCCAGGCTGGGACCCTAACGCGAAACCTAAAGCTGATCTACAGACGTGCTCGACGGACCGGCGAGCTCAGCCCCGGTGTAGGCGAGCGCGCGGGCCGCGCTCACCACCAGCAACAGGGTTATCAGCACGGCGCTGGCCACGCACCACTGGCAGACCGCGTTGATCACGAACAGCTCGAGGTAGGTCAGATAGGCGCTGAAGCCGAAGCCGACGAGCGCCAGGAGGAGCCCGCCGAACCGCCCTGGGTCGCCAGGCGTTGCGGTGGCGGCGAGGAGCAGCACATAGCCCACGATGCCGAACACGGCGACGTTGATGCCGGCGATGTGCGAGTAGTGGCTGTCGGCGACCGTCGCGCAGCCGTGGCCGCCCGCCACGCATGCCGGTGCCCCGCCGCCCGAGTCGGCGATCGTGATGTACGTGGCCACCCCGATCCCGACGGTCGCGATCAGGGCCCCTGCCACCCGAAGCGCTCTTTCGCTCGGCATCCCGTGGGACGGTATCGCGGGCGCCGCTACTTGAGCGCGAAACTCCCGTAGTCCTGCTGCATGACCGGGTTGAAGATCACGGACTCGGCGTCGATCCTGTCCGAGGTGAAGGTCGACACCTCCCGGTTTCCCCATGGAGCCCACGGTGCCTTTGCCATCACACTTCGGTCGAGCGCGCTGTAGTCGGCGGTCGTGCTGGGGTCGAGGGGTTGCGCGGCTAGCCGCTCGATCTCGTGGTTCAGCGTCGGATCATCGAGCTGGGCGAGATTCGGGTTGTCGGCCTGGCGAATCGCGTGCCCGCTCAGGATGCCGAAGTACTGATTGGGATGCGGAAGCTGGGGAGTCCAGGATGCAAAACCGGCGTCCAAGTTGGGGGTGCTCGGGTTGCCGACGGTGTGGTAGTAAGCACCCGCGCTCACGACTCTGAGCTTCGCGGCCAAGCCAAGTCGCCCGAGCACGGATTGCAGGTAGGCGCCGGCCCGTTGATCCGACGCCCGGGCGTCGGTCCAGACGGTGATCTTCCGGTCGCTGGGGTCTGCCTGCCGGATCAGCTCCCTCGCTGTCGCGAAGTCGTGTGGGTAGGCCGTGAACTTCAAGTAACCCGGCACGCCCGGCGGCAGCACCTGCTGAGTCGGCGACATCAGGGTGTCGTAGATCCGCTGCAGTGCGGCAGGGTCGATCGCGTAGCCGACCGCTTGGCGAACCCTCAGATCGTCGAACGGCGGTTCCGTCGTGTTCATCCAGAAGTAATAGGTGCTCGGGGACGCGTCCGTTCTGAAGCGGTCGAGGTACTTCCACTTGAGCTCCAACAGGCGATCGGCCGGTGGCGGCCCGATCATGAAGTCCGCTTGATTTCGCTCGACCTGGGTGGTCGCGTTAGAGGCGCTCCTGACGACCGTCTGCGTGATTCTGTCGGCGTGAGGGGTGGGAACGTTCGGGATCAGTCCCTCGTTGACCGCCGCCCACTCGGGGTTCCGCTCGAGAACGAATCGGTGCGGAGGGTCCGAGCTCGAGATCACGTAAGGCCCGGTCGCCGGCGGCGGATCGGGCGTCTGGTCTCTTGCCGGCGTATGCGGGGGGACCAACGCGGCGAAGGGGCTCGCCAGCTTGGTCTCGAGCTCGCCATCCAGGGCGTGTAGCCGGATCGTGATCGCGCCGGTGGAGTCGTTGGACGTGATCCCCGAGATCGAGCTCGCCTTGCCGTCGGCGTAGTCGGCGGCGCCGACGATTCCCCTGAACAGCCGCGCTCCGGGCGACCCGAGGTCGAACAAGCGCTGCATCGTGGTCTGGAAGTCGGAGGCTTTGACCAGGGTGCCGTCTGAGTAACGCAATCCCCGCTGAAGCTGAAGGGTGTAGTCCTTGCCATCCTCGGACATCGTCGGCAGGTCCTTGGCGAGTCCGGGGGCGACCTCGGAGCCCTCCTGGCCAGTCGCATGCTTGAAGGTCAGCAGGGGGATGTAGGTGTTGTACTCGGCCTGCCAGGCCGCGACCGTCGAGGAGAGCTGTGGATCGAGGTGGTCGGGGAAGGAGCTCGAGATGAACGTCAGGTTGCCTCCCTGCGGGGACGAGGGTGGACCGCCGCAGGAGGTGAGCCCGAGGGCCGCGAACGCCATCCCGACGACGGCCGCAGTGGCCGCGCGCGGCGCTTTCTGGCTGAGCATCACCGGGACGCTATCGGGGACGCCTAAAACGATCCCTGCCTTGGTGCCGCGGCTCAGGCCGAGCGGAGCTCCGTCTTGGCTAGCGCCTCGCGGACTGCGCCCGGATCCTCGCGGTTGAGCGGATGGTGGCAGGCCGCCCAGTGGTCTTTGTCGTGGAGGACCAACTCGGGCTCGACCTCGGAGCAGATCTCCGACGCGTACTGGCAGCGGGTGTGGAAGCGGCAGGCCGCCGGAGGATGCGCGGGGCTTGGCACATCGCCCTCGAGCACGATCGGCTCGCGCTGGGCGTTCGCCCTCGGGTCGGGTATCGGCAGGGCGGACAGCAGCGCGAGCGTGTAGGGGTGGATGGGGTTGGAGTAGACGGCGTCGGCTGGCCCCATCTCGACGATCTTCCCGAGGTACATGACCGCGATCCGGTCGGAGACGTGCCGGATCACCCCAAGGTCGTGGGCGACGAAGATGTAGGTGAGCTCGAACTCATCCTGGAGGTCCTCGAGCAGGTTGATGATCTGTGCCTGGATCGAGACGTCCAGGGCGGAAACGGGCTCGTCGGCGACGATCAGCTTCGGCCGCAGCGCGAGGGCTCGGGCGATCCCGATCCGCTGGCGCTGGCCCCCGGAGAACTCATGGGGGAAGCGGTTGTAGTGCTCGGGGCTGAGGCCCACCCGCTCGAGCAGGTCCTGGACCTGGCGCTTGAGGGTCGAGCCGGACGCAATCCCGTGGAGCTTCAGCGGGTCGCCGACGATCTGCCCCACGCGCTTTCTGGGGTTGAGCGACGCGAAGGGGTCCTGGAAGATCATCTGCATCTCGCGCCGAAGCGGCTGGAGCTCGCGACGACCCATGTTGCTGATCTCGGTGCCCTCGAACTTGATCGAGCCCGATGTTGGCTCGAGCAGCTTCAGCACGGTGCGGCAGAGCGTCGACTTTCCGCACCCGGACTCGCCCACCAGCCCGAGCGTCTCCCCCCGCGCGAGATGGAAGCTGACGTCGTCCACCGCCTGCACCGCGCCCACCTGGCGGTCGAACAGGATCCCCGACTTGATTGGGAAATACTTCACGAGGTTCCTGACCTCGAGCAGGTTGCCGGCGCCGTTCGCGGAGGCGGCGGTCGTCTCGATGCCCGACGGTCCCGGGCTGTTCCGCTCGCTCATGCGGCGGGGGCCTCCAGCCCGATGTCTCCGCTTTGAACGACGCGGAGGCTCCGCTTCTGTTCGACAGACAGCCAGCAGCGATCCGCGTGGTCTCCGCCAACCCGGGCCTCCAAGGGCGGCACCTGCGTGCAGCGGTCGAAGGCATGCGGGCAGCGGGGGCGAAGGTGGCAGCCCGTCGGGGGATGGAGCAGGGAGGGGGGTTGCCCCTTGATCTGCGAAAGCCTCGCTGCTCGAGGCCGGTCGGGGCGGGCCAGCGAGCCGAGCAGCCCCCAGGTGTAGGGATGCTGAGGGTCGTAGAAGATCTGGTCGAGAGTCCCGGATTCCACAATTCTGCCTCCGTACATGACGAGCACGCGATCGGCGATCTCGGCTACCACGCCGAGGTCGTGGGTGATGATGATCACGGCCAGGCCGCGGTCGCGGTTCAGCTGCTCGAGAAGCCGCAGGATCTGCGCCTGGATCGTGACGTCGAGGGCGGTGCTGGGCTCGTCCGCGATCAGGACATCGGGCTCCAGCGCCAGCGCCATCGCGATCATCGCCCGCTGCCGCATGCCGCCCGAGAACTCGTGCGGGTAATTGTCCGCGCGCTCTCTGGGGTCCGGGATCCCGACGGCGTCCAGGAGCTCGATCGCCTTCTCCTTGGCCCTGTGCTTGGGCTCGTCGGTGTGGGCGCGGATCGCCTCGACGATCTGGTTCCCGACCGTGTAGACCGGGTTCAGCGAGGTCATCGGGTCCTGGAAGATCATCGCGATCTCCTGACCCCGGATCGACATCAGCTCCTCCTCGGTGGCGGCGACAAGGTCGCGCCCGCCGTAGTCGATCCTCCCGCTGATCCGCGCGTTCGGGGTGCGGGTGAGCCCCATGATCGTCTGCGCGGTGACGCTCTTCCCGGAGCCGGACTCCCCGACGATCGCGAGCACCTCACCGGCGCGCAGGGCGAACGAGACCCCATCGACTGCGCGCAGCAGTCCATCCTCGGTCACAAACGTGACCTGGAGATCCCGGACCTCCACCAGCGACCCGTCGGTCATGCCGTGCTCGTTCCGAGCCTGATCCGCGGATCGAGCCACGCGTACGCGATATCGACCAGAGTGTTGAAGAGCACGATCAGGAAGGCCCCGAACATCGTCACGGCCATGAGCGGTGGCAGGTCGAGGTGGGCGACCGCGTCGAACGCATATCCCCCGACTCCGTTGAGGCTGAAGATGTATTCGATGATGATCGCGCCGCCCAGCAGGGCCCCGAAGTCGAGGCCGAACAGCGTGATGATCGGGATCAGTGAGAGGCGAAGCACGTGGCGGATCCGGACCTGACGCTCGGTGAGGCCCTTGGCCTTCGCGGTGCGGACGTAGTCCTCGTTCATCGCGTCGAGCATGTTCGACCGCAGCAGCCGGCTGTAGAAGCCGACGTACAGGATCGCGAGGCATATCCAGGGCAGCAGGAGGTGGGTGAACCACCCCCACGGGTCCTGGGCAAACTTGACGTACCCGCCCGTCGGGAAGATCTTCCACTTGAAGGTGAAGTAGTAGAGGAAGAAAGCGCCGATGAAGAAGACTGGGAGCGAGATCCCGATCAGGGCGAGGATGGTCAGGGTGACGTCGGTGAAACGCCCAGCCTTGATCGCCGACAGGTAGCCAAAGAGTATTCCCACTCCCATCCAGATCACCGCCGCCCCGATCGCCAGCGAGAACGTGACCGGAATCCCCTCCTTGATCCTCTGATTCACGTTGTCCTGGTTCTGGTAGGAGATCAGGTCGCCGCTGAAGAGCTGTTTCATCATGTCCACGTACTGGACGGGCAGCGGATCGTTGAAGCCCCAGTCCTTATTGATCTGCGCGACCAGCTCTCGGGTGGCCTCTCGCCCGCCCATCCGTTGAGCCGGATCGCCGCCCGGGATCACGTTGAAGATCACGAAGACGATCACGGACACCGCGAAGAGGACGAGCACCATCCCCACCAGGCGCCTGGCGATGAACCGTGCCATTACGGTCCCGCCTCCTCGGCCGTGGCCTGCGCCTCCAGCCGGATCTTGGCCCGCGGGTCGAGCGCGTCGCGGAGCCCGTCGCCGAACACGTTCAGCGAGAGCACGGTGAGCATGATCATCAACGCCGGAATGAGCACCAGGTGAGGCGAGCTGTAGATGACGCTGAACCCATCCGACGCCATGTTTCCCCACGATGCCTCGGGGGGTTGGACGCCGACGCCCAGGAAGGACAGGGCGGCCTCGAGCAGCATCGCGTTGGCGATGTTGAGGGTGAAGAAGACGATGATCGTCGACCACAGGTTCGGCAGGAGCTCGCCGAACATGATGCGGAGCGGCCCCTTGCCCTGGGCCACCGCGGCCTCGACGAACTCCTTCTCGCGGAGCGCCAGCACCTCTCCGCGGACCACCCGGCATATGTAGGGCACATAGACGACGCCGATGATCAGGATCGGGATCCACAGCGAGTCGCCCGCGATGGTCACGAAGCCGAGGCGGAGCCCCGTTCCCGACGCGGCGATCGCGGTGCTGATCGCGATCGCCAGCAAGAGAACCGGAAACGCCCAGATGACGTCCATCGTGCGCATGGTCACGGCGTCGGCCCATCCGCGTCTGTAGCCAGCGATCAACCCCAGCGCCACGCCCAGGACGCTCATCACGAGCGCCGCCATGATCCCGATGTAGAGGGAGTTGCGCCCGCCGTACATCAGGCGGACCATCACGTCGCGACCGCTCTGATCGGCACCGAGCAGGTACTTCCAGTGGAGGCCGGGGCCGAGGGGGATCCCGGTCGGATCGACGACGTAGGTGGGGTTCCCGTGGAGCGTGATCTTCTGGGTGAGGTGCTGGTCGTCCGGTCCCGTGTGCGCGACGTCGTGCGCCCACAGCGGCGCTGCGAGGCAGAAGAGCACGATCGCGATGAACAGCCCGGCGAAACCGAGGGCGAGCTTGTTGCGGCGGAGCCGGCGCCACGCCAGGTATGTGGGGCTCCGCCCCTCGATCGCGACGCCCTCGGGAGCCGGCGGAGCGCCTGCCTCCCCGGCTATCGCCCCGCCGCCGGGGAGCGGCGGCGGCTCGGCGTAGGGGTCGCTGGCCATCCGGAGGATTCCCTTCGCGCCTCTCCTCACTTCCCGGCCGCTCTCACATCAATCAAGAGGCTACCGCTCCCCGGGTCCCGGCCCCGAGTGTCTATTTGGTGAACTGGTAGCTCGAGTAGTCGTTTTGGAAGACCGGACTGAAGATGATGCTGTCCTGGCTTACCCGGTCGGACGTGAACGTGGTCCAGGTCCGGTTCCCGTAGGGGACCCATGCCGCCTGCCCCATGACCTGCTTGTCGAGCGCGGCGTACTGGGCCTCCGTGGCGCTGTTCAGCGGCTGCTTGACGAGCTGTTCGATCTTCTTGTTGATCGCGGGATCGTTGAAGTAGACGTTGAGGTTCGCGCTCGCCGCGATGTTGTTCCCGTTCAACAGCGGGTTGAAGAAGTCGTCCGGGTGCGGGTAGTCCTGGAACCAGTCGTTCCACACGATGTCAACGTCCGGCGTTGCCTTCTTGCCGATGACGTCGAAGTAGATGTCGCCGTTGATCACCTTGAGCTTGGCGTTGAAGCCGAGCTGCTTGAGGACGTCCTGCATGTAGGCGCCCACCTTCGGCTGCGGATCCTCGTCGTCCGCCCAGACGGTGATGTTCTTGTCCGAAGGGTTCGCCTGCTTGATGAGTGCCTGCGCCTTGGCCATGTCGTGCGGATAGAGCTCGATCTTCTGGTAGCCCGGCATGTCGGGCGGCAGCACCTGCTGGGTCGGCGCCATCAGCCCGCCGTAGAGGCGCTCGATCGCCGTCGGATCGACGGCGTAGTTCACCGCCTGCCGTACCTTCAGGTCGTTGAATGGCGGCTTCAGCGAGTTGAAGCCGAAGTAGTAGGTGCTGACGGTATTCCATTTGTGCAGGCGGTCGCTGTACTGGTTCAAGACCTCCGGCAGCCGATCGGTGGGCGGCGGGTCGGTGAGGGCGTCCGCGTTGTTCTGCTCCACGTCGGTCGTCGCGCTGGAGTAGTTCTTCACGACCGTGGAGGTGATCTTGTCCACGTGGCCGCTGGGGAGGTCGGGGAGGATCTTGGCGTTGTTCTTCGCCCACTGCGGGTTTCGCTCCTCGGTCCAGGACTTCCCGGAGTCGATATTCGTGAAGTAGTAGGGCCCGGTGGCCGGGATCGGATGCGACGGGTCGTACTTGGGCGGGCTGTCCTGCGGGACCGGCGCGGAGAACTGGAGCCCGAGCTTGTTGGTGAACGAGCCCTCGGGGGCGGTCAGCGTGTAGCTGACCTGGCCAGTCTGGTCGTTGCACCTGATGCCGGAGATGTCGTTCGCCTTCCCGGACTGGTAGTCCTCGGCCCCCGCGATGTCGGTGTAGAGGGGTGCGCCCTTCGAGTTCGTGTCGAAGATGCGCTGGACCGCGAACTTGGCGTCACACGCCTTGACGGGGCTGCCGTCCGAGTACTTGAGGCCCTTGCGAAGGGTCAGGTTGTAGGTCTTGTCCCCGTTGCTGAGCTTGGGCAGGCTCTCGGCGAGGCCGGGGATCACCTTGGTCCCGGCGGGGCCGGATGCGTGGGCGTAGGTGAGGAGAGGGATGTAGACGTTGTAGCGGGCTTCCCACCCGGTGGCCTCGTAGCCGAGCTGCGGGTCTTCGAAATCGGTGAAGGAGGGCGTGAGGACGTTCAGGGTGCCGCCCTCGGTCGCGCTCGTGCCACTGCTGCCGCACGCGGTCAATCCGAGCGCCGCAAACAGAAGCCCGATGAGTGCTCCAGCGGAGGTGATCGCTGCTCGAGCACGGAGACTCCGCCGCAACCTGCTCATCTCTCGACAAAACCTCCCCCGGCTAGCGCGCCGGCGTTGCCCCGTTTGCCAGTTATTGGTACCTAGAATCCATCACAAGTTAAGCATCTCGTCAAGTGCCGCAACGGATAACCCGCGGCGAGCGCCTGGTCCCGCCGCCATCGGGTGCGCGGAGCGGGAGCGTCTGGCCCGCCCCGCCGGCCGCCCTGATGCGGAATTCGGCGCTAATCGGACGGCCCAGGGCTCGGAAACTGGGAGCGCATGAAGGCGTCCCACGCTCGGTCCGGCAGCAGGCGACGCTGGGCCAAGATCAGGTGGGCCGATGGGGTCACCTTGTAGCGCGTGCGCGGACGCCGCGACGAGATTGCGCGCTCGATCGCCCTCGCCACCTTCTCCGGGCCGCCGCCGAGCCGGCTCAGGGGTCCCTCGTAGGCGCCCTCGGTCGTCGCCCCGACGGCCGCGTTGAACGGCGCATACGGATCGTCGGCCGGTTCACCCGCGTCGCCGATCGAGCCGGCGGCGGTCTCGCCGAACCGCGTCTTGATCAGCCCGGGCTCGATCACGACGACGTCGACGCCGAACCCGCGCACCTCGTAGCGCATGGCGTCCGAGAGCGCCTCGACCGCGTGCTTGGTGGCGTGGTAGGCGCCGCCGCCGGGAAACGTCATTCGGCCGCCCATCGAGCTCACGTTGACGATCCGGCCCCAGCCCTGACGGCGCATCGCCGGGAGCGCGAGCTGGCACATGCGCAGGAGGCCGAAGACGTTGGTCTCGAACTGCTCCCGGACACGCTCCATCGGGACCGCCTCGATTGCCCCCGACTGGCTGTAGCCGGCGTTGTTCACGAGCACCCCTACCGCGCCCTCAGCCTTCTCCACGGCGCCGACGGCGTCGCGCATCGAGCCCTCGTCGGTGACGTCGAGCGCGAGCGTCTGGCAGCCCCGTTCGGCCAGGTCTGCGATGGACTCGGGACGCCGTGCTGTGGCGTAGACCCGCCATCCCGCGGCGGCGAGGCGGTCCGCGGTCGCGTGACCGATTCCGGAGGAGCACCCGGTGACGAGGACCGCACGCGAGACCTCGGCCATCAGAGGGGCACCGCGATCGCCGGATCTGGGCTTGCTGCCGCCACCGCCCAATCGACTCTATCCTGCGGCGCCGTGCGCGTGGTTGCCTTTCAAGCACCGGGCGAGGTGAGGATCGAAGAGCGGCCCGAGCCCGAGCCGTTGGCCACCGACGACGCGGTCGTAAGGGTGGAGGCGACGGGGATCTGCGGCTCCGACCTCCACATCTACCACGGCCGGGTGGCGATCGAGCCCGGCTTCGTGATCGGGCACGAGTACGTGGGAAGGGTGATCGCCGCGGGCGAGGGGGTGACCGAGGTCGCGGTCGGCGATCGCGTGCTCGGCACCTACTGCACGGCCTGCGGCCGCTGCTTCCACTGCCGGCGAGGCGAGTACCACAAGTGCGACTCCGGGAGGGTCTTCGGCCACGGAGCAACGCTCGGGTCGCTGCCCGGGGCGCAGGCCGAGCAGGTGCTGGTCCCGAGCGCAAACCTGACCCTGCGCCGGGTCCCTGAGGGCCTGTCTGACGAGGTGGCCCTGTTCGCCGGGGACGTCGCGGGGACCGGCTATCACGCGGTGTGCGGCGACGCGGCTCGCCCGGAGCCGCTCGAGCCCGGCGCCTCGGTAGCGGTGCTCGGGCTGGGCCCGGTCGGCCTCAGCGCCGTCCAGGTCGCGCGGGCGTCCGGGGCGTCGTCGGTCATCGCCGTCGACACGGTCGAGGAGCGGCTTCGCATGGCCGAGTCGTTCGGCGCCATCGCGGTCCATCTCACCGAGGACGACGTGCGGGCCCGGGTCAAGGAGCTGACCGAGGGGCGCGGAGTGGACCTCGCGGTCGAGGCGGTCGGCCACCCGGAGGCGCTCGACCTCGCGTGCCGGCTGGCCCGCAAGGCGGGCACCGTCTCGGTGATCGGCGTCTACGCAGAGCGCGCCGAGGTCCACATGGGCGTCGTCTGGATCAAGGCGCTCAACTGGCGCACGGGGCATGCCAACGTGATCGGGCACCTGGACCGGGTGCTCGCGATGCTGTCGTCCGGAGTGATCGACCCGGCGCCGCTCGTCACCCACCGCATGAGCCTCGACGACGCCCCCGAGGCGTACGCAATCTACGATCGCCGCGAGGCGCTCAAGGTCGTGCTCCGTCCCTAGGCCGGTCGCCCGCCGTGAGATCCAGCGCCATCAGCACGTCGTCTACATAGCGTCCGCCGCTCAGGAATTCGCGCGGTTAGGATTCCCCCAAGGAGGCCGATCATCGCGAATGTGGTCAATCTCAACGCGGTCAGCGCCGAGGGCGACGCCGGGGACCCCGAGGGCTACCGTTCCCGCGTCGCCAGGCTCGGCCCGATGGTCGGCGCCGAGCAGATGGGGGCTTCGGTCTACGAGCTCGATCCCGGGGAGAGCATCTGTCCCTACCACTACGAGAACGTCGAGGAGGAGTGGCTGCTCGTTCTCAGCGGCACGCCGACCTTGCGTGACCCCGACGGCGAGCACGCGCTGTCCGAGGGCGACGTGGTGTGTTTCGTCGATGGTCCGGAGGGCGCCCACAAGGTTACGAACCGCTCCGATCAGATGGCCCGGGTCCTGATGGTCTCGAACATCCCGAGGAAGGGGGTCAGCATCTGCGTCTACCCGGACAGCGACAAGGTCGGCGTCTACCCCCCAGGGAAGCGCTTTCGGATGTCAGAAGACGTCGACTACTGGGACGGCGAGGTCTAACGCCGCCGGTCGGGACCGGGCCGCTCGGAGCCGCCTAATCCCCCTCGTACGGGAACGCGAGCTGAACGTGAGAACGGGCGACGGCGACGAAAGGGCGCCGCTCCGGCGAGCCGCCGTGAAGCGGGGTGAGCTCCACGTCGACCATCGGGATGAAATCGACGTCGCCGTGGTTCAAATACTCGGAGAGGCGGCTGCGGTAGCCCTCGCGCGGCAGGGTGACGTCGCCGACGATCCGGTGGCGATCCGTTTCGACCACGACCCGCTCGGTGCGCGTGTCCATGGGGTCAACCTATCGGGGCATGGGCGGGTTATTGCCGCAAACCGCCGATAGCCCGCCCAGCGCCGCCTACGGGGTCTCGAGGATCCGCTTCTTTTCGGCGGCGAACTCGTCCGAGGACAGGACGCCCGAGTCACGCAGCTGTCCGAGGCGCTCGAGCTGGGCGACGCGCTGCTCGGCGGGCGGCTGCGGGGCGGCGCCTCCCCTGAAGGCGGCTCGCCGCTCGCGCGCGTCCCGCATCCGGTTGGCGATCCGCTGGGCGAGGCCCTCGGCGGAACCGGTCGTGACCCGGTCCGGGAACTCCCAGATCACCTGCCGGCGCAGGATCTCGATCCCCAGCACGAGAAAGGCGATCAGGACCAACGACGGGACCAGGCGCCTGGTCCCCTCGATGGGCCCCCACCAGAAGATCAGCACAAGGAAAACGGCAAGTGCACCGTAGGCGACCCGAGGCTGGCGGAGGTAGGGGGTGATCCCGCGGCGGACCCAGGTTGCCGCCGCGTGCGGCCCGGCCAGCCACGCCGCAAGGATGATCACCAGACCGTAGATCACTACGTCCTGGGCGATCTCGACGAGCTGTGAGGTACCGATCGACCAAGCGGCATGGGCCGCCGGCTCCGAGGCTGCGGTGGTGGTCAGAGCCCCGACCACGTAGTCGCCCGCCAGCCCGCGTACGAACAGCACCAACACGCCAACGGCCAGGAAGGCGATTCCGACCGAGCGCAGAATCTGGCGGCGCCGATCACGGGCGAGATAGATCGCCAGCGCGTAGAGAGCGATCGCGATTGCCGTCAGCAGCCAGGCCAGGGTGCGAAGGAGACGGACCCCGGTCTGAACCTCCTCGAGCTGGTCCGATCGCATGATGGTGATTTGGGCCGCGTCGGGTGGCACCTTGGAGGCGATGTTGCCGCCGACCCCGACCTGGTTCGCCAGCTTGGTGAGGATCGTCCCCAGGTCGAGCACGACGTTCCCGCCGGTGGTCGAGACCGCCTCGTTCTTGTTGTCTACCACCGCTAGGAACTCCTCGTGGGCCGTCCGGTTGGCCTCCTCCCACAGCCCCTGAACCCTGGGCTGGGCGAGCGCGCGTTGAGAGAGGTTCAGGGCAAGCTCGCGAAGGCCGGCAGAGGCCGGCCCCGAGAGGGGTTTGAGATCGGCGGGCATCCTCTTCGAGAGCTCGCCTTGGACATCGACGTTGGCGTAGAGCTGCGTGACCAGGAAGTCGGAGACCGCGTTCCTGATGTCCTCGTTCTCGAGCAGTCTGCTGCTCGTGTGGGTCCAGGTGTCGGTCTCCAGGAGCTGCCGCTTGGCCCAGATGGCGAACACCGATACGAACGCGAGCACGGTCGCCAAGACGACCAACGTCATCGGCAGCGCGCGTCGTGCCCTCGCGGCGCCGGAATCCGTTTCGGTCTCGTTCATGGGCCTCAGCCGCTTCCCGTCCTGGGCAGTCTATGCGCGGAAACGGGCGACACGGCAGCCCTCAGATGTGGAAGGGTGCAGGGCCTACCCAGCCCAAGAAAGGGGACCCTGGCGTGACCCTCGCAACCGATTACCCGTTCCTCAACATCCTCTGGACGATGATCATCTTCTTTGCCTGGGTGATCTGGATCTGGATCGCGATCACCGTCCTGGTCGACGTCTTTCGTCGCCACGACATCGGGGGCGTCTCGAAGGCCGGCTGGGTGATCTTGGTGATCGTGGTGCCGTTCCTGGGCGTCTTGATCTATCTGCTCGCCAACCACGAGGGGATGGCGACGCGAAACGTCAAGCAGGCGGAGGTCCAGAAGGCCCAGTTCGACGATTACGTGCGCGAGACCGCGGGCGGATCGGCCGGCGAGATCGCGAAGGCGAAGGACCTCCTGGACTCAGGCGCGATCAGCCAGGAGGAGTTCGACCAGATCAAGCGCAAGGCGCTCGCCTAGCGCCGGCTCGGCGGGCTCGGGCGACCCGAGCCGCCGAAGGCTCTTCGCGGGAGGAGAGGACAACCGCGAGCGAACGACGGGCGGCCCTTCAAGGGCCGCCCGTCGTCTGCCTCCTTAGGCTCCCGCGGCTCGGGCTAGGCCTGCTCAGGCTCGCCGAACACGATCAGGCCGTGGGCAACCCACAGGCAGATCGCGAAGACGCCGAGCGACCAGAACGGAACCGTCCCGATCGCCAGCAGCGCCCCGAGCGCGCCGAGGGTTGCCGCGACGACCCCGATCACGCGGCCATACGCTCCGCCGCCGAACAATGAGAATGCGGCGGTGAGCTGGATCACGCCAAGGATCAGAGTGATCCACCCCCACGTATGGAGGGTCCCGAACACATAATGCGTTCCGTTGCTGGTGTAGAAGTTCGCATCGCTGATTGCACCGATGCCGTAGATGACGTTGAGCGTGCCCGCGATCAGCAGCAGAACTGCTGCGAAGACGACGCGTCCGGCACCTCTCACTTGTAGCTCCCTTCATTAGCCGGCCCCCTCATTGGCGGCCGCATGATGCGCGTTAGGGGGTTCGCGGTCGCCGAGTCCGCTCCTTCTTGACGCAAGCCTGGCCCCCTTCGTGCCAGGCCAGCAGGGCGCCCCGGCTCACGCGCGGAACGCCAACCGCGATCATGCAGGCCATGAACGCCGACGGATCGCCATGCGTCCTGATCACGATCCCGATCAGCCACTACTGCGAGAAGGCTCGGTGGGCGCTGGATCGCGCCGGCGTCCGATACAGGGAGCGCCCCCACCTGCAGCTCATCCACTGGCTCGCGGTGTGGCGAGCCGGCGGCGGAAGGACGGCGCCCGTGCTCGTGTGCGGCGAGCGGGTGCTGGCGGACTCGGCCGAGATCGTCGCCGAGGCCGACGCCCGGGCGCCGGAGGGGCGACGGCTCTATCCCGAGGACCCGGCCCAGGCGACCGAGGCTCGGGAGCTCGAGCGGGAGTTCGACGAGCGACTGGGGCCTCAGGGGCGCCTCTGGATGTACGACGCCCTACGGGGACGCCGCGACATCGCGATCGCGTACGCGTGCACCGGCGTTCCGGCCTGGGAGCGCCGCGCCCTTCCCGTCGCCTATCCGGTGGTCACGCGGGTGATCGACCGCTATCTGGACATCACGCCCGCCACGGCCGCTCGGTCCGCGGCCGAGGTGCGCGCCGTCTTCGCCGCGGTCGCGGAGCGGCTCTCCGACGGCCGGCCATTCCTCTGCGGGGATCGATTCACGGCCGCCGACCTCACATTCGCGGCGCTCGCCGCGGCCGTGCTGATGCCCCCGGAGTACGGCGTGCCGCTCCCCCAACCGGAGGAGCTGCCGGAGCCGATGGCGGCGGTGGTCCGGGAGCTCCGGTCACATCCCGCCGGCGCCCACGCGATGGCGATGTTCGCCACCGAGCGGCGCTGATCGTCGATCAGTCGTCGTGAACGACGACGACCGGGCACGGGGCCTGCTTCACAACCGCGTTGGACGTGCTGCCCTCCAGCCTTGCCCGAAGCCCCTTCAGGCCGCGTGAGCCGACCACGATCGCGGCGACGGCCCGCTTTCGGGCCACATCGATGATCGCATCGGCCACGTGGACCTCGTCGGCCACCGCGAGGCCCTTGGCCTGGAGTCCGACCGAGCGAGCCAGCTCGGCCCCCTCCTGCGCCGTGCCACGCGCGCGTTCGTGGAGCTCCTCCTCGATCTCGCGCGCCCCTTCCACGTCGACCGGGACAGGTGGCATCTCGAGCCCGGCCGTCGGCATCGAGCTCTCATATGCGAGCGCCGGCTCCCAGATGGTGACCACGAGCACCTCGCGTGAGCCGAGCAGCTTGGCCGCCTCTCGAACGGCGTGGCGGGCTGTGTCCGAGCCGTCGTAGGCGATCAGGACAGGCGCGTCGGCGACGGTCATTCGGGCCGGAGCTTAACCAAGGCCGCGACGGCGCCGAGGAATGGCGTCGCGGGGGTGGGGGGCGCCTCGCTTTTGCGCCGATCCGACCGCAACGAACCGCCGGCGGGCGTGTTGAACCAGATGTAAGCCCGTGAACCCCCCGATTCCCGAGAGAGTTGGCCGTCCTTGCGGATTCGTCCTGGGCGCGTCCCTTGCGCACCATCCGGCGGCGGTGTGACCCTATGAGGGGTTTCTCCATGTCGGGTTTGTCTGCGGACCCCTTGAGCTCTTCACCTGTGCCCGTCGCTCGGACGCGGCGCAAGTGGGCGGGCCCGCTGTCCGCCCGCGTTCGTGGTTCGTTCCGCCCGTGTCGTCCCTTCCGCTCGGGGGTGTAATCTTGACTAACTTGGTTAGCAAGCTAAGGAAACGCGGCGGGGATTGCCCGGCGCCAGGAGGGACGCTGATGGGCGCCAGGTTGCGCGGCCACGGGCGCCCGTCGCCGGCCGCATCGCTCGCCGTCGGGGCCAGAGCGCGGGGATGGCGGTCCGGCACGGGAATGCTCCTCGAGCTCGCCACGGAGGCCGCTGATCTGGTGGATCAGACGGCGGAATCGGACCGCAAGGTAAGGCTGGCCCTGGAGCGAAACCGGGTGCTCGGAGGGGGCCTCAAGAGGGGCAAGTCCTTCAGGGTCGAGGGGTCCGACGGAACCGCCTGGTACGAGATCACGGGCGTTGGTCCAGCCTCGGTCGAGGTCGAGTGGCGCGACTACGGTCGTGATCGCTGCATGGACGAGATGCTGGCGGGCGGCGGCGAGTTCGCCCGGCCCCTCATCGGCCAGCTTGTCCACCATCACGACGTGCTCCAGGAGCTCTCCGAGGCCCTCGTCTGAGCGCCGGACCGCCCGATTCGCAGCGCATACGCGAGCTACGGATGGGGGAGGGGGTGGCCGGCCCCAGTTGACAGCCGTCGAGTCCAGGCAGTAAGTTCCCCTCTATAGGGGGGGATTGTCGCCTGGCTGACACCGTCCGGCGGCCCGCCCAGGCACACGGAGGAGGCCATGTGCGTCGTTCGGTTCGCTGCACCGTAGAACACCCGCGGGGGGCTTCGGTGCGCCCATGAAGGGCTGCCTCGAGCGCTTGACCAGGACCCGGGCGCTGCTCGGATCGGCTGCGGCCGTCGCCTTTTTCATCGTTGCGGCCACGCCGGCGTCCGCCTCGATCCAGTTCGACGGTCAGTGGGGGAGCTTCTCGTTGCTGCCGACGAATGGCACGTTCAACACGCCGAGCAGGGCGGCCACCGACGGCTCGGGCAACGTCTTGGTGACCGACTCGGGCAACAGCAGGGTCCAGAAATTCAATGCGACTGGCACATATCTGAGCCAGTTCGGGAGCCTGGGAACTGGAAATGGCCAGTTCCTCGCCCTGAGCGCGCTCGGCATCGCCATCGACACTTCCGGCAACTCCTATGTCGTCGACAAGCTCGGAAGCCGGGTCGAGAAGTTCAACTCCGCGGGCACGTTCGTCACCGCATGGGGGGGCTCGGGGACCGGCAACAGCCAGTTCGCCGCCCCCTCCGGCATCGCCACCGACTCGTCCGGCCACGTCTACGTAGCCGACACCGGCAACAATCGGATCCAGGAGTTCGACTCCTCGGGCG
>JBOGZC010000037.1:0-34182 GCA_050697075.1 Solirubrobacterales bacterium | reverse complement strand
CTCCACCACGTGTTGCTCGCTCTCCGCCAGCAGTTTCTGCAATCGCTCCTCGCGCCGGAAACTGCCCGCTCCCGCGCTCACTCGCACTCGCACGCCGTCCTGACTGATCCGGCTTACCCGCACCAACTCCCGCTCCACTAGCGACGCGATCACCTGCGTGAACAGCTCATCCAACGCCGCGCTATGATCCCCGCGAAAGTCCGACAGCAGCCGGTGATTCACGCTCACCCCGCCGCACAACCAGCGAAACGGCGCACTCTCCTCGCAGCGCCGCGCGGCCGGCGTGGCCGATCGAAGCGACGGCGCCTGCCGCGATGCCGCCGAGCCCCGCGGCCACGTTGGCGGCCGAGGGCGATCCCGCGGCGGGCCCGTGTGGTCGCGGAGCCGCGGAGCCGCGGCCATCGGTCTCGCCCCGCCCCAAGGGGGAGGGGTCGGTGCCGGGTGTCGGTTCGGGCGTCACCATGCGGATCACCTTACGAGACCTTGTCAAGCAGGGCGACGCTGCCGGCGATCACGGCCAGGCAGGTGGTCGGGAAGCTGCACCAGGTCGCCACCTGCAGCAGCCGCGCCCGGCGATGCACTCGCCGGGTTGCCTTGCTGGCTTCCTCTGCTCGCGCCTCCTCGTGGAGGCCGCCGATCAACATCGGGTGGCCGACCAGCGCCAGCGCCCACCCGGCCAGGGAGGCGGTGATCAGCAGGGCCGCGATGGTGGCGCAGATGACGCCGAGGCTCAGCGAGCCGATCTTCGCCGCCGATACGAAGCCCGCGGCGAGAATCGCGACCAGCTGCATGAGGCTGGACGCGTGGGCGGTCAGGGTCCGGTCGATGTCCCGGGTCTCGTGTGCGGCGGCCTCTGATGCACCTCGCTTCTCGGGCTCCGGGGGCGTGCCCCCTACTGCGAACACGGCGATCACGGCGATCGCGGCGGCGAACAGCAGGAGCTCCCACCATGGGATCGTCCCGAAGGTGTCGGCGATTGGAATCTCGACCAGCAAGGCTGTCTGCAGGTACGTCATTGGGTCAGAAAAGCCTGCCTCCGTGGGGGCGGACCGGCAAGGGCGCACGCATCAGGCGCCGGGGGGTGTGGGCATGTCGCTCGGCTCTGCGGCCTCGCCGCCGCACGCGTTCACCGCGGCTTGCACGGTCGGGTGAAATCGCTCCGGCGAGAAATCGGCGTCTGTCAGTCTCTGCTGCACGGGCGCCTTCAGGCGGGCGACCACGAATCTGATTCCGCTCTTCTCCAGAGAGTCGGAGATGTCCGTGAGGGCGCCGATCCCGGTGCTGTCCACGTGCGTCAGTCCCTCGGCGTCGAGCACCACCGCGTGGGTCTTTCCGGGGGCGGCGCGGACCGCCTCGCGAACCCTGCCCTTCACGTAGTCGGCGTTGGCGAAGAAGAGGCGGTCGTCGAGCCTGTAGACGACGATCCCGGGGGTCACTTTCGCGTGGCGGTGGACGGAGATGTCCGCAAAGCGACCCAGTCCCGGAGCCCAGCCGAGCACCGCGTCGTGCGGCCGGGCGCTGCGCCGCACGACGTCGACCACCGACAGCGCGACCGCGAACCCGATCGCCTCGAGCACCCCGCTGACGACGACCAGCACGGTCGTCACCGCCGCCATCGCCAGCTCCACCCGGTCCGTCTCGGCCAGTGCGCGCCACGCCGAGATGTCGACCAGGCTCACGGCCGCCGCGACGATCACCGCCCCGAGCACCGCTTTGGGCAGGTCCGCGATCGGCGCGGTGAGGAAGAGGAGGACGATTGCGACCGCGCCGGCGGCGATCAGCCCGCTCACCTGGGTCCGGGCGCCGACCGTGTCGTTGACCGCGGTCCGCGAGCCGCTGACGCCCACCGCCATGCCCTGGCTCACTCCGGCGGCGGCGTTTGCGGCTCCAAGTGCGAGAAGCTCCTGCGAAGCGTCGACCGACTCTCCTCTGGTGCCGGCGAAGGCGCGGGCGGTCAGCAGGCCGTCGGCCAGCGTGACGAGGAACAGCCCGACCGCCGCCGGCGCGAGCTGCGCGGCGTCGCCGAGGGATGTGGAGGGGAGCGAGACGCCCGGCAGGCCTGCGGGCACGTCGCCGACGGCCGCGACGCCGTGCGAGCTCAGGCTGAGGACCGAGGAGATCCCGATTCCGGCGACGACCACCACCAGGGCGGCGGGGAAGCGGGGCGCGGTGAAGCGGAGCCCCAGCAGGATCCCGACCGCCACCACCGAGACCGCCAGCGTGGCGAGGCTGGTATCACCGATCTCGTGCGCGACCTCGACCAGCTGCGGGACCGGATCCACGGCGCTGATGTCGAGGCCCAGAAGCTTGCCGAGCTGGCCGATGATCAGCACGACGACGACGCCGTGGATGTATCCCACCAGAACGGGCCGGGACAGGTAGTCGGCCACCCACCCGAGTCGCACGATTCGAGCGAGGAAGAACAGAGCGCCGCTGAACAATCCGAGCAGGGCCCCGAATGTCGCCGCGTCCGGGCTGCCGGCCGCCGCCAGCGGGAGGATTGCGGCCGCCATCAGCGCGGCGAGCGATCCCTCCGGGCCGACGATCACCTGACGCGATGAACCGAGAAGGGCGTAGGCGACGCTCGGGAGCAGAAGCGCGTAGAGACCGTTGACCGGCGAAAGCCCCGCCACCTCCGCGTAGGCCATCCCCGACGGCAGGGCCAGCGCGGCGACCGTGAGGCCCGCGAGCAGGTCGCGCCCGCCCGCGGCCGGGCGGTAGCCGGAGAGGCGCTTCGAGACGGGAACCGCGCGAACGAGCAGGGGCTCTTCGGCGGCCGGTGCGAACGGCGACTCGCGGTACCCGTCGTCTCGGGGCACCTACCGAGATTCGCCGCTCGGCGTCCACTCCACAAGGGCGCCCGCGGGCGTGATGCGGGTTGCATGCACCCCGACAGGGAGACTGGCGCACGCCCTTGCCGGGCAGGACGCTGCTCGCCAACGTGAGGCTGAATCGCGATGCGCTGGCAAGCCTCGCACCGACTGGGGAAGTACATGAAGGAGAGCCTCTGGGTGGTCCCTGCCCTGGCGTTGCTGGCCGGCGGCTTTCTGGCGATCATCGACGTGGCGTTCGTCGAAGGCCACATCAACCTTCCCCACAGCTGGCAGTACTCCGCCGGCACGGCCAGCACGGTGCTGGCTGCGGTCGTCTCGGCGATGGTCGGCCTGACGGGGATCGTCGTCGCGGTCGCCGTCCTGATCATCCAGATGGCCACGGGAACGCTGTCTCCTCGCTACATGCGGATCTGGTTCCGCGACCCGCTCCAGAAGGCCGTGCTCGCGGGCTTTCTCGGGACCCTCGCCTTCGCTTACGCCCTGCTTCGCAACATCGACGGCGGAGGCCAGGTGCCGAACCTCGGGGTCAGCCTCGCGGGAGTCTCGCTCGCGGTGAGCATGATCCTGTTCCTCTACTACATCGACCATTTCGCCCATCTGTTGCGGCCGGTGGGCCTCTCCGCCTACGTTTCCGGAGCTGGCGCAAAGGTCATCAGATCGTTCTGGGGTGGCCTCGAGGCAGCGGGCATCGTCGCCGTCGGTGACCGGGCGCGGGAGGGGAGCTCGGCCGAGGAGCAATCCGCGCTCGCCGTCCGGAGCACCAGGGCGGGGGTCGTTCAGGCTATGGACCAGCCCGGACTCCTCGGACTCGCGACCGGCCACCATTGTAGGTTCGCGGTGCGATGCACGATCGGCGACTTCGTCCTGCAGGGCGACCCCCTGCTCGAGGTGTACGGGACCGAAACGCCTCCGTCGGAGGATGCGATCCGGCGCCGCTTCGCACTCGGGACCGAGCGCGCCTTCGAGCAGGACACGGCCTTTGCTCTGCGGATCGTCGTCGACATCGCGATCAGGGCACTGTCGCCCGCCGTCAACGATCCGACCACGGGGGTGCAGCTGCTCGATCACATCGAGGGCCTGCTTCTGCTGATCGGCGAGCGCGAGCTCGCAGACCGATACGAGCTGCGCGACGATGGCGGTCGGAGCCGTGTGGTCTTCAGATCGCGCACCTGGGAGGACTACCTGACGCTCGGGGTCACCGAGATCCTCGAGTACGGCAGCACCTCGACCCAGGTGACGCGGCGGCTTCGGGCACTGCTCGAGCGCCTCCTCGAGTCCGTCCACCCAGCGAACCGCCAGGCTGTCAGGGCTCAGCTTGCCCGGCTCGATGCGGCGCTCGAGGCGGACGTGCCAGACGGCGTCAGGCGGGAGTTCGCGAGCAGGGCCGACCGCCAGGGACTCGGCGGTCCCGGGCGGTCAACGGACGAGCGGTAGGGGAACGTGCCGGGCGGTGCCAGGCCCCAAGGGGGGCGGACACCACTGACGCAATGCCTGCCAGCCCCCTTGCTCGGGCCGAGGGCAGGCCACAGACTTGACTGAGATCCCGGAGGACCAAGGCGAACGAAGAAGGAGAAACCCGGATGGCAAACGGATCATCGAACGGAGTCCCGGCCGCGAATCCCTACGGCGGCGTGCCGGGCGGCGGCATCACGCTGCCCGACTACTTCAAGCCGACGGACTCGGTCGAGAACAACAGCACCTACTTCCCGGCGTCGGAGAAGATGGGCGACGACGAGATGCGGATCTCGTTCGTCGGCAGCAACCCGTTCCCGCCCCGGAGAGACCAGGCGGGCACCGCGATCATGGTCGAGCTCGGAAAGGGGCCCAAGCGGTTCTTCTTCGACCTCGGCCCGGGCTGCCTGAGGAACATCGTCGCGATGCAGGTGCCAATAACGATGGTCAACGACATCTTCATCACCCACCTGCACGGCGACCACTACCTTGAGATCCCGTACCTGTACGCCTTCGCGGCCTGGGCGGGGCGCTGGAAGCCGCTCCGGATCTATGGTCCCTCGGGCCCCACCCCCGAGCAGGGCACCACGGCGATGATCGACGCGATGAAGCAGATGCTCCGCTGGCACACCAGGAGCTTCAACATATTCCCGATCGGCGACGGCTACGAGATCGACGTCACCGAGTTCGACTACAAGGACGACGGTGGGGTTGTCTACGACGAGGACGGAGTCGTGATCAAGCACTGGCGGCGCCTCCACGGGGACGGCGCCTCCGGCTACCGCCTCGACTGGAACGGCCTCTCGTTCGTGTGGACCGGCGACGGCCGCCCCGACGAGAAGACGATCGAGATGGCCAAGGGCGCCGACGTCTTCGTTACCGAGATCCAGCCCGACCTGCCGGTGCTCCAACAGGTGAAGATGGGGATGCCCGAGACGCTGATGAACAACACGGTCGACACCGCTCACACGCCCCACTACGCGGCGGGCTACATGATGAAGCAGGTCGACCCGAAGGTCGCAATGGTCACGCACGTTGCACTGGACGAGGCGATGGTCCCCGAGATGGTCGCAGGCATCCGGACGCACTACGACGGCCTGTTCCAGTTCGGAGCGCCCGACGTGGTGGTGGTCAACGCGCAGAAGGACGCGATCTGGACCCGCGAGGCGGCCCTCCCCGAGGGGGCGAACGCGGCGTCGCCGAGCAAGGACGAGGCCAAGTACCTGTTCGACATCGGTCCGGGTCACCTCGAGGTCGAATGGCCGAAGGCGAGAATCCCCTACGACGACTTCCAGGACCCGGAGTATCGGAAGAAGGTGGAGCTCGACAAGGAGCTGTACTACCCGGCCGACGTCGACCGCGACATCGTCCACGAGCTACCCGACCCGTTCAAGATCGAGATCCCGAAGATGATCGCCCAGAAGGCCGCCGAGAAGATCAAGGAGAAGGGCGCGAAGATCAAGGAGAAGCTCGGCCGCTGACGCCGGCTCCAGGCGCCAGGCATCCGGCGCCTGGCTTTAGGCTGGCGTGGGCGACCTGCCGTGGGCGACTATTCATGCGACAAATTGGCTCCGAAGAACGCGCGCCTGCGACCGTCCTGACGGGCTTCCTCGGCGCGGGGAAGACGACGCTGCTGAACCGGATTCTGAACGGGGATCATGGGCTCCGGGTCGGGGTGCTCGTCAACGACTTCGGCTCGGTCAACATCGACGCGGACTTGGTCGTCGACGTCGACAGCGACGTGGTCAGCCTCGCCAACGGCTGCGTCTGCTGCACGATCCGCGAGGACCTGGTGGAGGCGATCCACACCACCCTCGATCGTCCCGAGCAGCCCGAGTACCTGCTGCTCGAGGCGAGCGGCGTCGCCGAGCCGTCCGGGATCGCGACGACGTTCGTCAATGACGGAAGCCTGGCCGAGCGGGTCCGGCTCGACAGCATCGCCTGTGTCGTCGACGCGGAGCAGATCTTCGCGGTGCCCGAGCAGATGGAGACGAAGATCTGGCAGATCGCCTTCGCCGACATGATCATTCTCAACAAGGTGGACCTCGTCGATCGCGCTCGGGTCGACAAGGTGCATGAGTGGCTCGCCAGCCGGATGCACCGCTACCGCCTCGTCGAGGCAAGTCATTGCGACGTGCCGCTTGAGATCCTGTTGGGGGTAGGGCGTTTCGACCCGGCGCATTTGGAGCTGAACCTCGAGGACCGCGACAACGGTGGCGGTCGCGACGCCGGTGACGGCCACCAAGCCCACGATCACGACCACGACGGTCACGACCACGCGAGCCGGTACGCGACCTGGAGCTTCGAGAGCACGGAGCCGATGTCGCTCGAGGCGCTGCGCGAGGCCGCAGCCCGCCTCCCGACGAGCATCTACCGCGCGAAGGGGGTGGTCCAGACCGCGGAGGCCCCGGAGCGCCGCGCGGTGCTTCAGGTGGTCGGCAAGCGGGTCGACCTCTCGCTCGCGGACGAGTGGGGGACACGTAGTCCGCAGACACGCATCGTCGCGATCGGGTCGAGCGAGGGGGACGACGGCGCGGCCCTGACTGCCGCCTTCTCCAGGTGTCGCGCTCCGACGGCGTTCGAGCCCGGTGGTTCCGGTGGATGAGGCCGATCTCCCGGGGCAGGAGCCACCTGACCCGCCGGACGAGGACGTCGAACCTGGCCTTGCAGACGAGGACGTCGATCGCCTGCCCGAAGACGACCCCTACCACGAGCGCCCGGTAGATGACCAAGCCGCGACAGGTGGCTCGGGGCGCCGCGGCCTTCGAGGTCATCGCGACAAGCTCAGCGAGCAGGACAAGTGGCGCCGCCTGGCGTGGGTGGCGCTCATCGGCGTCGCGATCGGCGCTGTCGGTGGCCTGCTCGTCACAGTGCTCGTCCTTCAGAACCAGCAGGACAACGTGGATTCGCTGATTCATCTCATAAAGAAGGGCCAGCGGCAGCGGGCGCAGACCCGCGGGCAGATCCAGCAGAACCAGAAGGAGAGGCAGGCCGCCATCCAGTCGTCAAAGGAGCAATCGCAGATGTTCCGCGCGGAGACGCAGCAGAGCAACGCTCAGGCCCGCCAAGCGGCTGCAGAGGAGGCCAAAGCGCAGTCCCAGGCCAACCAAGCTGACAGGCAGGCCGCCCTGGCCGATGCCCAGGCCAACCGGATCAACGCGCTCGGCAGCAGCGGCCCCTCAGGGCCCAGCGGGAGCGCGAGTCAGGCCATCGGCGAGGGCGCTAAGGCGCTGACCGCAGCCATCGATGCCCTGCAAGCCACAATCGAACAGCTTGGAAAGCTGCTGGGGCCGCAGCCGCGAACCTCCGGGGGAACCCCGGCGCCTTAGCGTTGAGCCAGTCATGAATACCGACGTCGTCCTCACCCTTGGCCTGCTGATCGGGAGCTACGCCCTGGTCTCCGGGCTGGTCAAGGTAAGCCCGATCACTCCGGCGATGATGTTCGTCGCGGTGGGGCTCCTGATCGGGCCGCACGTGCTCGACATCATCAACGTTCAGCTCGACAGCCACGGCTTCCAGGCTCTGGCGGAGCTTGCCCTAACGCTCATCCTGTTCCTGCAGGCCACCCGGATCGACCTCCGGAAGACCTTCGGGCGCACGAAGGCGCGTCGCCTGATCAGCGTCGGCCTTCCCCTGGCGATGGCGATCGGGACCGGTGTCGCCCTGATCGTCTTCCCCGAGCTCTCGTTCTGGGAGGCCGCCATCTTGGGGATCATCATCGTCCCCACCGAGGTGGCCCTGGTCGAGCCCGTGTTCACCGATCGGCGTGTCCCGAAGCCGATCAGAAACGCGCTTTCCCTCGAGAGCGGGCTCGGCGACGGAATCGTGTTGGGCATTCTGTTGATCGCGCTTGCGCTGGCCTCCAACGAGACCGAGGGCAATCTAGGCCACTGGCTCTCGTTCATGAGCAAGGGCGTGACAATGTCACTTGCGATTGGCGGCGCCATGGGGCTGGTGGGCGGCAAGCTGCTGGACTCGGGCAAGAAGGCCGGACGCGTAACGGAGAGCTGGAGCGAGCTCTACATGATCGCCCTCGCGGTACTGACCTACGTGGTCGTCGAGCACCTGGACGGCAGCGGGTTCGTCGGAGCATTCGGCGCCGGGCTCGTCTTGGCGGCCGTCGTCGGAGGAACCGTCGAGCGGGAGAGCGACACCGCCGAGGCGATTGGCCACGGGCTCGAGCTGGTCGTCTTCGCGCTATTTGGGGCCATGGTGGTCTGGCCGGCGTTCGACGACGTCGGCGTCAAGGTCCTGCTGTACGCGGTGCTGTCCCTGGTCGTCGTCCGCGTGGTTGCGGTTGCGATCGCGATGGCCGGGACCGGCTACTCGAGGGCGACGAAGCTATACGTCGGCTGGTTCGGCCCCCGCGGCATCGCCACTTTGCTCTTTGCCTTCCTCGTGCTCGACGAGGGGAATCTCGGCCACATCGGGCTGCTCAAAGATGTCGTGTTCGTCACCGTGACGCTCAGCATTTTCCTCCAGGGCATCACCTCCAAGTGGGGGGTTGACCGCTACGCGGCCGCGGTCGAGAGGTTGCGCCAGGCGCACCCCGACGCGCCGGAGCTGGAGACGGCTGCCGAGGGGCCGGTGGACTGATGGCGGCCCCCGACGTCAGGATGCGGAACGTGTTCCTGGACCTGGGAGACGCCGATGCCCGGCGGATCGTAGCCCTGCGCGAGCGCGCCGAATTCTTCTGGCTCGACCTCGACCTCGACTCTCCGGGAGCGGAGCGCCTCGGCGACTTGCTCCGCATACCTGAGCACGTCCTCGGGGTCCTGCGCGACGTCAGCTCGACCGAAACCTTCCACCGCAGCTATGTGGACGAGGCGCAAGTCCTCTTCCCGTTCCCGTGCATCGGCGAGCCCGAGGCACCGCCTCTGGGCTCGGAAGGGATGAAGCCATGCGAGGTTCAGGTCCTCGTCCGCGGCGACTACATCGTCACGGTCCATCATGGCGCCTGCGAGCCGCTCCGCGAGCTGGCCGGCGACCCACACCGCGTCACGCGGAGCGAGCAGCACTTCGTCTACACGGTGCTCGAGCAGATGGTGGCGAGCGTCTTCGAGTCGGTCGCTCACCTGAGCGCCGAGGCGGAACGCACGGCGGGCCAGGTCGGCGAGGCGCACACCGGGCGTCAAAGCCTCGGGTTCATCCGCGAGGGGCAGGCGCGGCTCAACCACCTGCGCGCCCGCCTGGGACCGCAGCTCGCCGTCTTCGAGCGGTTCGCGGACGAGATCCCCGAGGTGAAGAACCTTTCGGGAGACGACCATCATTACTCTGCCAACATCCGCAGCCAGCTCAACTACGCGATCGCGTCGGTCGACGCGGCTAACGATGCGCTCGGCGCGACGCGCGACCTGGGGCTCAGCCGAATGACGTTCATCTTCACCGTGGTGGCGACCGTGTTCCTACCGATCTCCTTCCTCGTCGGGTTCTGGGGCATGAACTTCCAGCTGATGCTCGACAACATCACATCGCCGGCCACCTTTTGGCTGCTCGGCATCGGCGGGCTACTGGTCTCGATCCTCGGCTCCCTGTGGGCGATCCGGCGGCAGCTCGGGCCGCGTGAGGCGCCGGATCGCTCGAGCCACTCCTAGGGCGTGGGCACCATTCCGCGAATCGTCGTCCCGGCTCCTGGGGCTGTGTCGATATCCAGCGCTCCGCCGACCGCCGCCATGCGGTCACGCATGTTGGTCAGGCCGGCGCCGTTGCCGTTGGCACTCGGGGTGAAACCGGCGCCATCGTCGCGCACCTCGAAGAGCAGGCCGTCGTCGTCGACGAGCAGGATCGAGACCGAGGTCGCGCCCTGGGCGTGCTTGGCGGCGTTCTGGATCGCCTCCAGGCAGCAGAAGTACACGGCGCTCTCGATCGCCGGCGAATAGCGCCTGATTCTCCTGGCGGTCACGGTTATCGGCACCAAAGCCCGTACGGCTGCCCCGCGCATCGCCTCGACGAGGCCGGCGTCGGCAAGCAGGGGGGGATAGATCCCTCGCGCCACCGACCGAATCTCCTCCAGCACATCGTCCACCGACGCCCCCACCTCACGTAAGCGGTCCATGCCGCCAGCCGGGTCCCCTTCCACCAGGTCGGTTGCGAGCTGGAGCTTGACGCGAAGCATGACGAGCTGCTGCTGGGTGCTGTCGTGCAGGTCCCGCTCGAGTCGACGGCGCTCCTCATACGCTGCAGCGGCGATCCGAGTCCGTGATCCGCTCACCTCTTCCAGGGAGTCCTGCAAGGCCGTGTTGAGGCGCTGTTGCTCAAGGGCGGCGAGAACACAGGCACCCACCGACTCGACCAAGACCTGCGGCTCGTGCAGCGCGGCGTCGTGGACTATGGCCACCACGGGCACCTCGTCCGGGAGAGTCATCACCTCACGCGCGGCGCTCGCGCGGGGAGCGGGGGCAGGCAGACCATCGGCTCCAAGCCACACGCCGGGCTTGCTGGGATCGACGAATCGGGTCTCGCTGGTGGGGTCCTGAAGCGCCTCGCGCACCGCCAACTGGAGCTGCGCCCAGTCCATCTCGTCGGAGAGCCTCTTCGTGAGGCGCTCGAGCGCCATGGCCTCGAAGAGTCGCCAGTTGAGCAACCCGACCAGGAACCCAATGGAGATCAAGGGGATCGAGAGCAGGGCGATCCAGCTCAACACGTCAATCGCCGTCCCGGATGTCCAGTGTCGTCCAAACACGAACGCCCCGGCGGTCGCCAGACGCAGGACCGCCCCTCCGAGCACCGGGAACAGCGTCTTGCGCAAGCGGGGCATCGCCGCGCGAAGGCGCAGAGCGACGACCCCGATCGCGGCGGCGTAGACGCCGAGCGCAATCGTATCCCGCAGGGGGTAGATCGAATCGCCGATGAAGTGGGGCTCGGACGAGACCAGCATGAAGGCGTTCGGGGGGCATCCCTGCGCACAGCTTTCCCAGGGGAACGGATGGTCGTAGTGGGCAACGAAGAGCGCCCCAGGCAGATAGAGGAGGACGACGAGCGCGACGCCTGCGAAGAACACCCCTCGCTCGGCTCGGGTCCTCAGCGTTCCCGAGGGATAGGAGAGGATCAAGTACAGCAGGGAAAGCTCGGCTACCCAATGCGAGACGCGTCCGATGCTGTGAAGCAGGTCGTGGCTTGACACCGTCAAGGTCGTCAGCCCCCACAGGACGCCCGTCATCAGCAGCAGCCACCCGAACCGGTTTCGGGGTTCGCGGCGCCAGGCGTAGGCGCCGACCGCGACCGTGATCGCGATCGTGCTGGCATTCACTGCGGCGATCAATCCGCTGTGGCGCAGATCGGTGCGGGACAGAGCCTCGAGCGCCGAGAACGTTGTCAATGCCGCACCGAGGCATAACGCGGCGATCAGGGTGGATGTGGAGCTCCCCGGTCGGACTGAACGCCTGGATTTGCTCGCCGGTAGTCCGGCGCGTGACGATGGGCTCACAGCAGCGTCCTCTGTCCCAGACACTCGGAACCTGTTGGGCGCTCATCCATGGCGCTCCACAGCCCGCATCGAGTCAGTGGTCTGGGCGTTGGCGTAACAGGCAAGGCACGGCAGGGCTGCGCCACCGCGAAGGGAAGAGGATGAAGTCCATTGAGGCCACCTCTCAGGCCGCTCGTCAGGAATCCTACACCGGGGGGGAGGCTGTCATGTCCTCGACTACCAGTGGAGCTGGTGTGCCTTGGATCATCGCATCGGCCACCTCTAGAAACGGCGTGCGATCATCGACGCCCCCCAGCGAATCGCTATCCGCGGGCGATGCCCCCATGCTCGCGCCAGAGTCGCGTGAGCAGTTCGGGACCGAAGTCCTGCTTTCGCACGACGTCGACGGCGCCGCAATCTCGCGCCTCGGAGGCGATGTCGGCGACGTCGCGGGCCGAGATCAGCACCACTATCACGTCCGGATGGCTGGCACGGATCCGGCGGGTCAGCTCGACACCCCCCATCTCCGGCATGTGGACGTCAACGATCATCAATCCGGGCAAGACCTCCGCGGCGGCGGCGAGCGCGTCCCGGGCGCAGCTCACCTCGCGTGCGGGCTCAAATCCCGGCGCGGCGAGGACCACCTCGCGCGCCACCTCGAGGAAGGGCTCGAAGTCGTCCACAGTGACGACGCGGACCGGTTCTGGTTCGCGTGTCGGGCTGTGTTTATGTCCGTTCGAGGGAGGCACAAGCATGGGGTCGATCGACCCCGAGGCTCCTACCTCATCGTCGTCGTAAATTCCCCTTGGCGCCAGCGTGGACGCATGTGTGTCGGCGGGGGCGCCCGCCTCAGTCCGGTGCGGGCCTCTCGCCGCCCTCCTGCTCGGCGAGGAAGATCAGGGCAGCCTTCACCCGCTTGGAGATCGAATCGGATTCCTCGGCGTGGGTGAAGCCGAGCTTCAGGAAGATCGAGTTGATGTGCTTCTCGACCGCGCGCTTTGTGAGCACGAGCGATTCGGCGATCGCTGGGTTGCTCTTTCCCTCGGCGATCGCGCCCAGCACCTCCCGCTCGCGGGCCGTGAGCTCGGCGAGCCCCGAGTCGCGCGCCCCTGACTTGGCGGCGATCAACCCCTCTACGATCTTGGGGTCGATCACCGACCCTCCGGTGGCGACGGCCTGGATCGCATCGACGAGCTGGCCGCGGTCGCGGACGCGCTCCTTGAGCAGATACGCGCGTCCTTCAGAGCCCGACTCCAGCAGGGCGAGGGCATAGGGCGGGTCGGTGTACTGGCTCAGGACCACCACGCCCGCGTCCGGGTGGGTCTCCCGCAGCCTCGCGGCGATCCGTATGCCCTCGTTGGTGTTCGATGGGGGCATCCGAATGTCGGTGATCACGACGTCGGGTTGCTCCTTTTCGATCGCCTCCACGAGGGAGGACTCATTGCCACATGCAGCCACCAGGTCGATCTCGGGCACCTCGCTGAGGATCTCGACAATTCCCTGGCGCACGATGTAGCTGTCCTCCCCGAGGATCACCCGAAGCGCCATGCGGCGGAGGATATGCCAGCTCAGGCTGCGTCGCTGGGCGGGGAAGGCGAGCTCGCTACGAGCGGGCCCTCGTCAGAGGCACCGGCGCTGCTCGACCTGATTTCCTAAAGGAGGTAACCGTGACATCGGAGGAGAGCACATCTTGATGGCGGCGGTTCAGGCGCCGTCGGAGCGGGAATGGCCAGCTTCGTCCGCGTGACAGGCGTGATTCTGTTCCTGGCGCTGATCGCGTTGGGATTTTTCCTCGTTGAGCAGGATCGAACGAACGACGCGGTTTCGACGGCCGAACTCGTCATCCGCGGCTGCATACCCGTGGTCGTCGGGTTTCTACTGGCCTGGGGCGGGCTTTACTTTGGCGATCGGCTCGATTCGCGTCCGTGTCCACGGTGCGGTAGGCGGATGCCGGTTGGCTCGTACTGGTGCTCCGGGTGCGGGTGGGAGTTCCGCCAAGCACCCCGTTAATCCTTGATGGCGTAGCCCTTGCCGCGCTTGCGGATCAAAACCCTTCTCGTGAAGGCGACCGGCGATTGCATTCGCCTGGCTCGCCGGAATTCCCATGTCTTCAGCGATCTGCCTCACCGGGGCACCGGGATTGTTCTTGACTGCGGCGAGGAACTGTTGCTGGCGCTGACCCCTCGGAGCGCGCCGCCTGGTTGACTGCCGCATGGCTGGTGGGCGGCGATCTGCCGTTGGCCTGGCGTCACCCAGGTGAGGCAAGGCAGCTTTGAGACGCCGGGCCTCGTTCCTAGTTCACGAAGGCAAGCTTCGATGGCCTTGCGGGCTTCGTCAAGTACATCCGGCATGAAGGGCCCCTTCCAGTTGGAGAACACAACCTGTATCACACAGACGCCGCACCGATTGCACCTGTACAACACTCTGCCTACGCCCACACATGGGTTCTGCCGCCGAGTTCGCCCCATCTAAGGGGTAACACGCCGCATACATACTTCAGACCTTTAGGAGGCCGGAACACCCAACTCGGGCGTGGCAACGTTGGGTGGCCTTCCTCAGGCGGCGCACGCCTCAATGGACGGCGCCCCCAAGCATGGCCGCATCGCCTTGTCATGGTGGGCGCCCCCATAGGCCATCCTTCCCAATGGTCAAGGGGAAGCCAGACAAACTCACCGATCTCGGAACCCACTCTTGGTGGACGGGCGCTGAAGCGCACCGTGGGAGGCTTCCGTTCGAAGAACCTGAGCGACTGGGCGGCGGCCCTCACCTACTTCGGCATGCTCGCCATCTTCCCGGCGCTGATCATCCTCGTCTCGATCGTCGGGCTTGCCGGGGACTCGGTCACGCAGTCGCTGCTCGACAACATCGGCGCCCTGGGCCCGGGCCCAGCCCAGGACATCCTCAGCGGCGCGATCAGGCAGATCGCCGGGAACCAGGGGGCGGCGGGGGCCGCGCTCCTTTACTACGTGACGGCGAACGGCGCCATCAGGGCCTTCGATGGGTCGCACCGGGCGCGGCCGCGGCAATGGTGCTGTGGCTCGCGGCGTCGGCCGGCTTCTCGCTCTACGTCGACAACTTCGGCTCCTACAACAAGACCTACGGCAGCCTCGGCGGGGTGATCGTGTTCCTGGTCTGGCTCTGGCTCTCGAACGTCGCCGCCCTGCTCGGGCTGGAGCTGAACGCCGAGCTCGAGCGCGGTCGGGAAATCGAGAGCGGCGTCCCGGAGGATTGAACGATCGCGGTGGAGCCCGGGGACGAGACGAGGGAACGCTACGCCCGATCCGCGGGCCGCGAGCCCACGGTCGCCGCGCCGAGCCCGTTCGGCTCGCTCGACCCGCCCGTCTCCGCCGAACCACCGGCGATTCGCCCCCCGGGGTGAGCTACCGCTCGGGCGACGGCTACCCGCTTCGTGGCCGCCTCGGCGGTCTCCTCGATCGTAGCCAGCCGGCGGTCGAGATCCTCGACGGTGGCCGTCTTCTCCTTACGCTCGAGCTTGAGCTCGCCCCCCAACTCCGCGCACCGTGCCACCAGCCGGCGCTCGGCTTGCTCGTGGAGTCGGCGCTCCGCCTCCACCTGAGCGAGTTCGGTTGAGACGACGCCGATGCCGTGCCTCGCCTCCTCCGCTGCGGCGCGAGCCCGGTCGGCGCTCGACTGCGCATCGGTAACTCGGGCTCGCGCTTCCTCGACCTGCTGCTCGGCGAAACGGGCTCGGGACTCCATCTCGGCCACGAGCAGCCGCAGCCCGTCGAGGTCATCGCTCGTCCTTCGCCTAGCCTCCTTCCTCGCCAGGCGGTCGGCCCGCTGCCTCTCCCGGCGCTCGGCCACCTCGGCCTTACGCCTGGTGCGGCGAGCGTCTCGATCCGACCGCTGTTCCGGGTGGATTTCCAGGCCATACCCGAGCCATGCCATGAAACGCCGCACGCGCCCACGTCGCTTGGTCGCTTGCTCGGCCACCTCTGGTCCCATGCCAGGTCAACCTCCAGCTTTCATGCTCGCAGAGCCGACTGTAGGTCTGCGATGCGCACCAGGCAAGGGGGCTGACCCGCCTATGTTTGGGGGTGGCTGCGCCCCTGTTTCGGCGCTGCGGCCCGAGGATGCCTTCGACGCGGTCGGACTCCGGGACTAGGCCAGGCTTCTGCTTTGCGCCATGCGCGGGCGTGTCGATCGGGTTCGCGAGGTGCACGCTCGGGACGATGAGGGCAAAAGCCACCGCGCGCCACAACTCGCTCTCGCAAGCGCCTGAATGCAGCACTCTCGACAGGCCCTCCGGCCAACGCTGACAGCTCATCCCATTGGTGCGGAGGTCCACTGACCTCGGCACCAACACGTCATTGTCGTGACTCCCAAGCATCAGCCCACGCAGCATCTCCCGGCAGCTCTCATCTAGTCACCTCGATCAGCTTGGGAGGCGGCCCAGCACGCTGTCGCCCTCCGAAAACCGCTTGCCAACTCCAGCCTTCGCCCCGCCCACACAGTTGCAATTCCTTCGGAAATGCCATCGGAAAGTTGGACGCTCGCGCTGCTTTCGCGACAAGGGAGCAGAGCGATGCTCACGATCGGAAAGCTCGGCAAGGGCCAGGAGGCCTACTACCTCGACACGGTCGCGAACGGGATCGAGGACTACTACGCCGGCGAAGGCGAGGCGCCGGGGCGCTGGACGGGCGGCGGGACGGCCGAGCTCGGACTCGACGGCGAGGTCTCCCGGCACGAGCTGAAGGCGGTCCTCGCCGGCGAGGACCCGGACTCCGGCGCGCAGCTACCGCGGCGCTTGTGGAAGCGGCGCGTGCCGGGCTTCGACCTCACCTTCTCGGCGCCAAAGTCGGTCAGCGTCGTCTGGGCGACGGGCGAGGAGCGGACGGCGGCCGCGATCCGCGATGCACACCAGCGCTCGGTTGAGGCTGCGCTCTCCTATCTGGAGCGTGAGGCGGCGGTCTCCCGGGTCGGCGCCGCCCGTCGCGCGGCGAAGGGCTCGGGGTTCGTCGGCGCGGCGTTTCGCCACCGGATGAGCCGCGCCGGCGATCCCCAGCTCCACACCCACGTCGTGGTCGCCAACCTCGTCCGCACGGGGGACGGCGAGTGGCGCGCCCTGGACGCCCAGATGCTCTACCGACGGGCGAAGACCGCCGGCTACCTCTACCAGGCGCACCTCCGCCACGAGCTGACCTGCACCCTCGCCCTTGAGTGGCGCGAGGTCCATCGCGGCACCGCCGAGATCGCGGGCGTTCCGGACGAGACGCTGCGGAGCTTCTCGCGTCGCCGCGCGGAGATCGAGGCGAAGCTGAAGGAGATGGGCGGGGCATCCAGGCGCTCGCGCGAGCTGGCCGCGCTAACTTCCCGCAAGGCGAAGGACTACCGCGTCGCTGCCGCCGACATGCGCGCCGAGTGGCGCGCACGGGCGCGCGAGACTGGCTTTGAGCCCGAGCTCGCCCTGCGTCGCGGAAGACAGCGCGCCCAGCGTTTGAGCCAGCGGCGCCTGTTCGCACAGACAGAGGCGGCGCTGACCGCCGAGCGCTCGACGTTCGCCCGCCGCCACCTGCTCGGGGAGCTCGCAAGCCAGAATCGCCAGGGCGCGACGGTCGCCGACATCGAGTGCGCAGCAAATCGCCTTCTCGAGCGCACCGACATCGTCGAGCTCGGCGACGCGCGGCCGGCGGGCGCCGGTCCCGAGGCCTCGCGGGAGACCCTCTACACGACCCGCGAGGTGCTGGGGCTCGAGGAGCGGCTCATAGGGAGGGCGATCCGCCACGCGAACCGGCGCCTCGCGACCGCGAGCGAGGCCGCCGTCGAGGCGGCGCTTCGTCGAGATCCGGCACTCGACCGAGAGCAGCGCGAACTCGTCCGCCGCCTCGCGCTCGGGGGCGAGGGGACCGTCTCCGTCGTCGGCCGCGCCGGCGCCGGCAAGACCCGCGCCCTGCGCCCGGTCCGCGATGCGTTCGAGGCCTCCGGAATTCGGGTGATCGGCGCCTCGCCGCAGAACACGGCCGCGCGCATCCTTGAGGCGGAGGCCGGGATCCCGTCGACGAGCCTCACCTGGCTGCTCTATGAGGCGGAGGTCTACGGCGTCCCCCGCGGCGGCGTCGTAGTGTTGGACGAGGCCGCGGTCGCCTCGACCAGGGCGATCGCCCGCCTGCAGGAGCTCTGCGCCCGAGACGAAGCCAAGCTCGTTCTGATCGGCGATCCCGAGCAGCTGCCGGCGATTGAGCACCCGGGGGCGTTTCGGGCGCTCGCCGATCGGCTCGACGCGGTGGAGCTCCAGGAGGTGCGTCGCCTCAACGACCCGATCGAGCGCCAGGCGGTCGAGCTCGTTCGCTCGGGCCGCGGCTCCGCGGCGATCTCCGCCTATGCGGAGCGCGAGCGGCTCACCTTCTGCGACGGCGTCGCCGATCTCGAGCTCAGGGCGGCCGAGGACCGCCACCTCGCAGCGCGCTCGGGCGAGGACGCGATCGTGCTCGCCCGCACCCGGGCGCGAACCGAGCGCCTGAACGCCCTCGCCCAGGCGCTGCGCGAGCAAGACGGCGAGCTCGGCCGAACGGCCGTCGAGGTGGGGGAGAGCCGGATCCGGGTCGGCGACCGGGTGGTGACCCGGGTCAACCGCCGCGGCACGGAGCCCGTCTACAACCGCGAGCGCTGGATCGTCGAGGCCCTCGACCCGGCGCGGCGCGAGCTGACCCTTCGCCATGCTTCAGAGCGCGGGCGGGTGTTGACGCTTGGGTCCGACTACCTCGATCGCACCGCTCCCGGCGGCGCCGCGGCGGTCGAGCTCGGCTACGCGATCACCCGCTACGGCGCCCAGGGGATGACCGTCGATCGCGCCTTCTGTGTTCTCAGTGACGGCCTCACCAGAGAGGAGGCATACACGGCGCTGACCCGGGCGCGCAACGGAACCGAGCTGTATGCGGTCGCCCGCGAGCCGCTCGAGCGGGCGGAGATCGCCCCCCAGCGGCCCGAGCGCAGAGTCGACATCGAGGAGCTCGGGCGCCAGGCCGAGCGAAGCGAGGGCGCCGCCACGGCGCTCGACGAGCGCCTCCGGGCAGAGCTCGAGCGCCGCTCGACGCAGGAGCTGGTCACCGAGCTTCGCCGCGCGGAGCAAGCCGCGCAGTCGCCGGCCTCGCGGCGCCACGAGTCGCTCGCCGCCGCGCGTCGCGACGCCGAGCGCGACCCGGAACGGGCCCGGGCGACGGCGCAAGGCGCCTCACACGCGGAGCGGGCGCGGCTCACGGCGATCGCGCGGCAAGCGAAATCGCGTGCCGCCGAGCTTCGCTCCCAGGCGGAGGCGGCCGAGCGCCAGATCGACGCATCGCAACCGGATCGCGGGCGCGCGGCGGCGATCGAGCGGATCCTCTCCACGCGCCGGCGGCTTCGCACCGAGGCGGCGATCAGGCTCGAGCCGCGCTACATCGTTGACGGGCTGGGGCCGCGGCCCGAGCCCCTTTCGAAGCGCCTCGAGTGGGAGCGTGCCGTCGATCGCCTCGAGCGCCGCCGCCAGCACCTCGGCATCACCGATCGCGAGCGGGCGCTGGGGGAGGAGCCAGATGCCGGCGTCCGCGCCGAGTGGCGCGCCGGGCAGCGCGAGCTTCAGCGGTTCCGCGATCGGTTCAGGCAGCGAGAGGTCGAGTGGAGGCTGGAGCACGAGCTGGAGCACGAGCAAGTGCTCGAGCTTGCGATCGAGCGTTGAGGAGGGGCGGCGGCCACGGCGTGCGCCGCTGGGCCCGACCAGTTTGATGCGACGTTTTCGGTCCGGCTCCGACGTGCCTTGTAGAGCGCGGATGCAAGCTGGTCGTCGACACATCGATGAGGAGCATGGCCGGCCGGCCGCGCTCGACGCGGCAAGCATCGACGCGGTCGCTCGGCGGGTGGTCGAACTGCTGACGGCGAACGGGGTGCCAACCGAAGGTCTGATGAGTGCGGCAGAGGTTGCACGCCGCTTCGGGATCTCTCGCTCCACGGTGTATGAGCGCGCCCAGGAGCTCGGCGCCATCCGCCTCGGTGACGGGCCGAAGGCCCGGCTTCGCTTCGACCCGCAGACGGTCGCGGAATGGCTTACCGTCACCGAAGAGCGGAAGGATGCGAGCGAGAAGGAGTCACCTGGCGGGCGCAACCGGCGGAGGGGTCCCGTGCGGCCTGCAGACGGGGTGCCCCTGTTGCAGATTCGGGGAAGATCGCGAGCATGAGGGCTTCCTCGGTGCCCGCGGGGTGACATGAGGATCGGCGATGGCGCCCAAGGCGACGGGACAGGTGATCGAGTGGACGGGCCAACAGGGGCGCACGTTCGCGATCCGCTTTCGCGCCTACGGACGCCGGCACCACCTAACGCTGGGGACCGTCCAGGAGGGGTGGACGCGGCGCCGGGCCGAGGAGGAGCTCGCCAACATCCTCGCCGACGCCCGGCGCGGCATCTGGCGCCCTCCTGAGCGGGCCGAGAGGGAGGAGCCCCCGCCAGACCCGAGCTTCCACGAGTTCTCCTCGCGATGGTTTGACTCACACAGGCGCGAGCTCCAAGCGACGAGCGAGAGCGACTACCGCTGGCGCCTCTCCAATCACCTCCTTCCCCATTTCCGGCGGCACCGGCTCTCCGAGATCACGCTCGAGGAGGTCGACCGCTACCGGCAGGCGAAGGTGCGCGAGGGAAGCCTGGGATCGGAGTCGATCAACAAGACCCTGGGGCTGCTAGCCCAGATCCTCGAGGTGGCGGTTGAGTACGGGTATCTCGAGCGAAATCCCGCCCGCGGGAAGCGACGGCGCCTCAAGGTCACCCGGCTGGCGCCGATCTACCTCGACACTGCGGATCAGATCGCCGCCCTCCTCGACGCTGCCGGCGAGCTCGACGTCCGCCCGACGGCCAGGACGGCGGGCCGGCGCGCGCTCATCGCCACGCTCGTCTTCGCTGGCCCTCGCGCCGCAGAGGCGGCGAGGATCCGGGTCCGCGACGTCGACCTGTCGACCGGGAGGATCACGATCCTAGGCACCAAGTCCTCGGCCGCCGCGCGGCGGATCGACATCCTGCCGGTGCTGCGCGACGAGCTCGTCGCCTACAAGGCGGAGCTGGGGCCGGTTGCCGCCGGGGCGCCGATGTTCCCGACCGCCACCGGCAAGAGCCGCACCAAGGACAACATCCGCCAGCGGGTGGTGGAACCCGTGATCGAGCGGGCCAACGAGCTGCTCGCCGAGCGCGGCCTGATGCCGCTCCCGGAGGGCCTCACCGCCCACAAGCTCCGCCACACCTTCGCCTCGCTCCTCGCCGCCTGCGGGGAGGACCCCGCCTACATCATGGCCCAGCTCGGCCACACCGACCCCAAGTTCACGCTTCGCGTCTACACCCACCTGATGCGCCGGCGCGACGGCGAGCGTGAGCGCCTACGGGCGCTGGTTGAGGGGGCCGATTGGGCAGAATTGGGCAGAAATCGCCCCCAAGACGCTTCGGAGGGCCCGATCGAGACGCCCCCGGAGGACCCCGAAACCCACTCAGATGCAGGCGATTCGGACGATGGGCGCGGCTGGTTTCGAACCAGCGACCTCTCGCGTGTGAAGCGAGCGCTCTCCCACTGAGCTACGCGCCCGGGGCGCTGATGATAGGTCGCCGTCGGCGTGCTGCGCGCTCAGGTGGGACTGCCGGTGGGCCCGCGGCCCATAGCATTTGAGGCGTGATTCGGCCCGAAGGCGCAGGGGGGCCCGACCGCGGCCTCGGAGGCTCGGCGGGCCACAGGATGGGGGCGTGGGGCAAGGGCCTCGTGATCGCCGGCCTGGTCGCGGCTGCCCTCGCGATCGCGGGTGCCGTGGCTCTCCTGATCGCCGGGCACGGCTCGCGAACCGTGACCATCACGACCGCCCCCCCGCCGGAGCGCCTCCAGAACCCGCCGTGGGGCTTCACGGCCGGCTGGGGCGACTACTGCTATCGGGCGCTCGCTGGCCCGCCGGGCTATAGCGCCAGCCTCGTTGCTCCGTCAAAGCCGTGCCCGGGGGGCTCGACCCGGTTCGGCACCATGCAGCAGATCGACCTGACCTCACGCGCAGGTGCCAGCGTCGATCGACTGGCGGTCTCCTGGGCCGCGGTCGAGCGCCGTCCACCCGTGCAGACAAACGGCTCTCCGGTTCACCGGTTCAACTGGGCGCTTGTGACGAGGTCCTACGACGCGATGCTCTCGGCTGGCATCAGGCCGATCGTGCTCGCCTACGGCACCCCCGAGTGGGCGCGGCAGAGCGGCTGGGATCGCCCGGGAACGTGCCGCGCCGCCTATGGCGAGCTCTGCTCCTATCCGCCCAGCCCCCGCCGCATCGCCGACTGGCGCGCGTTCATCGCGGCGTTGATGCGCCGTTTCCCGCGAATGGTCGCGCTTGAGGTCTGGAACGAGCCGAACATCCCGCGGTTCTTCGCGCCGGCCCCCTCGCCCGCGCTGTACTCGCGGCTGCTCCAGGCCGCCCACGCGGCAGCGCACGCCAGCGGCGTCCCCGCGCCGATCCTCACCGGGGGCCTTGCGGCGGGCACCTCCAAGACCGGGGCGGGGATCCCGGCAGCCCGGTTCCTGAGCGGCGTCTACCGCCAAGCGGGCAAGGCATCGTTCGACGGCATCGCCTCGCATCCGTATCCGCAGGGCCCTCCGTGGGTGGTGCAGATGACCGCGAACCTCGACCAGCTGCGGCGGGTCCGCGATCGTTTCGGGGACCGGGAAACTCCGCTCTGGATCACCGAGGTGGGGGTGGGCGGCGCCCCCGCGCCGCGCCTGAAGGGGAGCGTCGACCCGGCCCGCCAGGGCCCCCTCCTGGTCCGGATGTACCGCTCCACCGAGAACACGGATGTTCGGGCGTTCCTCTTCTATGCGCTTCGGGAGACGAAGACGGAAGGCCCCCACTTCGAGCCGTACGGCGTCGTGCGGGCGAACCTCGAGCCCAAGCCGGCCTACTGCTACGTCGCGAGCCACCTCGGCCGCGTGGGGCTCTGCGCAGGCGGCGACTGAGCGCCGGCCCTACCTGTGACCCTGGACCTGAATGGCCTGCTGGAAGGTCGGGCGGTTCACCCAGGGGATCCGGGGCTGGGTGATCGCGCCGACCGCCGTGAAGCCGATCTTGTCGTGAGTGGCCTGCGACTCACCGCCGTAGATCTCGGCGTTCGAGTCGTGCTGGAGCGCGGCGCCCAGCGAGCCCAGCAGCGAGCTCCGGCAGGCCCCGAGCTTGCCGTGCCCGCAGTAGACGCGGGAATAGGGCCCCTTGACGCTCCCGCCGAGGAGGTCTCGCAGGTCCTTCTGAACGTAGCCGTACGAGTTGGTGTCGAACGCGGAGCCGACCGGCCCGGGAGCGTCGTGGCCGAACGGAAGCCGGTCGAACAGGGTCTGGCCGAGCGTGGGCTTGAACTCGGCGGCGACGAGCCGCGGCCACCAGGCATCCATGATCCGGATCGCGTCCGACTGCTCGTAGGCCCCGTCCCGGTTTCTGTCGATGCGGTGCGCGCCCGAGGCGTGCCAAGTAGCGAGCTTCTGGAGGGCGCTCTTGAGCGCCGGGTCGGTGACCGGCTGCTTGTTGATCACCTTCAGGACCCAGGGGAGCACGCGGTCGCCCCGCAGATCCACCGTCCCGGCGTCCTCCATGTCCGAGATCAGCCGCTCCAGGCTCATCTTGCGCGGGCCCGCGATGTCACGCTGGATTCGCGCGTCGAGCGGCTGCGATCGGAAGAGCGAGGAGAAGCCGGTGTTGTAGTCGGGCGCCTGCCGGTTGTTCCAGCTCGTCAGGTACTTCTGGTCGATCACGTGTGGATGGGCGGCCAAAGGTGCCCCCTCCTCGGTCGCGGCACCCGGGTTGAAGTGCCTCCACAGGAACTCCCTCCTGCCGAAGGTGGGCAGGTTCGAGTCGACGTAGCTCGGTCTAACCGGGTTGATGCCCGAGTTGAAGTAGGCGATGTGCTTGTTGTCGACGTAGAACCAGTTGAACGTGTAGGAGATGTGGTTTGCGGCCCGCATGAAGTCCTGGGGCGAGCGCATCTTGTTCGGGTTGTTGAAGTCGGCGAACCCGAGCGCGGACGGATCGACCTCGTGGAAGTACGTGGCGCGCAGCCGGGTGTAGGCGTAGGGCTTGCCGTTGATCTTCGCCCGGCCCACGACCACGCCGAGCTTCGACCGCAAGGTGGTGAGGGTCTCCGACCCGGCCGCCGTCTGGTCCGCGGGCGTCGGGGTCCAGGAGTTGGTCCGGGTGAGCACGTCGAACGGCAGGCACTTGCCCGCGAACTCGTAGTGGTTGGAGCTGAGCGTTGGCTGTCCGCCGCCCGGGACGCACAGCTTGACCGCGTAGGTATCGATGATGTCCTGGCCCGCAGAGGTGGCGCTCCAGGCGTAGTCGCGCCCTCGTCCCAGCTGGACGTAGAGATTCGTCCCCGGGAAGGCGGCGCCACGTGCGTCGATCGGCGGGCCCTTGGACGTCGCCGGCGCGTGGATGTCCTCCTCCATCAGGATTTGCGGCGACCAGTAGGCGACCTGCGGGCCCATCACGGCCACGGGATGGCCGGTCTTCGATTCGGCCCCCGAGACCAGCAGCGCGTTCGAGGCGCCGTGGTGCTGCTCGAACGGGTTCAAAAGCCCGGGCAGCTCGCCGGACGGGGCCGACTCCGTGGCGGCCTGTGCACTGCCGCTCGACGACGTGACGACGTTCGTGCGCTGGAGCGTCCCCGGGTCGGGCAGGGCGACGCCCTTGGGTTGCGCAGGCGGCTGGCCGTAGCGATAGCTCTGTCCGTGGACGGTGGTCGGCGCCTCGGGGTCGTTGAACTCCTGGAAGTCGCCCCAGACCTTCTTCCCCTGAAGAGCCCCGAACTTCTGGAGCGACGCCTCGAGGGACTGAGCGAGATCGAGCTCCCCGCCGCCACCCTGGCCGAAGATGCCGGCGACGAGCGATGCGATCGCGATCACGTCCGTGGCCTTCCACTGGTGGCCCTGCAGGCAGATGCTCTGCGAGGGATTGATCAGGCTGTACTCGCCGGGGAGCTTCGTCGCGTTAGCGCACGCCTCGGTGATGAACTTGTTGACGCCGGCGACGTAGTTGTTGACGTCCCTTTGGATCTGGGCGCCGTCCTGCCCGTAGAGCCGCTGCGCCCGGTCGTATTGCTCCTGGAGCTCCGACTCGCGATAGGGCGTCTCGGCCCAGATCGACTCGTCCATGGCCGTGTTGGAGCCGCCGGCGAACGACGCAAGCTGGGCGCGAGCGGCGTGACGCAGCACGTCGATCATGAACAGGCGATCCTCGGCGGTCGCGTATCCGGCGCCGAACATCGCTCCGGCGCGGGTCGCGCCGTAGATGTGGGGGACCCCGTCCTTGTCGCGCTCGATGGTCACGTCGCCGCGCGGGCTGTACGTGCGTTCGATGTTCGCCGGCTTCGCCCCGAAGCTGGCGTCCTTGTAGAAGTTGCCGATCTGCGATGCCTGGAGCCCCGGGGCCGCGTACATCAGCCCGGTGTACATGCTCAGCTGCCTGTCGCTCGTGTGCGGCGGATAGGTGCCGTTGGCCTCGAAGGCCGCGACCTGGGCGAAGTTGGCGTTCGCGCCCTGGGCCGGCGGCAGGATGTTGCGAAAGCCACCGAAGTCGTTCAGTCCGTACGCGCCGGGAGTGGGTGGCGCGGCGCTCGCGCTGGCCGCGCAGGCCGCGAGGATCGCGGCCGCAATCAGGGCAACCGTGCCAGGGCGCCTCGGACCTCCCACGTGAATCAGCCTCCTCCCGTTTCGGTTTGACCGCCCGCTTCGGGGGCGCGCCAGATCGAGTTCCGGCGCGAGCATAGACGCAGAAAAAAGAGCGCGCGCCGGTTCCCCGGCGCCCCGCGGCCCCGGGCCCGCGTCGCCGTGCGAGGATGCCTCCATGAAGGTGACGATGCTGCTGGCCGACGCGGCACAAGCGGTCGACGGCAAGCTCTACATCCTGGGCGCCGGTTGGTCGATCACCGGCCCCGAGCCGACCCCGTCGGCGATCGCTGTCTACATCCAGGTCCCCTGGGACCGGACCAACGTCGAGCACGGCTTCCGGTTCGACCTGGTCGACAGCGACGGGAACTCCGTTGAGCTCGAGACCGAGACGGGTGTCGAGGAGCCAATCACGATCGAGGGCTCATTCGAGGTGGGCCGCCCGCCGGGGGTCAAGCCCGGCACCTCCATCGACGTGCCGCTCGCGATCACCGTCGGCCCCCTGCCGCTTCCGCCAGGGGGCAGATACGAATGGCGGCTCTCGATCAACGAGGAGAGCCACGAGGACTGGCGCCTGCCGTTCTCGACCCGGTCTGCGCCGCCGCCCGGCGCGTAGCCCTCGCGACGGCGACTACTGCCCCGAGCGCCCCGCCTCGGTCGCCGGCTTGCGTGGCGCCAGGCGCATCGCCCGACGCACCCGCTCCGGCAGGTACCAGTTCCAGTCGCCGAGGAGCTTCATCAACGCGGGGACGAGGAGGGCTCGAACGACCGTCGCGTCGAACAGGATCGCCGCCGACAGCCCGATCCCGAACTCCTGCAGGCCGACGAACGATCCCGACGTGAAGCCCGAGAAGGCGGCGATCATGATGATCGCCGCGGCCGTGATGATGCGGCCCGTGTGCTCGAGCCCGCTGGATACCGCCCGCTCGTTGTCGTGGTGGAGGTCCCACTCCTCGCGCATGCGCGAGAGCAGGAAGACCTCGTAGTCCATCGAGAGGCCGAAGAGCATCGCGAACAGGAAGATCGGGATCCAGGCCTCGATCTGCGAAGAGGGCTGGAGGCCGAGAACGGAGTGCAGGCCGTGCTCGAAGACCAGCACCAACACGCCGTACGTCGCGGCGACCGAGAGCAAGTTCATCAGCACGGCCTTGAGCGGCAGGACAACCGATCGGAAGGCCCGCAGCAACACCAGATAGGAGAGCACGAGCACGGCTACGATCAACCACGGGAACGCGGCGTACGCGGTGTCGATGAAATCGACGCCGAACGCCGGAGCCCCGGTCAGTAGGACGGTGGTGGAGCCCTGGAACCGGGACGCGGGCACGTAGTCGTCGCGGATCCGGTGGACGAGGTCCACCGCCTGCGTCGTACCGGCATCGCTTCGCCCTGCGGCGCGGATCTGGATCACCTGGCGGTCGGAGTCGATCAGGTTCGCCTTCTGGGCCCTCGCGACGCCGGCCGGCCCGGGGCCGGCCAAGACGGGCGCCTGGATCGTGCTCGGATCGACCTCCGGGTCATGCTTGAGCGCCACGACCAGGCGCTTCTCGGCCGCCACGGTGGCGGGCTGGGTCGCGCCACCCGGCGCGTTGGTGTCGATCGCGATCTGGTTGGGCGCCAGCGCGCCGGGGCCGAGCGTGCCCTCGAGCAATGCCAGCCCACGGGTCGCCTCCGTCGTCAAGGGGATGCCGCGGTTGTCGCCGCCCGTGAGGTGGAGCTGGAGGGCGGGGATCGCGAGCGCGATCATTAGCCCGCCGGCGCCGACGAGGTACCACACGGGTCGCCTCATGATCGAGCGGGAGAGGCGGGTCCAAAAGCCCGGCTTGCCTTCAGCGCGTGCCGCGAGTACGCGCTTTGGGATCACTCTGAAGCGGTTGATCTTGCGGCCGAGCACCGCGAGCAGCGCCGGCAGGAAGGTCGCTGAGGCCGCGATCGAGAACAGCGGGACCAAGAGCCCGCCGACTCCCATCGACTGCATGAAGGGAAGGGGCATGAACAGGAGCAGGGCGAGGCCGATCGCGACGGTGGCCCCCGAGAACAGGGTGGCGCGCCCTGCCGTTCGCATCGTGGTCACGAGCGCCTCGGTCTCCGATTCGGTGTGCGCCAGCTCCTCGCGATACCGGAACACGACCAGCATCGAGTAGTCGATCGCGATCGCGAAGCCGATCAGCGTGACGATGTTCGTCACGTAGACCGCCATGTCCATGAAGTGGGCGAAGATCCATACGGCGCCCAGGGTGGAGGGGATCGTCACCAACGCAAACGCGAACGGGACGCCGATCGCGACCAGCGTCCCGAACATGAACGCGAGCACGATCAGCGCGATGGGGATCGCGATGGACTCGCCTCGCTTCAGGTCGTCGTTGTAGATCTTCTGCGTGTCGTGGTTGATCGCCGGATAGCCCGAGAGATAGGTCGTCGCGCCGGGCACGCTCGGGGTCGCGTCGCGGACGGCCTGCGTCTTGTCGGCGGCGTCCGCGTTCTCGAGCGGCGTGTTGATCTCGACGTAGGCGACGTCTCTGGAGGCGGGCAGAACGGGCCCGGGCCTCGCCCCGCTCACCGCCCCGGCGGCCTCGTGGGCGGCGTGAGCCGCTCGGAGCCTGAACGCCGGGCTGTTCGCAACCGGCCGATCGGCCTTGAAGACGAGCGTGAACGCTCCGTCGCCGCGCTCGTTGAAGCGGTCCTTCAGCAGATCGAGTCCGCGCTCCGCGTCCGAGCCCGGAACGCTGAAGCGGTTGCTGAGTAGCTTCCCGACGTTCGCTGCGCCGTATCCCCCGAGGACCAGCAGCACGAGCCACGCCGCGAGGACCTTCTTGCGGTGACGGATGACGCGCCGCGTCCAAGCCTCCACGAGGCGCTACCTCCTAAGGAGTTTGCTCCCGCTCAGGCGATGATACGCAGGGTCAGTGCGTGAGGACGTACGGGCCGCAGTCGGTCGAGCCGTCGACGTCCTTGACCGTGTTCCCGTTCTCGTCCTTGTAGGCGACCTTGAGGGTGCTCCCCGTGACGGTCACCTCGGCGTAGCTGTTCACGTTGCCGTTCGCGCACGACATTCCCACGCCATTGGGCGGTGGCGGCTTGAAGAACGCAGCCGCGACGGCGTGACCGCTACCCGGCTGCCCGGTCGTGTCGTCGATCTCCCCCTCGAAGTTCCTGGTCGCGACCGGCCCGATGATGAAGTCCTGGAACGGGCTGTCGGAGGGCGTCGCCATCCCGGCGGCATTGGCGGGCGCGACGTCGCCGGACAGCGTGCGGTAGCGGACCACGTTCTGGAAGGCCGCGTGGGTGTCGGTGGTGAGGAAGGCCAGGTGATCGACGTGAGCGTTCTCGAGCGCCTTCAGCAGCTTCACGCGCTCATATGCGTAGCCCTCCCAGCGGTCATACGGCAGCGCGTAGAACTGCTGCATCGGAGTCTCGTTCATGACCACCTTCCACTTCGCGGTCGAGTGCTTGACCTCGGAGAGGAACCGGTTGAGCTGGTGGCTGCCGAGGAAGGTGCGGTTGGGGTTGTTGATCTGGTTCTTGCAGGCCTGCGAGACGGGCGCAGAGAGCGAGGGGACAAGGATCGAGAACAGGTTGCGGGTGCTCTGGGGCGCCGTCGGAGCGAGGTCCGGCTGGCCCGTTTGCGGGTTGTCGCAGACGTGGTTTGCCGACGCCTTGGCGCTTCGGAACGAGCGCTCGTCGAGGAAGAAGAGCTGGAGGTTCTTGCCCCAGCGGACGGTGCGATAGATGCCGTTCTTGCTGGTGTAGGTGACCGGCTCGTAGTTGCGGAACGCCTTCACGCTGCGGTCGTAGAGCGGGCGCCCGTTCTCCGGGATCGAGAAGTCGTTGATGAACTCGTGGTCGTCCCAGTGGTTATAGAGGCCGGTGGCCTCGCGGATCCTCTGCATGTTCTCGATCGACATCTTCTTGCGGTACATGGCCCACTTCTGTGCGACGGTCGAAGCCGTGGGCACGCCCGCAACCTCCGGGTCCGAGTAGATGACATCCCCGAAATCGATGTTGAAGTTGTTGTTCTCCGCGGCCATCGTCTTGAAGGCCGTGAAGTTGCCGTAGAAGGGCTCGGTGTGGCCCGGGGCCGGGACAGCCGTCTCATCGCCCGAGTAGGCGAATCGGATCGTCTTCGGATCGTTGGGGGCCGGGGCGGTCTTGAACTTGCCCGCGGCGCTGCACTTCTTGCCGCCGGGGTAGCAGAAGCGGTAGTGATAGGTGGTGTTCGGCGCGAAGCCGTCGAACACCGTCTGGATGGTGTTGTTGGTGGCGCGGGTCGCGTGGAGGCTCCGCTGCCTGACCAGGTTGCTGAACTTGCCGTCCTTGGCGACCTGGGCCACGACGAACGCGGGGCGGTCGGTGCGCCCCCAGACGATTGCCGTGTGAGCCGTCACCTCGCCGGCTGTCACGCCGCTCGTGAACCCCGTCACCTGCGCCGGCGCCGAAGCTGGCGCCAGCAGCACCGCCGCCATCATGGCGATCGCTGCCACTCCTCCGAGGTGGCGTGGACTCCTCCCCACGGAGCGGCAGTCTAGTGCAAACGGCATCGCCGGGCGCAGAGATTTCGCATCCCCCACCGCGGTACTAGCCCTCCTACCCGGCTCACTCGCCGGCTCTCGAGGAGTACGCGAAGCGGGACTCATACCCGCACTTGCCGCTCAGATCGAAGGCGAGCGGCGCATCGTCGACGGCCAGCGCGTCCGCCACCACCTCGCGGCCGGGCTGATGATGACCGGGGATCACGCACGTGACCGGTTCCTGTTCGGCGACCGCCCCGCGGATCCGGACGGAGACCTCGCCCGCGGCACGAAACCAGCCCCGCCCGGGCGTGTGCTCGATCTCGATCGGTGCGGCGCGCACGCCGAGCAGGTTGCTCGCCTTGAAGGCCCACGGGAACTGCTGGCGAGGAGTTCCCCCCAGCCGTCCGAGGAAGATCGCCTCGAGCGCGTCTCGCTGAGGCTCGTCGGCCCGATCGTCGAGGTAGAGGAAGAAGTCCCAGGGGGAGCCGGGCTCGTCGTCCTCGTACCGAAGCGCGAGCACCACGTTCAGGCCGGAGAGGGGGACGTCCCCGGCGTCGCCCTCCTCGATCCGCCACGAGAGTGCGCCCAGGCAGGTCCCGTAGGTCGAGCGGCCTCCCTTGCGGCGGCCGACCGTCCGGCATGGGCAGATCGCCTCGCAGTTGCAGGCCTCGAGATAGGTCCCCGAGATCGCCCACGGCACGGATCCGCTCATCGGATCGCGAGCCTATCGGCGTCGGGTCGCGCTAGGCGGAGCGGGGTCGGCGGGCTCGGTGCGCCCGGTGCGAGTGGCCGTGGGCCCTCGCCAGCCTGCCCGCGCGGATCGCACGCGATCGGCGCCCCCGGCGGGGCTGAGTGGCCGCCGAGCGAGCCCGTCCCCACGTCCCCGACGCCGAGGCGGAGCGCATGAACGCGCCCGCCGGGGTCGAGGCTGATGCCGAGCCCGAAGGCTTCGGGCTGGGGGTCGATGAGGGCGGCGAGCCCTCGTCGCAGCCCACGGCCGGGTCGCACGGCGCCAGCACGCGCAGGTTGCTCCAGTCGATTCGCTTGGCGAGGTAGAACCAGGTCTCGCGCCAGCCGTTGTGGTTGTAGTCGCCGGTGTCGTCGCTCGGGTTCACCGACGCGTCAGGGTCGTTGCGGCCGAAGTCGGTGTAGGTGGCCGCTCCCTCGAGGCTGGGGCCCCACTGGTCCTCCTGGCCGGTGGTGTCGTTGACGTACGCGCCGTAGTCCCGAAGAGCGCGCGCGATCCCGCGCTGCCACGTCGGCAGCTTGGCGAGCTGAGCGTCCGAGATCTGGAGCTGAACCCGCGAGCCGAGCTCCAGGCGGTTGCCTGACGACATGCCGTGTTGGTCGCATTCGTAGGCGCGCCCCGTCGCCGGCCAGACCGTCCCGCTGACACACGGCACGGCGATGGTCAGCGCGTGATCGATGTGCCCCGAGACGAATTCCGGCGCGCGGATGACCCCGGCGAGGTTGCCGAACCCCGCGGCCACGCCTCCGGAGCCGAGCCCGTTGCCATCGATGCGGGTGCGCCCGCCCCACCCGATGGTGACCACGCCGTCGGCCTTCGCCTGCACGGCCCAGAAGTCGTACTCCCAGCCGCTGGCCTGGTCGACGATCGTCATGTGGGCGTCGTGATCCCAGTTCCCCTCGTTGGCGCTGCAGCCTCCGCAATCCTTGAGCCGGGCGTACCCGCCTTGAGGCGTTGCCTGCTTGGGGATGTGGATCTCCATCCCTGAGATCGCGCACCGGCCCCCGAAGGAGTCGCATTCGACCCGATAGGCGGGGTCGTCGGGGGTGGACCAGAAGGTCGGGCTCGCTCCCCGATCCGGGTCGCCGGCCACGAGCGAGTTGACCGGCCCCCCGTGGTTGAGCCGGTCGACGATGGGCTCGGAGTCCGAGATGACCTGGGGATGAGCCCCGATCCTCGAGTTGAAGGGGCTCGAATCCGAGTACGGCCGCCAGTCCGCGCACGGCAGGTTGGTCGCTCCGAAGCTGCCGAGAGCGCACGACCCATCCGCCTTGGCCCCAGCAGGGGTGAGCAGGAGCGCCGCCCCGACGAAAAGCAGCGGTCCGAGCGTCCTCCACGCGTTGAGCGCCCTCCAAGACATCTCATGCCACGCATCGGTGTCTCGCGCTAACCCTTTAGCGCTGCGGCCGGTTGGCGGACGACTTGCGCACGTCGGGCGCTAGGATGGCCACGGACCGTGCTAGGCGGGGAGGTAGCGGTGCCCTGTCACCCGCAATCCGCTCTAGCGGGGCTGAATGCCCGTCCGAGGGTCGCGGCCTTCGGGGTCAGTACGTCGCGGGCGGCGTTGACGGCCAGGTCCCGCGCAATGCGCGCCCGCGAATCAGGTCAGATCCGGAAGGAAGCAGCCTTAAGCGGTAGCGGGCATGTGCCGCGGATTTGCCTGGCTCGAGCCAAACACGACGAAAACGCCCGGGAACCGCTCTCGAGGACGGGTCGCACGGTCCTGCTCGCGTGCAGCGGCCGGGGCGAGGATGAAACGCGGGCTGGGTGGGGAGAGGAGCTCGCGGACCGAAACTGTGTCCCGTTGCGTCCGTCCTCCGGACACATCGGGACGCAGTTCGCCTAGAGGCCGGGAGGGACGAGACTGAGGCGCGACCCTCTCCCGTACCCAGCCCCGACCCCCAGGCGCTAGTAGTCCGGGACGACCGGGGCGAGCTTGCCCGACGAGATCCCGCCGCTCGGCGAGCCGCCGCTCCCGCCGGTGGGCCGGGTGCCGCCGGTCGGGCCGCTCGTGCGGTGGCGGTGGCGGGCGGGAGCTGCGTCCACCGGTCCCGGGCACCTGCGCGTGTAGACGACCCGGGCCGGGTGCCGGGGCTTGGCCGGCGAGTGCATCCAGGAGAGATGAAGGTGGTTGCCGCGTCCGTGGCCGGGGTCGCCGTTCCACCCCACCCAGCGCCAGGGCGGGATGGGCGCGTTCTGCTTCGGCTCGGCCAGGTGGGCGAGGTCGCCGATCTCGCCCCAGGTGCCGCCCACCGCCTTGTTGGGGACGATGTCGGTCGCGAGGCCGATCGGGTGCTCGCCATTCTGCGCGTGGACGGGGTCCGTTGAGTACCCGTCGGTGATGAAGATGTCGAACCGATGCTTCATCCATCGGATGTCGGGCAGCAGCCGGCGGTCGATCCTCTCGCCGGGAAAGCCCGGAATGGGGACGAACTTCCCGCCGTGCACCGTCTTGCAGAGGTGCTTGTCGAGCTTCGTGCTCTCCATCTCCGCCGAGGCGGGCAAGACGGCAACGCCGGCGGCCACGATCGCGAGCGAGATGACGATCCAACCTGGCGCCCCGCGAGTCCTCTTCCTGCCCATTGTCTTGAGGATCGGCAGCGGGGCGGGGATCTTGAAATAGTGCACGTCCGATGGCTGACGCCGCACCAGACCTTCGCGCTGTCACTCAGGTTCAGCAGCAGGTGTGGTCCGCGGGGGATTTCGCCAAGATCGGCAACCGGGCGCAGATCGTCGGCGAGCGCCTGTGCGAGACGGTGGATCTGCTCCCCGACGAGCGGGTCCTCGACGTGGCATGCGGGAGCGGGAACGCCGCGCTGGCGGCATCCCGGCGATTCGGCGAGGCCGTGGGTGTCGACTACGTGCCCGAGCTGCTCGCGAACGGACGTGAGCGCGCGGCGGCGGAGGGGCTCGATGTCGAGTTCGTCGAGGGGGACGCCCAGGAGCTCCCGTTCGAAGACGCGGCATTCGACGTCGTGCTCTCGACCTTCGGTGCGATGTTCGCCCCCGACCAGGCGAAGACCGCCGCGGAGCTCCTGCGCGTCTGCCGGCCCGGCGGGCGAATCGGAATGGCGAACTGGATGCCGGACGGGCTCGTCTTCTTTCCCCTGATCGCAAAGCACGCGCCGCTGCCGCCGGGGATCGACCCTCCGTCCCTATGGGGTACGGAGGCGCGCGTTCGCGAGCTCTTCGGCGACGGGATCACCGACCTCCGGATTGAGCCCTGCACGTTCAACTTCCGGTTCCGGTCAGCCGAGCACTGGCTGGAGTACTTTCGCGCCTACTTCGGGCCGATCATGATGGCCTTCGAGCGGGTGGGCCCCGACGGCGCGGCGGCGCTCGAGGCCGACCTCCTGGATGGGGTGCGGGCGCAGAATCGCGCCGGCGATGCGGCCCTCGTGCTGCCCGGCGGGTACGTCGAGGTCGTCGCGACCCGGGCCTAGCCGAGCGCGTCGCGCGCCGCCGCGGCGGCGTTGGCGCCCGCGATCTCCATCGGCTCCGTGCTCTTCATCGCGCGGCAGAGGAGAAACGCCCCCTCCAGCTCGCAGATCAGCGTGATCGCCAGCTGCCTGGCCGTGGCTTCACC